>JALZVU010000069.1 GCA_023301795.1 Granulosicoccus sp.
ACCTGTGCAGCAGGATTGCCTGATCCGTTCGTAACCACTGGCGCTGGCGATCCGCCGTTGAGCGCTGAATGTGATGCACCATTCATGTGGCTATGACCATTGAGAGACGCAGCAGCTGGAGCTGCAGGTGCCGACGTGGCGACACTGTCTGTTGTTGGCATAGGGTTCGGTAACGCAATCTGCTCTGCTGGCATGGTCAACGCCGCACCAGCCCCGCCGCCCATTAATCCGGCTGCAATGTTCAAATACGATTGATGGGCTGCGGTAACCGCTGCCATGTAATCTGCATGTACCGCCGATACATCATTAAACAGGGTTCGACGCATCGAATCTGATAACGCAGCAGGCTGCGCATGCGCCTCGCCCGTCACGTCGGTTTGGTGCGCACCATTAGTTTGCGGTGTACTTGAAACGGGCTGCGACTGGTGACATTGAGCGGCCTGTGAGGATGCTGAAGATTGATTTTGCATGACCATAGTTGATTTAGCCGCAGCTGATGGTTGATGAGAGGTAACGTCGACGGCGAAAGCGTGTTGCCTGGACTGCGTCGAGTGTTGTGTTTGTACTGCCGCAACTGCACGGGATCCGTTTGCAGATCCGAATGATCGAGCTGCAGATAGTGTTCTGACGGAGACAGGTGCTTTGCGCATCCTTGCCAATCCGGACGACTGTGTCGTCCTGAGTATTGCAGCGCCGTTCGACTGCTGAGGTACAGGTACTGCCGGTTGAGCTACCTGAGCGACTAGCGATGCAGGCTTTGCGACAGCCGCAACCCCTGACTCAACTACTTTCAAACCGTGTTCTTTCTGATTGGGTTCTGGCACCTGCTCACCTTGCGGCGGATAAGGCTTCTGATAGTTACTGCCCAGAATGTCCACCGCAAACTTACCGGGTTCTACACGCTCCAACGGTGCTGGCAGTCCTTCGTACAGACTGGCAATATCTACAGCTATGCCTGACACTGCCAGCTGCCCAACAGCACACAGCAAAGACGTCGTACCGTTGCCGGCTTTGTCATCCAGTGCAATGGCGTTAACACCGATGTTGGGCAACGTTTTGCGAACAAGATTAGTGAGCACCGAGCCCGGGCCAACTTCCAGAAAGGTAGTAGCGCCTGCTGCATGCATGGCAAGCAGAGATTCGCGGAATTTTACTGACTCGCCAATTTGTCCACTTAAGAGCGTAACGATATCAGCGGCGTCTGATGGGTAAGGTTTTGCTGTGCTGTTGGCATACACCGACGTTGTCGGTGTGCCTAATGCATGCGATGACAATGTTTGAGCGAAAGGCTGTACAGCCTGAGCGACCTGTGGTGAATGGAAGGCTGCCGCCACGGGTAATGTCTGGCTGTTGATATCCTGGCTGGCAAGTAAGCTGGCAACGTGCTGCAAATTTGTCTTATCGCCCGACAAAATGACTTGCTCTGGCGCATTGTCATTGGCTAGCGTAATTCCCTGACGCACCTCTGAAGGCATGCCAGCGAGCGCTTCTGCAGTCCGATTTGCTGAGGCCTGCACGGCTAACATGCCGCCACTTGTTGACGCGGCTGCGGTGCTCATGGCGTTTGCACGTTCGCAGGCGATAGTCAGTGCAGTGGGTGCATCAAACACACCGGCACTGTGCAAAGCCATCACCTCACCAAAACTGTGTCCGGCCTGCATATCGGCACGCACACCCAGTTGTCTGAGCAGCGCCAGTTGCGACAATGCAACAGCGGCAATAGCAGGCTGCGCGTTTTGCATAGCCGTTAACTTTGCCGTGGCTGCAGAGGCAGCCTCATCGGTAAACATCGTAGGTGGGAATGCCAGATCGTGCAATTTCAAATCAGCGGTGGCAGGCAGATCACACGCAGAATCCCATACCGCTCTTGCTTGCCCAAAAGCCATAGCGATATCCGCGCCCATGCCCACGTACTGACTACCTTGCCCGGCAAACAGCAGTGCAAGCTTGCCGGGTACAGCGAGCCCTTCGTTATAGCGAATGTACTGATTGGGCAACACAGGTGCGTGCTTGCCTTGACCAATCAATGTGATCAGCTTTGCTTTCAACGTTGTTAGATGCTGTGGTGTCTCAGCGACGATGGACGCACGGTGCGCATGTTTGGGATCAAACCCTGTCCACGTCTGAGATGCGACACGGGCTAGATCATCTTCATGCACGACGCCCAGTGTAATAGCCTCCACCTGCTCACACAGGCCCGATGCCGTAAACGCCGAGAACAACAACAGCTCTGCAGGCATGACGCGTGTAGGTTGCACAGCGTTCTTGCCTGTGTATTCCTCAAGCGTTACGTGAAAGTTGCTTCCTCCAAAACCAAACGAGCTTACCGAAGCCCTGCGCGGATGGGCTGAGCCACGAATCCAAGGTCTGGCCTGAGTGCCAAGATAAAATGGCGTGTCTTTGCACAATGCTTCTGCAGGTTGGCGCACTTTAATAGTGGGTGGCAATATTTTACGACTCAGACCGCCAATCACTTTCAGCAATCCTGCAGCACCTGCGGCCGCTTTGGTATGACCTATCTGCGCTTTCACAGACCCTAACGCACACCAGGGAGTATCCGCATCCCCATCCGGGTCGAATACACTGTGCAAGGCTTCCAGTTCGGTTTTATCACCTGCGACGGTACCGGTACCGTGCGCCTCTACCAGCTCGACAGTTCTAGGCGAGTAGCCTGCCTTGCGATAGGCGCGTGTCAGTGTGCGTTCCTGGCCGCTGGCGAGTGGCGCGTAGACAGCCGTAGAGCGGCCATCAGATCCGCCGCCAAGGCCTTTGATGATGGCGTGAATTCTATTTCCGTCGCGTTCCGCATCAGACAGGCGTCGCAAGGCCATCATGCCAACACCTTCGCCCAGCATCGTGCCATCGGCGTCAGCAGATAAGGGGCGGCAGTCACCACTGGGGGATAGCGCTGGTGTCTTGGAGAAACACATGTACATGAAGATGTCGTTCAAGGCATCTACGCCACCTGTAAGTACAAGATCAGAATCTCCGGCATGCAGTTCATGCAACGCTATCTGCATTGCAGACAGACTTGAGGCGCACGCTGCATCAGTGACGTAGTTGCTCCCACCAAAATCTAATCGATTGGCGATACGTCCAGCAACCACGTTGCCAAGTAGTCCGGGGAATGTAGTCTCTTTCCATTCAACGAAGTTGGTACTGATTCGATCTGCAATGTCTTGTACTTGCGCCTCATCAAGACCTGCTTCACGCATGCCTTTGACCCAGGCGGGACGCTGCAGTCGTCCAACCATTTGCCCTGCCAGCTCGGTAGCCGCAGCAACGCCAAGAATTACACTGGCGCGAGACTTGTCCAGTGGGCCATTAGTTTCGCGCTCCATATCATCAAGCACGCTACGCGCCGCTACCAGCGCAAGCAGTTGCGCGGTGTCGGTGCTGGAGAGGGAATTGGGAGGCACGCCGAACGCCAGTGGATCGAACGAGGTGGGCGGTAGGAATGCGCCCCGTGAGCCATAGGTTCGATCACGAGCGCTCTTGTCGCTATCGTAGAAGTCGCCCGTTAGCCAATGGGTGCTAGGCACCGATGTGAAGGTGTCAACGCCTTCAACGATGTCGCGCCAGAATCCTGTCGTATCGCCTCGGCCCGGAAAAATCGAGCCGATAGCAACGACAGCAATGGGCTCAGCTGCATTGTTCGGATGCTCACTACTTGTCACGCGTATACCTACTCAATCCGGTTTTTTACTCAAAGACTTGAGGATTGTAACGGAACGCGCCCTCCGGCAGTGCTACGCCAAACGATCGAAGCTGTGCCGCACGGGTAACACGCGCCGCTCCTTCCAGCAAATTCCACGCAATTTGGCGCACAGTGCGGTTCTCCAAAGGCTCCAGACAGGTACCTTTGGCCCAGTGATTAAATGCACCCATGGCAGGCCCACACCAGATCTGATAATCAGCCTCTCGTGCAGCTTCACCATCGCGCGCCCATTGCGAGGCCATGAATAGGTAACGGCGGCACAACAGTGCAAAACGATAGTTGCCATCGGTTTGCGCGCTGGCCAGAGCCTGGGGGTTGTTCTGCTGCAGGTAATCAGCCGTCTCACTCCAGGCGGTGTCGATGCTTTGCCCCAAACGCTTTTCGAACCATTCGCGATCAACAGTCGACAGGGCGTCCAATGTTGTGCCGGCACGGTAGAGCGTATGCAGACGCTTAGCGTACAGACCAAACAAGGTGCCGCGTTTAAGCACCTGTACGTCCACGCCCTGCTCGAACATATCAGCGGCTGGTGCCATCATCACATCAGCTGCACCCGCTTGCGCGAGCATCTGGCGCGCTTGTTTAGACAAGCCAGACTCCAACGCAGGTTGATTGACCGAGCCACTCAGCACATAGGCCGCACCCATTTGAAAAGCCCCAGCCACCGCCTGTGGGGTTGCAATGCCCCCTGCCAGGCCAATTCGGATTGAGCGATCATCAAAGCCGTGTTGGCGAGCAATTCTGCCGGCAGTCTCGAGCAATGAACTGAACAATACCGAGGCTGGGCGGTTATCGGTATGCCCACCTGAATCTGATTCTGCAGTGATATCTGCTGCTACCGGCACCAACGCTGCCAGCTGCGCCTGTTGTTCGCTGATATCGCCTTTTGCGACAAGCTCACGCAGCATCTCAACAGGTGCGGGTGACATGAACTTCTCCGCTACCTCTACTCGCGAGACTTTGGCAAACACATGGGTATGACGTTCGATGCGATCACCCGAGCGGCGCAAGCCCTGCGCGCTATAGCGTACGATTTCGGGTGAAAGCTGCATGAACGCAGATGCCGATACCCGTTTTACCTGTGTTTCCAGGAACAGATCCACAACAGCGCGCTCCATGTCAGGTTGCTGTGGAGAATGAATGAGATTAGCGCCCCAGGTGAATTCTGGTGACGGAAGCGCAGCCTTGATTTTTTCAATGCCAACGCGTACTTCAGTCAGTGGTAAGCCTGCACTGCCGTAGAATCCAAGGAGCCCTGCTTTGGCTGCGGCCACCACCATCTCAGGGGTGGCAATGCCACGCGCCATCTCGCCCACCACATAGGCAAAGCGGGTGTTGTGTACCGCTGTGAAACCGCGATCACCCAACCACTCAGGGTAGACCGGTGGGATGCGAAAGCACTCGTCTGGGTTTAATCCAGAGGCTATTTGAGCGTCCACTACCGTGTAACCCCCCTCCACACTACAGTGGACATTGACGCTCTCGCGCGGTGTCTTTAGAGCGCTGACGAGTGGCGAGTCAATGACCGGTGCCATCGCTGGCATAGGAGTGAAAACTGGATTTGCGGCATCGGTCAATATCATGTCGGACGTGGGGTCGATGTGGCGTGTCCTGACATTGTATAGCGAGATGAGCACTTGGCGTGCTTTCCAACGGTACTGGTAGGCGTCATTTTATTCACAGACGGTATTATCGAGATTGGTAACGCTACGACCGTCCAATTGAAACTCTTGCACATTACAACATCACAATACTGCGAAATTAGAATGACTGCCGCGTGTCATGGAGTTTTCCCCGGCATGTCGCACGCAAGAACAACGTCATGCGATGGTTAGTGAATGCAATCGTCGGCTTGATAAGCTCTCTGGAATGCAAGAACATTGCTTGTATAGCATCACTGGCATAGTCGCTGGACAGTAAGCGCGAGCGCACTGTTTTTCGCCCCGCGCAAACGAGTCAGAACCAAACGTAACTCGCCGTGACGCGCAAACTGGTGATCTCGTAGTCGGTATCAAATTCGAAGTTGTCGTCGTCGGTGACGTCCAGGTACATCACGCTTCCATCGACATGAAAACCACGCGTAAAGGCATAGCCTCCACCGAACAACAAACCGAAGCCGGTGGCGGTCTCGTAATCAAAGCGTCTGTTATTCCCAAATCGCTCTCTGTCAGAGAAACTGAGCACTCCAAGGCCAGCTCCGCCGAACAAATAGGCACTCGGACCAGCGTCACGAAAATAGAACGTGCCACCGGGACCTAGCAGCCCGTAAACCGTGTCGTCATCCTGCTCGATATCGTATATGCCGTAAACCGTGAACTTTTCGTTGATGCCCGCACCGACAGTCAGGCGAAGCACAGCGCCAAATTCAGAATCGGGTGAACCAGCGAAACCATTGTTGCTGGCATCGAAGTCCGTCGTGTGAAACCCTCCTCCAGCACCGATCATGAAGCCGCGTCGATCACCGTCGAACGCATGGATTGAGCCGCAGGCCGTGGCAAATATAATAGCCAGCACCAGTTGTTTCATTTGACGCATAAAGAAGAATTTCCATATAGATTCTAGGATCGACACTTTAGCCGAACTTCTCTAGTTTAGTACGAATCTTCCGGAGTCGTCATGCTCTGCGATCAATAATTGGTGTTGATACTGCTTCTCGTACCCAAGACTATTCAACAGCACCTTGATACATGAATCTATCATCAGGTCAATCTGCCTTAAACACCTCGGTTTTAGGATGAAACGCTGACCAGGCGAACCAGAACGCGATGGTGTGTACGCGTATCTGACCATCTTCTGTCTTGGCCGTGGCCGTGTTGGTGTCTTCGTCCCAGACAATGGTGACCGGTTCACCAGAGAAGTCGATAGTAAATTCGTCTTTTGCTTGGCTCCTTAGCTCAACGAAGGGTATCGCCAGCGTTTGATCCCCCTCTACCAGACCCAACACGCGCTCTTTCGGATGATATGCCCCACGTTTCGGTCCAGCGACCTTAAAAAACAGTCGTCTGGTTTTCTCGTAACCTGAGTACGGGTCATCTTTATAGTTACGTGAGAAGCCTTGTTTGTTATCCAACACTTGAGACTGGGGATTTGCTTCGCGCCACTTTTTCCAAGTCGTGTGTTCCAATGGTAATTGTTGCAACTGGGTATCTTGCCAGCGTCCGGTAATAGCTTCGCGTTTTATCTGAGACCATAAGGAATCACTTTGGCGATCGTAAAAAAGTATATCGCTGTTATGCAGCAATCCAGAAACGCCAAAGTCTAAGCGCTCACCTTCAACCTCTGCATTGAAGGCCATGCCAGTTCCACACAAAGGACAAAAGCTGATCAATACGCCTTGATCACCAAAAACGTCGTTCACCAACTCATGCCAATTTAATATTTCAATGGGATAGGCTCGAGTTTGGTCGTTGTATTGCAGACCTAGAACTAGTGCATCATCCTCTAGCCAGTCAACTTCAGCCACGGCCACAAACTTCGGCTGATCGATTGCTGGGATACCGTCTCGCGGCGGCCCCCCTTGACTAATTTCAGAGGCAGGCACGCTGGCACCACTTAGATCAAATCCGTTGACCGTCTTCGCCAGGACCGCGCTTGAGCATAGAACCAGCGCAAAAACCAACGCGAGTCTACCCAAGCAAGCGCAGATCATATCGGTTTGTTTGGTTAACGTAGGCAATATCAAAATGCTACCTCTATGGTTTCAACTGGGGTTTCTAATCCGCCCTCTGGTTTGGTGTCCAGCGCGGCATCCAAAATGGGTATGGAAAAAGACGCGTCGGCAAAACTAGGCGGTTTGCGCCACTCGCTGACATTGGAGAACGCAACGGGCTCTTTTGGAAACAGACCCAGCCAACGATCCAGCGAACCGTTATCGTTGGTATCTTGAAATGCTGCAATAGCGTAGGTACCGGCGGGCAGACCATAAAATGTGAATGACTCTAGCTCGCTGTTAGCGATAATCAAGCGGGCCTTAAAGACCCGGTCGCTCTTCAACCAGTCTGCATCCCGTTGATACAAAGCAACTCTGACTGCGTTATCACAGCACTGCAAACCCGTTAGGGATACCGTGACTTGATTAGGCCCCTCCGAAGCAGACGGTCCAGCACTAGGCTGCTTCGTTGCACATCCAGACAGCACCAGAACAACCAAGATCAAAAAAGTATACGTTCTGCTCAAGTCGGGGTCCCCAGCCGGTTAACTGCGCCTCAGACTCCACAAAGCCACAAAGGTTCAAAATATTTCAGCCGGCAGCCTAATGGTGCTCCTCACCACCAGCCCAATAGTACCAACGCGATATTGGGGTGAAGTTAAAAACACGTTTTCTTGAACCAATTCTCACGATTTCTGAGTTCTAGCTACGATTCTGCAGTTATCCACTTGACGATCTAAACAGCACTGTAGTAACTTATTCTTTCTTGGGAATATACTCCCAAATAGACATGGAGAGCTCAATTGAGTTCACTTATCAACCAATATATAAATGGAATACAAGCAATGCGATTTACGTGGGTAGTTTCAGCTTTAACTTTACTCGTCCTCACCGGCTGTAGTAGCGGAACCAGCCTCGGCACAGACGATTCCGCCCAGCAAACCCAACCAACAGACACGGCCCAAGAGCCAAACAACTCTCCAGAACTAAGCATTGCCCAATTTTCTGGTGCGACTTTTGTATCCACAAATCCGACACTACCTGGCATCGTCAGCTTCACCGAAGACACAGCTACCTGGGAGAATGCAGACATCGTTGAAGTCGCGTCGTATTCCAACACGGGTGAACAACAATTGGCAGCCGTATTTTCAGATCGTGAGGTCGTTTTCGAATCTGATGGCAGCAACTTGATCTGGGACTCCGTTAGCTACCTGAGAGCCACGAGCTCATCGCAGTTCGACTCTCAAGAAAGCATGGAGCTGTATTTTGATGGACGCACATACAACACGATAGAACAGTTTGATATTGGCGAAGGCCCTTCAGGCGAACTAGCGATGGGGAATTGGTCAATACGATTTAACGGCAACGAAGTTTCGTGGAGCGTGCAGGACACCGTTGCAATTGGTACTGTCACCTACATCGATAACACGCGCTTCAAAGTAGATTTAGGCAATACAGACTTCACAGTGGTGCTTCTTGATAACGACAGGTTTATTATTAATTCCATCGAGTACCAAAGAGACGTATCCAATCAGTTTGATTCACAAGAAGAACTTCTAGCATTTTTCGATGGAGCTATTTATGAGTCTGTTAGCTTACAAGAACTGGGCAGACCCACGGCTGAGTCTGTCGCTTTAGGATATTGGAGTATTAGTTTCTCTAACAACTCTTTCACTTGGGTTTATCTGGATATCGCAGAAGCTGGCACCATCAGTTTCTCAGGCGTCAACAGCTTTAACGCCATTCTCACTGATCGGGAAATTGAAATCATAGTAGAGGGTAACGATATCTTGTGGGATGGACAAAGGTATACAAGAAAGTAAATCCAGCACTGATTAATCCGCCACCGAAAGAAAAGACGATCATGAGCAGCGATAGGGGCTGCTCATCGATTGTTCCGGCAGTGGCAATAGCCTCACATAAAAAATCACAAAATCACATCGCTACCAGCTATGTGTTATGTTGAATGTTACCAATATCACTCTAGCTCGGAATATCGTGTTGAAAGCTGATTCTCGGCGCCAAAAGATCGTTGAGTTGCTAGTAACAGAGGGCAGCGCCTCGCTGAATAGACTAGCCCAACACTTCGATGTCTCTATCATGACTATTCATAGAGATCTCGACGCTCTTGAGTCTCAGGGGTTGCTGCGCAAGCAACGCGGTGGCGCGACGGTAAAATCAAGCCTACAGTTCGAAAGCGATTTTCGCTATCGCGTGCAGATGTCGGCCAATGAAAAACGCAGCATTGCGCAGCGCGCTGCTGAATTCATCGAACCGGGCATGAGCGTCATGCTTGATGATGGCTCTACCTCTTTGGCGATTGCACCCTTTTTGATCGATAAAGCCCCCTTGACCATTATTACCAATAATCTTTCAGTAATTTCTGACCTAGGCGGCATTACGGGAATCACCGTGCTTGCGCTAGGCGGTACCTACTCAAAAAAATTCAATGGTTTCTTTGGCATATTGACTGAAAGCGCAATCGATGATCTACGCGCAGACGTCGCTTTCTTGTCCAGTTCTGCAGCTGACCCAGCATCCGCCTTTCATCAGGATCTGGAGGTAGTGGCGGTGAAGCGCCGTATGATCAAATCTTCGGCTCGCCGCTATTTAATTGTTGATCATCATAAATTTGAACGCACCGCGCTTTACTTCCTCGCCAAGCTAAGCGAATTTGATGGTGTAATCACAAACAGAGAACTGACGAGCTCTAACGCTGAGGCTCTGCAAAACAATGGCATTTCACTTTATTATGCAGGTGACAATTGAGTATGATCGACACCAAGAAGTTCTGGGTTGGCACCAGCTGGAAAATGAACAAGACACTGGCTGAGGCTGAAGGCTTTGCAACTGCATTGGCCACAACACAAGCTGAGCCAGCCATTCAACGCTTTATCATTCCTGCTTTTACAGCCGTTAGGCAGGTCAAGACGTTATTGGCAAACACCGACATAAAGGTAGGTGCTCAAAATATGCATTGGGCTGACGATGGGGCATGGACGGGTGAAATATCGCCATCAATGCTCACTGACTGCTCTGTCGATATCGTTGAGTTAGGACATTCCGAACGTCGCACCTATTTTGGTGAAACCAATGAGTCCGTAGGCTTGAAAACCGAGTCTGCGGTGCGTCATGGCCTTATACCGTTAATCTGTTTGGGAGAAACGGCCGACGAAAAATCTACTGGGCGCGCCACCGAAATTCTTCGAAGACAAGTTGAGGCTGCGCTGGAGCGCTTAAGCGTGCAGCAGCATCAAGCCCCCATATTGCTGGCCTATGAGCCAGTATGGGCTATCGGTGCACACGGCAAACCAGCAACGCCCGAATACGCCGATGAACAGCAGGCAAACATCATTGACGCGGCTGAAAACATTGTCGGTCGCGCATTGCCTTGCCTTTATGGAGGGAGCGTAAATCCTGACAACTGTACAGAGCTTACTAAGTGCCCCCATATTAATGGTTTGTTCATTGGTCGCTCTGCATGGCAGGTTGAGGGGTATCTGGACATCCTTTCCCGATGCAGGTCAGCTTTGACAAACTAGGCATCTTAGAAATAAATAAAATACAAACACAGCAGTAGCTGTCACATACCAATATCAGTACCGAATTACGAATCAGCACCATAGACATACAACAATCAACCGAGTCTAACAAAGGTTAATACTATGAGAATCGCGATTGCAGGTGATAGCGCTGGAGCGGCTATGGCAGAATCACTGGCCAAGCACCTGAGTGGCCGGGATGGTCTACAAGTGTTCGACGTCAGTAGCCCACCTGAAGGTTCTGAGAGCTATTATGCTGAGCTGGCAGACCGTGTTGCCAGTGCTGTACTGAACGGCAGCTATGATCGTGCCATCCTTTGCTGCGGCACTGGCATAGGCGTCTGCCTGTCAGCTAACAAGGTACCAGGCATTCGAGCAGCACAAACGCACGATACCTATTCAGCACAGCGTGCTGCCCTGTCAAACAACGCCCAGATAATCACCATGGGTGCGCGTGTCATTGGCGCTGAGCTTGCCAATACAATTGCCGATGCTTTTATAGCCTGTAATTTCGATCCTGAAGGTCGTTCCGCAGCAAATGTCGATGCTATCAATGCACTCGATGCTAAGTATCATGACCAATAGCCAGCTTTTATATTCTTCTCTGTTCACAAATGCATTCGATGTTTCTCGGCAAGTTGTTGAACGACATCTTCCATCTCTTGACGGGTACGCTCGGCACCCCAGCCAAGGGCGGCGTCTGCAACAGTCGATATCTGTTCCAGATCATAAGCTGTCAACGACCCGGTTATCGCTAGCGTTGTTCGTCTTAGAATGACATCAAGCAAATGCTCAACACATTCATTTTTTACTATGTAATCAAGTTCTGCGAAACTATAATGACTAGAGTCTCGCAGACGCACGTCGTCGCTCCACGGCCCCCGGTGGTGTGCAATAAGTAATGCACTAGTACCATACCGTTCTAATAACTGTACAACACGATCTTCTGCCAATCCGGTTTTGGCGGTAGCCTCATTCATCCATTGTTTACGTGCGGCTGTATTTTGCGGAAATCCCCTGCCCCCACCAATGGGCAATGATTGTGTACTCATGACACGAGGACGCGCCAGTCTCTCCAGGATGACATCGGCAACCTCTTCAGCAAAACCACGAAACGTTGTCCATTTTCCACCTATCAGCGAAATAATCGGAAAGGCACGCTGGGTGTCCGCTTCAGCCACTGGCGCAGAATGATCTCGGCTAATCAGGCCAGGTATGGATGCATTGCTCGCTGGCAGCGGCCGAATTCCACTATACGCATAGACCACCTGAGTGGCTTCAAACTGCAGCTCAGGCAGTAGCGCTCTTACACTATCCAGGAAATAGTCAACTTCCTCTGGCTCGCAGTACACCGCGTCAGGATCATCAGCTGCCGTGTCGGTCGAGCCCACCATCGCAAGCCCAAGGTATTCGAATACTAGACAGATTCGGCCATCATCCGCTTCAAAATAGATCATCCTACCTGCCAGGCTTTGTACAAGCTCATCATGCTTCAACAGGATATGAGAACCCTTGGTACCTCCTATCATTTTCGAAGGAGCCCCCAGCACTGAGTTGACCTGATCAATCCATGGGCCAGCAGCATTCACCACAATGCGCGGGCGCACTGTAAACGGTTCACACTCATGGGTTTTAAATTCTATTAATTCACCCTTGCATTGTTGGATTGAGGTGTAGTTCACCGCCGCAGATAATGTATTGGCAATAAGGCCATCCGTAATCAATTCAAGAACAAGCCGCTCGGGATGGATAATTGTTGCGTCGTGATAGACACCAGCGGCGACAATTGAAGAGGTAATAGCAGGCATTTCCTGCAATGCCCGCTTTCGCCCTAACAGACGGTGACGCGGCATGACACGATGTCGCGAACCGTAAAAATCGTACATTGCCAAGCCAATCTTGATCAGAACAGCTCCCCGGCTACGAGGCGCAGTGGTTGATCCGAATAACGTGCGCAATGCCGCGAAAATACCTCGAGTCCAGGAAAATACAGGAATCAATGTCTCAAGGGGCTTAACCAAATGTGCTGCGTTCTTGAGCAACAGATTTCGCTCAAGGGTAGATTGAGCCACCAGACCAAGCTCTCCGGTTTCCAGGTACTTGAGCCCTCCATGGATCAATCGGGAGGGGGCGGCACTAGTACCACCTCCAAAGTCACCCTTCTCCACCAGCAGACAAGTGACTCCCTGCAAACATAAATCACGGAACAAACCGACACCATTAATGCCACCACCGATAATGACAACATCAACTTCATGCTCGTGATCTGGAGCAATAATAGATCGTGCCCCAAACAACTGGTTTTTTTTCATGACACGGGATCCGCCAGACTCTCGATGTGTGGCCATTGCGCTTGAAGTGTCTGCGCAAGGCTTGTAAATATCGAAAAGCGCTTATTGTAAACTTCAGTTCTTGCACTGTCTGGCTGAAATAACCGCGCATCAGTATCAAACAAACGCGGACCATTGTGCACAGATGGGTATATTCCGACAGCCGTACCCGCACAGATTGCTGCACCATAAGCTGCAGGCTCATCGCACGATGTGACCAGCACAGGCAGCCCAAGAACATCGGCAAACATCTGAGCAAAAGTCGTATTTCTCGATCCACCGCCTGTGAGCCGAACTTCGCGGAAATCAAAACTATCGTGAAGAGCTTCAACGTGGGTACGATGGTTAAAGCTAATCCCTTCTAGCACAGCTTTCAGCATATCGCCGCGATCATGCCAGCCGCGCAATCCTATAAAACTGCCACTGGCAACATCACCAAACGGCGAGCCAAAAAGATAAGGATGAAAGAGTACAGTGGATGACCTGTGCATTGCCTGTTCGATTTCCTGCCCCAACAGTACGTGGATTGATTGTTGATTAGCGCATGCAATATCTTGTTCCAGACGACAAAAGGTATCGACAAACCAGTCATAATTTGCAGTTGATGCTGGGGAGATGGCCATGTGATTCCAGCGCGTTGGTTCAATCGCGCTACGACACATCCAGCGCTGATCAATATGTGGTGTGGTATCAACTATTTCATTGATCGAATAGGTACCGGCAACAATACTCAACACATGATCATCGTGGCCACCCACACCTAATGCTGAAGCTGTGACATCGTGCAATCCGCTGGCAACAGGAAGGCCCGCAACAAGCCCAGTTAATTCGGCAGCCTCAACCGTCACATGTCCGATCACTTGGGCAGAATGCGTTACCGGTGGCAATGCATCGAACAAGCCTTCAAGCTCGTAAAGCTCCATTGCCAGCCGGGAGTAAGACTGAGAATGAACATCAGTGAAGGAGGCGCTAGCTTCGGTACGATCGGTTCCAATCGAACCACTGAGACAATAACGTAGCCAGTCTTTGCAACTCAGGATGTGCGCAATCTGGCGATAGCGCGTTGGCTCATGTTCTTGGATCCAGGCCAGTAATGCCGAGGGTGCTGAGACGTGAGGCACCTGCCCTGTTAAAGAGAGAGCCTTCTCAAAAACAAGTCCTGTTGACCAGCGTTCGATAATACCGCCGGCACGACTATCAAGCGACAGAATACCTGGACCTAGCGGTTGATTATGTTTATCAAGTAAGTAGAGCCCATCACCGTGTGCAGTCGCGGCAACCGCCTTGATATCATCTGATGGCCTACCACTCAGAGCAAGCGCCTCCCTGATAGCCGCCGCTGTTTCCAGCCAGAGCACAGACATATCGCGCTCAACATGCCTAGGTTGCGGCATTGACTGAGGTGTCCTGCGGCGGGCGACTGATAACTGCGTCCCGTCAACATCAAAGATCACAGCTTTGGTGACGGTGAGCCCATTGTCGATCCCGAGTAAGCTTGGCATGTTCGCGTCTCGCTCCGTTTACTGGGTTACTGACCGACAATCCATGAAATTACTCGCCCAAGCTATTGTTCAGACAATTGCCGAGTAGATTCAAGCGGGCCGCTATTGACGGGGGCGACGACAATATTGATACCCTTATTACGCATGCGATTCAAGTGTTCAATAGGCGTTCCATCATCAAAAATGACAATATCAAAATCGCTTAGCGGCAGAAAACTATGCAATGCCCGTCGCTCAAGCTTAGAGTGATCCATTAGCAGGATGCGCCTGGACGCCGAATCAAACATGGCTTTCTTGCTTTCGATCATATCGGGTGATTGATGAAAACCGATGTCATCTGTAATAGCAGCCATTGACATAATTAATGTATCTGCGCGTAAACCTGCTATTTCGTTGTTGGTCATATGCCCCATGAATGCGTTACACCAGCTGTAGTGCTGACCACCCAGTGCAAGCAATGTCAGGTCACGTACATCTTTTAGCTCATTCATTAAAGTCAGAGAGTTTGTGATGACAGTCAACGGTACCTTCGAGGGCAGCAAAGCTGCCATCTGTAGCACCGTCGTGGAGTCATCAAGAAAAATAGCGTGGCCAGGCTCCACATAATTCATTGCCATCTTTGCAATAGCGTATTTTTCAGTAGCCTGTCGACTGGAGCGGTAAACATCGCTAGCTTCTATCAGGCTGGTAGGTGCAGCGGAAGCTATACCACGGGACTTGCGTAACAATCCTCTATTAACCAACTCATCAAGATCACGATGGATGGTCATTAAACTGATTTCGAAGCGTTCAGCCAGATCATCAATCCGCACTGAACCCTCACTCATCACAAGCTCAGCTATAGATTGCTGCCGTGTAAGTTGACGGGCCTGTCGATTATCAACCGGTAATACGTCGGGCTTTGGGGTATCAGTATTCATGCAAACAAATTATTGATCTTCGATTTGCCTGTGAGCATTGTGCAGGTCGCATTACGATGGGGAGTGCAGCTATGCTGCACTCCCCTCCTACGATCACTCAGACAGCGTGAAAGGAGCTGTCATTTTATCTACATTTTCCGTTGTAATAAGCAGGCAATCGAATAACTGCTTTTCACTGTCAGCACCTGTTTCACCCGTTTTCAGGAACGAATCAGCTTGCATTACAGCTTCTCTGGCAAATACCGCAACTGGCTGCAATACAGAATACTGCATGGTGCCTGCTTTGATCGCTGCTACTGCATCAGGAGAACCGTCGAAGCCGCCGACCTTCACCATGTCCAGCTTTCCCGCTTCCTTGAGAGCGGCGATAGCGCCTAGTGCCATTTCGTCGTTACCACTAATCACTCCGATAATATCAGGGTTGGCCTGCATCAGATTCTGCATCTTGTTGTAGCCCTCTGTTCGATTCCAGTTAGCTACTTCAGAACCTGCTTTTTCCAGATCCGGGTATTGGCTGAGCACCGTGTCGTAACCGTTTGAGCGAGTCGCCGCATTGTTATCAGACGGTGCACCAAAAAGCTCAACGTACTTCCCAGCATCTCCAACAGTCTCTACCCATTGCTGTGCTCCTAGCGCTGCACCCTGTGCGTTATTCGATACCAACTGCGCAGTTGCAATGCCTTCTTCGTTGATTTCAGCGTTGACCAGAAAAACCGGAATGTTGGCTGCAACTGCTTTCTTGACTGCACCAATCGAACCACTGGCATCGGCAGGATCAAGAATGATCGCAACCGACTTGTTGGTTATTGCCGTATCGATCAAGTTGCTCTCTGCGTTTGTATCACCCTTGTGTGCACCCACAGTAGACTCATAGCCCAGCTCCTCTGCAGTAGCTGCAGCAACGTTGCCTTCAGTCAGCCAGTAAGGATTCGCAGGGTCGTTAACGATGATCGAGATAAGACCTTCGGCTGAGGCCGTGCTGGCAGCTCCGGCAAGTCCGAGAGCTGTCAGAGCGATGGCTGCATAGCGAATGATAGGTTTATGTTTGAACATGAAGTTTATTCCTTTAGATGGTGGGTTGTGCCGCCAGTCACCCGGCGATTTTCTCTTAAGCAGAATCAGCCGACTGCGCCTTGGCTCCCTGCGGTGGAGAATTGGGTTGAGGAGCTGAGGACTCCGGTTTTTTGGATTTCGCTGTGTATTGGACGCTGTTGAGCAGCACTGCCAGCACGATGACGGCGCCAGTGAAAACAGTTTGCCAGTAGGACGAAATTCCGATGATAACGAGCCCATCAGACAAAAAACCAATGACAAATGCACCCAGCAAAGTACCTTGAACACTGCCGCGACCTCCGGTCAGCGCAGCGCCTCCAATGACAACAGCAGCAATCGCTGTGAGTTCGTACGTTGTACCTGCCGTTGGACCCGCTGAGGTGAGTTGGGATGACAGGATAAGGCCAGCTATTGCGGCACAAATACCGGATAGCATGTAGACAGATACCTGTACCCCCTTAACGGGTACGCCAGATAGCTCTGCTGCACGCTCGTTACCGCCCGATGCATATAGCCAGCGACCAAAGGCTGTGCGACTTAGTACGAGACCGAAAATGAGCGCAATGACTGCCAGCAAGATCACACTGATGGGTACGCCGAACAAACGCTCAAAGCCAAGCCAATCAAACCCCGTGTTGCCTAGTTCAGGTTTGCCACCAAGGTTGTTATACGTTAGCCCGTTAGTCATCAGCAAAGCCACCCCTCGGGCAACGTACAACACACCCAGCGTAGCCACAAACGCAGGCACCTTGAAGTACGCGATTAGTACGCCGTTTATCAATCCAACGAAAGCACCCATTGCACACGTAAGCACCACCACCACCCAGAGTGACGGATAGAGCACAACTCCGAAAACATCGAGGGTAATGCCCTGCATGAGAAATCCGGCGAACACACCTGACAGCCCGAGCGTGGAACCTACCGACAAATCAATGCCGCCGTTCAATATAACCAGCAACATTCCAATGGCGAGAATGCCAAATATCGCAACGTGCGATGACATAACGAGGAAATTGTTCAGTGAAAAATAATTGGGCGACAAGATTGAAAACACAATAATGATGACAATCAATGCAAAGAAAGCACGCCCTTCAAGCAATAATCTGATCAGATTGAAATCCTTACCTGCAGAATTGGCAGGCGTGGAAATTGTGTCTGTACTACTGTCACTCATCCGTCCAGGCTCCATAATTGTTGTCGTTTCATGCAGCTACGGACTCACCAGACGCTGCCATAATTTTTTCTTTGGAAACATCTGCGCCAAACTGCGCCGCTATCCTGCCTCGGCGCATGACAACAATTCGATGAGCAATACTCAAGCATTCGGTAACCTCAGAGGTTGAGAACACCACAGCGAGTCCTTGTTTGGCGCGTTCACTCAACAATCGGAATACTTCGGCCTTGGCGCCTACATCAATTCCACGGCTAGGTTCATCGAGCAGCAATACCCTAGGATGGGTGGTCAGCATTTTGCCAATAACAACTTTTTGCTGGTTGCCTCCAGACAACGACCCTATCGCAGCCTCAGGACCCGAGGTCTTGATGTGCACTTTGGCAATCGAATTTTCTATCAACACATTTTCCATTGGGCGGTTCAGAAAAAAAGCACGTACAAACGCACCAATACTGGCCAGCGACAGGTTCCGGCCCACAGACATGGTCTGCACAAGACCGTCGCGCTGCCGATCTTCAGGTACGAGCACCAGGCCGTTGCCAATACGCTGCGCTATGCTCTGCTGCGCGATATTGCGGCCTTCCAGCACCACCGTGCCACCCGCTATCGGAACACGCCCAGCAACAGCTTCAAGCAGCTCAGTGCGGCCAGCGCCCATCAAACCGTAAATACAGACAATCTCTCCAGCTCGCACATTCAATGAAAGATGATCTACCACCAGATGCCCTCGCCCATCATCGACACTGACATCATCAACAGACAACGCAACGTCACCAAAGTCATAACCGCCTGGTGGCCTCCCCAAATCAAAATTCTCACCGACCATGTTGCGCACTATCCATTGCAGATCAATGTCTTTGCGAGAGGCTGCAGCGGTCATCGCGCCATCACGCAACACCACAGCATGATCAGTGATTTGCAGGGCTTCTTCGAGATGGTGTGAGATATAGACGATGGAAACACCCCGACTGGTAAGGTCACGAATCACCTTAAACAGCACCTCGACTTCAGTAGCACTGAGTGCTGAAGTAGGCTCATCCATGATCAGAATTCGCGAATCTACCGAAAGAGCCCGCGCAATCTCGACAATTTGTTGCTGCCCAAGCCGAAGATCCTCGACCAGTGTCATCGGATTAATATCTTCTTCGAGTTCGGCCATAAGAGCGCTCGCCTGACGAGCTTCTTCAGCAAAATCGACCCCGGTAGCAGATCGCAGTTCGCGTCCCATAAAGATATTGTCTCGAACGCTCAAATTGGGTGCAAGACTAAGCTCCTGGTGAATAATAGAGATTCCATGGTCACGCGCATCAGTGGAAGATGAAAAAGTAACTCTGTTGCCATCGAGGATAATGCTGCCAGATGTCGGAGTGACCACACCGGAGAGAATTTTCATAAGCGTGGATTTCCCCGCGCCATTCTCACCGAACAAGGTGGTGACCTGACCCCGTTGAATCTCGAAATTTACGCCTCGCAACGCTTGCACAGCACCATAGGATTTTGCAACGTTATGGGCTGCAAGAACGACGTTATCGTCGAACGCTAGCGCTTCACCTGTTGCACCCATCATTGGACTTCAAGCCGCACTGGTGTCACCAACCAGCTTTTGGGATTGATCAAAGTGAATGCTCCAACGACAAGAATCGTCTTGCCAGTCAGCTCATCAGTGTCTATGGGAGACAACACAGCCTCTTTCATTGCGTTGTTTATCGCTGATCCGGCATCCTGATATTCGATCTGGTTTGTAAATTGGCCAAATTCGATGTTACCCGTTGCATCTCGCAATTCAGTCCCGTTGATTGCCGGACCTGTCTGCACTCGGACAGTAATGCTCTCCGGCATGCCAGCAACGTCGACCTTGTAAAGACCACGCTTGCCCTCACCCACAACGCCAGAAAATTTCACCGACATGAACGGACCGATACTTCCTGGTGTTCCATAGAGCCCAACCGCTGCTGACTTATCCTCGTCCAACGCAGCAACCAGTGCCAACGCATCAGCAGCACGCTCCTCTATAAACGCACGAACAATCGGGAACTCAGCATCACCAAATGCTTTTGGCGAAAATTTCTCAGCCTGCACATCCTCGGCGGAACCCATTACAACCACTTTGGTATCCATGGCCATAAAAATCACCAAGACCACCGAGATACCAGCAATGAGAATATTGCGCAGCCCAGCTCTGGAGTTCAAAGTCGTCAAAGCACTCGCCTGTGTTGTCATGGGTACCTTGTTTCACCTCAACATGCCGTCGTGATATATTTGTGTTATCAACTTTACTTAATATGTGATAATTAAATCACGATGTCAACAGTATCATGACGATGCATCAACAATAATACTAATGTCCCTGTAAAAACAAATGACTATGGCTAAAGCAGACATCTTGATTGGTATTGATGCGGGGACGTCGATGATCAAAGCGGTGGCGTTTGATTTGTCCGGGGTACAAATAGCGATTGCCTCACGTCAGAATCGTTACACATCCGGGCGTGACGGAGCGACAACTCAGTGCATGGATCAGACTTGGGCAGATTGTGTTCTGACGCTGCATGATCTTGCAACAAAGATCGAGGATCTGGCAGAACGCACCGCAGCACTTGGCGTTACCGGTCAGGGCGATGGCACTTGGTTAGTGGGCAAGGATGACAAACCAGTATGCGACGCCTGGCTGTGGCTAGATGCCCGGGCTGCGACCACTGTAGAAAACCTTCGAGCCACAACTCTGGAGCGAACACGTTTCGAAACAACGGGAACGGGCATGTCGGCGTGTCAACAGGGTCCGCAGATCGCCCATATGGCAGCCACCGAACCTGGCCTCCTGGACAAAGCCGAAGTAGCACTGCATTGCAAAGACTGGTTGTACTTAAACCTTACCGGAATACGGGCAACCGACCCCTCAGAAGCATCCTTCAGCTTCGGTGATTTTCGCACTCGTCAATACGATGATACCGTTATCGCAGCACTTGGCTTGACGGAACGCAGCCACCTGTTGCCACAAATCGTTGACGGTACGCAGCAGACACATGTTGTTTCCCACGCTGCGGCAGCATCCACAGGTTTACTCGCTGGTACACCAGTGAGCCTTGGATTCGTAGATATGGCCTGCACGGCACTTGGTGCCGGAGTACACACTGGAACCCCATCGGCGGCCTGTTCAATTATAGGCTCCACGGGTGTTCATATGAAAGCAACGCTTGCAAGTGGCGTGCAACTTAACAGCGAAGGAACCGGCTATGTCATACCTCTTCCACTACCCGACATGGTGGCGCAAACTCAATCCAATATGGCTGCATCACTGAATATCGACTGGGCGTTGCATGTTGCGGCCGATCTACTTACAGAGATGGGACACACAACATCTCATAGCGAGCTTGTCACACGCATCGACAACTGGATGTCAACAAGCCAGCCTGGTCAGCTGATATATCACCCTTATATTTCATCAGCGGGTGAACGAGGTCCGTTTGTCAATGTTAATGCAAGATCCAGCTTCATCGGCTTGCATAGCGAGCACCGATTCCCCGATCTGATCCGAGCGGTGGTTGAAGGACTGGGCATGGCCACCCGCGACTGCTATGCGGCAATGGGTTCCATGCCTGCAGAACTGCGCCTGTCAGGTGGTGCAGGAGCATCGCCTGCTGTACGCAAAGTATTGTCAGCCTCGGTAGGCTCTCCCACTCGTGTATCAACCAGACAAGAAGCCGGAGCAGCAGGCACCGCGATGATGGCAGCAGTTGCCATCGGTGCCTTTTCCAGTATGGATACCTGTATCGCCAAGTGGGTGACACCACTACTGGGTGAACTCGAACAACCCGACCGTAAACTCGTACAAGTGTACGAACAGCTGTTCCCTGCTTATCGTGGAACACGTCATACGCTGCAGCCAGCCTGGGATCAGTTGGCTCAAATGCACTAAATCAAGAGCATGTACCTCAAGAACAGTTTCCAATGCTCTGAGCAACTAGAGCCAGTACCAAAGGATTTATAAATGACAGACTCCAAGACAGTTGATCTTTTCGTCATCGGCGGAGGAATAAACGGTGCAGGTGTTGCCCGTGACGCTGCAGGGCGCGGTCTGTCAGTTATTCTATGTGAAAAAGATGATCTGGCAGAGGGAACATCCTCACGCTCCGGCAAACTGGTTCATGGAGGACTTCGATATCTTGAGTACTACGAATTCCGCCTTGTGCGCGAGGCGTTGATTGAACGCGAAGTGCTGCTCAACTCTGCAAGTCACATCATATGGCCCATGCGATTCGTGCTCCCGCACAGTCCTGAAGACCGGCCAGCCTGGCTGGTTCGACTGGGATTGTTTCTCTACGATCATCTTGGAGGGCGCAAAAAACTCCCGGGCACCCGCACACTGAATCTGCGTCAGGACCCTGAAGGTGCAGCCATTCTTGACAAGTACGCACGAGGCTTTGAGTATTCCGATTGCTGGGTTGATGATTCACGTCTGGTTATTCTCAATGCGCTGGCAGCAGCAGAGAAAGGTGCTGAAGTGCTGGTACGCACAGCCTGCATCAGTGCTAAACGTGAAGATAAGTATTGGGTCATTGAAACCAAGGATCAGCGCACTGGCCGCATACGCTCAATAAAAGCGCGCGCCATCATCAACGCAGGCGGCCCATGGGTCAACGATATCATCTCTCGGGTAGCACATTCGAACAGCAAGCGAAAAGTTCGACTCGTCAAAGGAAGTCATATCATCGTGCCAAAATTCTGGGAGGGCACGCATGCCTATCTGGTACAAAACAACGATAAGCGCGTGATTTTCATCAATCCCTACGAAGGCGACAAAGCTCTGATCGGCACAACCGATATCGCTTACGACGGTGCTCCTGAAGATGTTAAAGCCGATGAGTCCGAGATTGAGTATCTACTTACCGCCGTTAACAGATTTTTCAAGGAGAAGCTGCGGCGCGAAGATGTGTTGCAAACATTCTCCGGAGTACGTCCGTTATTCGATGACGGCAAGGGGAATCCATCAGCAGTAACGCGCGACTACACATTTGATCTCGACAACTCCGGTGGCGCACCGTTGCTCAATGTATTCGGCGGCAAGATCACCACATTTCGAAGATTATCTGAAGAGGCGTTGGACAAACTTGGAATGGTTTTCCCCACCATGGGCAAACACTGGACTGCTCACTCACCATTGCCTGGCGGGGAAATACCAGACGCAGACTACACAACGTTTGCTGAAACATTGCGATCACAATATCCGTGGATGCCGCGACCGCTGGTTCATCACTTTGGCAGGCTCTACGGTGCTCGTACAGAGAAGGTCGTCGGGAATGCCTCCTCCCTTGAGCAACTTGGAAAACATTTTGGTGGCAACCTCTTTGAGGCCGAGGTGCGCTATCTGGTCGACACAGAGTGGGCAGTTTACGCGGACGACATACTGAAACGACGAACAAAGCATGGCCTGCACCTCAATGCAATTCAGCAACAGACATTTACCGAATGGTTTGACCAGATTTATACCAAAGCTGCATGAACAGGAAATCCCAATGGCACTGACGTTGTCACTAAACACCAACCCACTGGTAAACCGCTTTGCAGAACCTGTACAGCTGATTGAGACGATCGCTCATGACCTGCGCATTCGCGATGTTCAGCTCACCCACGAATTCATTAATCCTTCATGGCCTGCTCCACTCATCAGGCGCTTGACCCGTTCTATGCGCACTGCTATGGACCGTACTGGCGTGCGTATTACATCTGGTATGACTGGGCCTTACGGCAGACTCAATCACTTTGGCCACCCTGACAAAGATGTGAGGCGCTATTACATAGACTGGTTCAAAACCTTTGCCGATATTTCAGCTGAGCTGGGGGCAAAATCTGTTGGCACTCAGTTCGCTATTTTCACCTATAGCGACTTTGATAATGTCCAAAGACGAGAGGAGCTAACGTGCATTGCAATTGATTGTTGGGCCGAAGTGGCAGAACACGGGCGAGCAGCCGGACTCGACTATGTTTTCTGGGAACCCATGTCTGTTGGCCGAGAGTTCGGCCACACTATTAGTGAGTCCCTGGATCTGCAAAAGCGATTGAGTGATGCTGATTTGGCCATCCCAATGTGGATGATGGCCGACATAGATCATGGGGATGTAAGCTCAGTGAATCCAGACGACACAGACCCTTTCGCTTGGGCACGCGCTGTACCAACAGTGTCTCCCATCATCCATATAAAACAAAGCATGATGAACAAGGGCGGCCATCGACCTTTCACTACCGAGCATAATGCAGCAGGCCGAATACAGCCAGAACCTCTGCTTAAGGCGCTTGCAGAAGGTGGCGCACACAATAACGAAATTTGCCTAGAACTGTCCTTTAAGGAACGTGAACCTGATGATCGCAACGTTATCGCGGACATAGCCGAGAGCATAGCGTTTTGGGAGCCACATATTAATACAGGCCGAGACAGCTTGAATAACATCTGAGCTATGTAAATCAGTTTGTAATGTAGACTACGCGGATCAAACCTCGAAGTATCAAAGCTTGAATCATATGCATAGCTACCCACTACCGTGGACCTGACGTTTCTCTCGGTAAAACGCGTTCCAACGTTATTCTGGAGCTCTAAAACCCCGCTGACACTGCGGCCACCGCTAGTGACACTGACCATGCTGGTCCTAGGGCTCTTCCTCTTCGGCCTAGGCGAGGCGCTATTGGTCGCAGCCGGAGTTGGCGTCAGTCCCTGGACGGTATTTGCGCAAGGTGTTACCCATCAAACCAGCTGGAGCCTTGGCTGGGCCACGTTTGTTATTAGTGTAGCGGTGCTACTTTTGTGGATTCCGTTAAAGCGAATACCGGGGCTTGGAACCGTGTTGAATACCATCATCGTGGCTCTGGTACTCCAATATGCTCTACCCTACCTTCCACACCCTGACAACACGCTTGTCTCTTTCTTGCAAGCAGCAGCTGGCGTTTTGATCACAGGAGCTGGTGGTGCCATCTATCTGATAGCCAATCTTGGCCCAGGCCCGCGCGATGGACTGATGACTGGATTGCAGGAACTTACCTCACTTCCGATAGCACAGGTACGCGCCGCATTGGAAATATCTGTCGTAGCGATGGGTTGGATGCTTGGCGGTTCAGTAGGCATAGGCACCTTGATGTTTGCGTTTGGTATTGGCCCCTCATTGGCATTAGGACTACATGCGGCAGGCAAATACTTTCCCACACAGATCCCACCACAAACATGAACCAAACCTGGTATCACCAGACCCTTGAAGAGTTACCACTGCGCACCCGTGTACAAAGCACAGACGTCGATGTCTGCATCATCGGTGGTGGACTTGCTGGCCTGACAACAGCGCTTGAACTGTCAAGAATGGGCAAGCGCGTATTGGTGCTGGAAGCCAATGCCATTGCCTGGGGTGCGTCAGGACGTAATGGCGGATTTGTATCACCAGGGTTTGCCCAAGGCTATGACCAGATCGAGCGTCGTGTTGGCCAGTCGCACGCCAATGATCTGTTTGCGATGTCAATAGAAGGTATGGCAGCTGTAAAGCACAACATACACACTCTGAACATAACTGACGCAAACCCTGTTACAGGAATAATCAGCGCGTGTCGCTATAAAGCCGCCGACTCGTTGCGTGCTCGCCAGTCCTGGCTAGAACACAGCCATCACTACAATGTAGATTATCTGAACACGCAGGCTATTAGTCAACATGTAGTATCTAACACCTACCACGACGCCCTCATAGATAACAACGCGTTTCACTTTAATCCACTAGCGTACGCACGCGGCCTTGCCAGCGAGATTCGCAAGCTGGGAGGCGAAATCTGCGAGCAAGCCCCAGTACAAGAAATTAGTGGTAGCAAAGGCCAATGGCAGATCACCACACCCACAAGCAGTGTCACAGCCGCCGAGCTTGTCGTTGCAACAGGTGGATATACAGGAAAGCTAGTAAGCAATTTACACAATAGTTTTTTACCTATCGCCACTTACGTGATGCTTACCCAGCCTGACCCGGAGCTTATTGCTACAGCGATTACTACATCAGCAGCCATCATCGACGACAGACGCGCTGGAGACTATTACCGTGTTGTGGACAACGGACGCAGGATTCTCTGGGGTGGATGCATAACCACTCGCACATCTGAGCCACGAGCGCTGGCCACTATCTTACATAAAAGCATGACTGCAACTTATCCGCAATTAGGATCTCTGCAAGTAGATTATGCGTGGTCTGGGCTTATGAGTTACGCACGGCATAAGATGCCTCAAATAGGCCAACTTGAGAATGGCATCTGGTATTGCACTGCATTCGGTGGGCACGGTATGAACACCACAGCCATTGGTGGTCGTGTTATTGCTGAAGGCATTGCGGATCACAGTGACCGTTACCAGCGTTTTGCACCGTTCGGCCTTACCCCCACATACAGCTTACTCGGGCGTGCAGCCGTGCAAAGTACGTACTGGGGCTATCAAATAGCAGACCAATGGCGCGAACGGGTGTAACGTGCGGGCAATCACTCTACCCACAAAATTGCGTTAACTATCACCCATTGCACTAAGCTCTTTGGCAAACGTCGCTATTAACTTATGCTTCAAAATCTTGCCCGTGGCAGCAGCCGGCAAACCCGTTGTAACAATAATTCGGCTGGGACGTTTATAGCTTACCAACCTGTCTGACACAAATGCCGTCAACACAGCAGGGTCGAAATTGTCAGGATCAACGCACTGAACAAAGGCCAATATTTCTTCATCAGCATTGTCCACCCTGCGACCAATTACCGCGCATTGAATCACATCGGGATGATCATTTAACGCAGCTTCCACCTCAGGTGGGTAGACATTAAATCCGCCACGAATGATCAACTCTTTGCAACGGCCAACAATATGCAGATTGCCCTGCTCATCAATTTTGCCAAGATCACCCGTCCTTAGCCAACCGTCACTATCAATCACTTGAGCCGTCTCCTCAGGATTGTTGTAGTAGCCTTTCATGATATGCGGCCCCCTGGTTAATACCTCGCCCGTATCAGGATCACTATTGCCAGCAACAGATGTATCAAGGCGAATGGAGACGCCCGGCAATGCTGGGCCAACACTTGTGTCGCTGGTACCTATGACATTGCGGGTAGCGCAAATGCCAGCGGTACACTCGGTCATCCCATAGCCATTTTGCAAGGCAACGCCATAAAATGATTCTGCCTTTCGCTTCCATGCTGGATCAAGGGGAGCTGCACCCGATGAAACGTACCGCAACTGACTATTTCCTAACGTGGTCAGACCCTGTTCACGTGCATATTGCATCACCAACGCATGCATTTGAGGAACCCCGGGGAAAACGGTGACACCACTCATCAAAGATTTGAAAACACGTTCAGGTTGAAAACGTGTCTCTAGCTGCACACAAGCTCCAACATGACTGCCAGCCATCAACATGGAAGCAAGCCCGAACACATGCGTCAGCGGCAACACACCATAAACACGATCCTGCGGTACAAGTGAACGCAATTGGGCAGACGTCATGCCACAAAAGCGCAAGTTGGCGTGAGTCAACATCACCCCTTTGGGCGCACCAGTAGTGCCTGTCGTATACAGAATCACCGCCGTTTCATCAGCGTCATCAGGTGTCGGGTTGCTGGGCCCCATGACGGCAAACGCGAAGCGCCCAAACTCAGTCTCGTGAATCGACGCATTCGCAGCAGTTGCATGGTGCGATGCCTCCACAGAGACACCAATGGTATACAGCGTAAGGCGCGGTGTTGCATGAGCCAGTACTCGCCCAATTTCCGTCTCGGTCATGCGCGCATTAATGGGGATGGCGTGCGCACCCACAATACTCGCGCCAAAGATAAACGCAGCCGTACCCATGCAATTCTCTGAAACAATTACTACACGATCGCCCGGATTCACACCCTGTTCACGCAACAACCGTGCAGCATCTTCGATAGCGCTATACGACTGAGCAAAACTGTAGGCGCTTCCGTCTGAGTCAATGATAGCAACACGCTCAGGCGTTAATTTAGCGTGCTGCTCAACAAGGTGATGTATACGCAACGGCTGTTCAGATTCCATTATCCCGCGTCTCGCAAACTCTTGAAATCCACAACACGTTTTTCAAAAAAAGCACCAATACCCTCTGCCGCTTCTGGCGAGGCTATTGCATCAGCCATGGCATCACGTTCGGCATCCATCTGTGCATCACAAGGCGTGGTCTGCGCGCTATTGATCAATGCCTTAATCGCCCCTTGGGTAGCACTCGGTCCATTCGATATTTTATCTGCAAGCTTCTGGGCTGTATCGAAGACATCATCCTGAGGCACAACCTGAGTAATCGCACCAAGCTCGTGTAGCTGTTTGGCGGACACAGGCTCGCCCAACAATGCCATCCGCATGACTAGCGCACGTGGAAGCTGTGCGCAAAGCGTACTGGTAACACCGCCATCAGGCACCAAACCGGCGTTCACATAAGCCACAGTAAAGTATGCGTCCTCATCGGCTACGATAAAGTCACAAGCAAAGGCCAGAGACACCCCGGCTCCTGCAGCGCCACCTGTCACTGCAGCAATCACAGGCGTTGGGCAGTTCATAATCGCGCGGATAACATCATGCAGCTCATCGATTTTCTGTAGCCGCTCTGAACGCGGTGAATCACGACGCGAAGCCAATAAACCAAGATCACCTCCAGAGCAAAAGAATCCGCCAAGTCCTGTCAGAATCACCGAGGTAATTCTGGACTGCGCCGTTGCCAGATCCATCGCTTCAACCACAACACGGTAAAGCTCCGGTGACAAGGCATTACGTTTGGACGTGTTGGCATTAACGACAACCAAGCTGTCGCCATGATCCTCAACATACGCTAGTTCATCCGTCATGCTCACGCCACCGCCAGATCAATGAATCGTTCAAGATGAAATGTGGCGTCGCCCAGACGATGATCCACCATGATCAGTCGTCGGGCCAGATGGGCCAGCTCGTATTCTTGAGTCATACCTATACCACCGTGCATCTGGATACTTTCTTCGGCCACCCGTTTAGCGACAATACCAATAAGGTTTTTTGTAGCACTCACGTGTTTTTCACGTTCGTCACGCTCGCCATCGACATGCCCGGCAAGATTAATTACCGCTGAGCGCGCCTGCTCAATGTCTATCAACACATCAGCCATTCGATGCTGCAACACCTGAAATTTTCCGATCGGTTTGCCAAACTGTTTGCGCATCCGCAGGTAGTCGGCCGTCAGAGTACGAATAGTTTCCATTAACCCCAGTGCTTCAGCGCAAATAGCCACGGTAGCTTTTGCGTGCACAAGCTCAAGCGTTGCAAAACCATCGCCCTCGTCACCCAACAGAGCATCACCCTCAACACGCACATTCTCAAGCAGCACCTCGGCAGCACGACCACCCCCGCTCAACGGATAGTCTCTTAGGGTCAGCCCCTTGGTATCAGCTGGCAACAGAAACAAACTAATACCGGCAGATGAACTCAGCTCTCCCGAGGAGCGCGCACTGACAATAAGATGGTCAGCGGCCGATGCATTCACAACAACAGATTTCTGCCCGTCTAGTACAAAACTGCTGCCCTCACGCCGCGCTGTAGTCTCAACATGCGCTAAATCGTAACGGCTCCTCGGCTCTGCATGGGCAAGCCCAAGTTGCACAGAGCCCTCAATAATCGATTCGATCAACGAGCGCTGCTGCTGACCACCCAGGGCAGCCAGCACGCCACCACCCAGTAATGCGGTATCCAGTAACGGATCCACTGCGCCCACTCTGCCCAGCTCCTCGAATATCACACTGCTATCAAAGCCTGCACCGCCATAGCCACCATCCGCTTCAGTAAACAGCGCACCGACAACACCCAAGTTGGCTAGTCCTGCCCAGGTATCTTGCGAGAAGCCCAGTGCACTGTCATTGAGGACGCCTATCTTATCGTTTGAATAATGCTCAGCCAGAAAGCGGCGCAGTGAATCCTGCAACATCTGGCGCTCGTCAGTCAGCTCAAAATTCATGATGTTATCCTCTACAGATCCAGCAGTGATTTGCTGATTATGGTGCGCTGAATCTCATTGGATCCGCCGTAGATAGACAGCTTGCGATTATTAAGATACGTGCCAGTAACAGAGTTGGCGTATTCCGGTCCTACCGGTAAGGCATTACTGCCGCGTTCCAGCTCTTCCGATACAAACGGCATGGCATAAACACCTACTGCTGAACGTGTCAGGGCATTGATCTCCTGCCGAATCTCAGAACCTTTGATCTTTAACATTGAGCTTTCAGCCCCGGGGGCCTTACCCGCTGCCGCTTTCGAGACAACCCGTAAATTGGTGGTAGTCATAGCCATAAGATCAATCTCGATGCGCGCTATCTGGGCAGCAAAATAGGGATTCTGGATAAGTGGTTTCCCCTTGCACAGCTCGGTACGCGCAATGCGTTTCAAACTCTCCAACCCTTCAGTGGCAAAGCCAACACCGGCAATATTCGTTCTCTCATGGGTGAGCAGATATTTGGCATACGTCCAACCCATGTTTTCCTCACCCACTAGGTTCTCCACCGGCACTTTCACATCGTCGAAGAACACCTCATTAACCTCGGGCTCTCCATCAATCAGCACAATGGGCCGTACCTTCACACCTTCGGTATTCATATCAATCAACAGAAACGAAATACCTTCTTGTGGCTTGCCTTCTTTAGCAGTGCGCACTAGACAAAAGATCATGTTGGCGTGCTGGCCAAGCGTGGTCCATGTCTTTTGGCCGTTAACAATGTAGTGATCACCAGCGCGTTCAGCACGGGTTTTCAATGACGCAAGGTCAGAGCCAGCACCTGGTTCGGAATAGCCCTGACACCACCAGTGCTCGCCATTGAGAATCTTGGGCAAGTAATACGCCTGTTGCTCACTGGATCCGAACTCTTGCAAAACCGGACCGAGCATCGCCAGACCAAAAGGCACAATGCGCGGTGCATGTGCGCGCGTCATCTCCTCTTCAAACACATGACGCTGAACCGCATCCCAGCCGGTGCCCCCATGAGCTTTTGGCCAATTTCCCGCCAACCACCCTTGCTCATTGAGTATGGCGTGCCATTGCTCATGGTCCGCTTTGCTCAGCGTTTTGGAAGCAGATACTTTGCTCGACAATGTGCTCGGCAGTTTCGCCTTCATGAAGGCTCGCACCGAGTCGCGAAACTCAGCTTGCTCAGTCGTGTAATTTAAGTCCATGACCAACTCCCCGTATCAATAAATTTCAAGTAGAAAGGTCAAGGCTGGCGAACTTGCGTTTCTGATCAACCAACGTTTTCAGCAAAGGCGCAGGCTGCCAGAAGTGATCGTCTTCCTCAGCGAACTCCATGATGTTCGCAAGGATAGTATCCAGTCCCAGTTGATCAGCGACGTGCATCGGCCCACCGCGCCAGCGAGGAAATCCATAACCTGACAGCAAAACCACGTCAATATCCGATGGCCGCAATGCTATCCCTTCATCTACGATACGTGCAGCCTCGTTTACCATAGCGGTGATATACCGACGCACAATCTCCTCATCAGTGAACGTGCGGCGCTCAATGCCCAAGCTCTTGCGCGTCTGCTCAATTAACGCATCTACCTCTGGATCTTCAACACCCTGCCGGCTGCCTTCTGGATACAGGTAATACCCCTTACCCGTTTTTTGCCCAAGCCGCCCTAAGTGATACAACTCATCAGCCCAAGCCGGATAACGATCACGCGGGTGCCTGTCTGGTGCCTTGCGCTGGCGTGTGGCATAGCCGATGTCCAGACCCGCAAGATCCCCCACTGCATAGGGTCCCATGGCAAAACCATAGGCCTTCAGTGCTTTATCTATCTGATACGGACTGGCTCCATCAAGCACCATGTGATCTGCAGCCGCACGATAGTGAACGAGCATACGGTTTCCAATAAACCCATCGCAAACCCCAGAACGCACTGCTATTTTTCCCAGACGCTTTGCCAATGAAAAGGCAGTACTGACCACCTCAGGCGATGTCTTATCCGCCACGACCACTTCCAATAGCTTCATGACATGAGCCGGTGAAAAGAAATGCAAGCCAAGCACCGCTTCAGGACGCTTTGTCATGGCAGCGATCTCATCAATATTCAAATAAGAGGTGTTGGTGGCCAGAATAGCACCGAGTTTGGCAACACGATCGAGCGCTTCGAACACAGCCTTTTTCACCTCCATACTCTCGAACACCGCTTCGATGATCAGGTCAGCATCCTGCAGTGCCTCATACTCACTTACCGTAGAGAGTTGATGCTCAAGTATCTGATCACGCTGCGCATCGTTCAGCTTGCCCCGTTTGATGCCCGCAGCCAGATTGCCTGCAATCGTATTACGCGCCTTGTCAGCAGAAGCTTGATCACGCTCAACCAGTGTCACGACAAAACCATTCAACACTGCGGATGTGGCAATGCCTGCGCCCATGGTGCCACCGCCAATCACACCAATATGCGCAATCGGTTGCGCCTTGATATCCCTAAGCTCAGGCAGTTTCGACACGCGTCGCTCGGCAAAAAATGCATGAATCAGACTGGCGCGTTGCGGGGTATCCATGAGAGCTTGAAACAACCGTCTTTCCTCAACAAGTCCGTCACCAATGTCCATCCGCGTAGCGGCCTCAACAGAGGCCATTGCCGATAATGCCGCCACCTCGCCACGTGCTGATTTTTCAAGACGTGTGCGCCACTGTTGTATCAGCTCAGCACTGGCTTCAGGACGCGGTAACTCACCAGTGCGTCGTATTGCTCCACCCTGAGCCTGAATTTCTTGCGCAAATGCAACTGCTGCCGGTCGAATGTCTGGGCCCGACTCCACACGATCCACCAGGCCAAGCTCAAGCGCTCGCGTTGCAACAATCGGAGCACCGCTGCTAATCATGGACAACGCCTGATCAACGCCGATCAATCGCGGCAATCGTTGAGTACCACCAGCACCGGGCAGAAGTCCAAGCTTCACCTCCGGTAACCCGAGCTTTGTGTCCGTCTGGGCAATGCGGTAATGAGCACCCATTGCTACCTCTAGACCGCCACCAAGCGCTGTGCCATGAATAGCAGCCACTACCGGCTTTTCACAACGCTCAATTGCACTGATAACCTCAGGCAAGCTGGGCGACACCAGAGGCTTGCCGAATTCGGAAATATCCGCACCGCCAATAAACAATCGACCACCGCCAACAATCACAGCAACGTCGGCTGCATCATCAGCATTGAATTGTTGTATGGCATCGAACAACCCACCTCGGACATGTCGGGACAAGGCATTAACAGGCGGGTTGTTAATAGTGATAACAACGATACGCTGATCGTGTTCGTATGATACCGGCTCACTCATGTGACAGTCCTGATGTTTGTGCTGCGCGTGTCGTATTAACCCTGACTGGGCTCTGCCCCATCATCTGCTCCAACGCCGTCACGCTCTGCAGCAACGCAGGCCCAACAGTTTGTCGCATTCTAGATAAGGTTAAATCATTAGGCACTGCTCCGCATGTGAACACAACCGGTTCTCCATGATTCGGCGGCAGGAACGGTACTGAAACAGCGTGAATATTGGAGGTAAAGTACTCATCGGGTTCGGCCACGACAAAACCAGAAGTCTGTAGTTGGTCAGTGGCATCATCGCGAATCTGTAGCGCACGTTCAGATGTCAGTTGATGATCGCCTTCAACCCGACCCACTACATCATCGAATCGCTGCGCGGATAATGCCGCCAGTAATGTGTGTCCTGATGACGAACCATTAAACGGCACACGCTGCCCAACCTCTAGCCACAACGATGAGCGACCCGCAGGACGCCATGTCTTGACTAGTAACATCTTGCGATCATCACGTACCAACAGGACACTCATGGTACCTGTCTCGTCTGCCAGTTGTTGCATGATAGGCGTGGATAGATCGACATACGACATTGAGGCATTTGCAAGGTTGCCTAAAGCCAGCAACGCAGGACCGGGCCGGTATCGATCGCGGCGACCCGGATTACTGAGATAACCCAACGATTGCAGTGTGAATGTCAATCTGGATACCGTTGATTTAGGCAAGCCTGTACGCTGGGCAATATCACTATTGCCCAGCCCACCATCATCCGATATGCGGAAAGCCCGCAACACGCTAAGCCCGCGAGCAAGGGTCGTAGCAAACCGACGATCTTTCTCTGGTGCACTATCCGTTTGCACTACATTGATCCTGGAATCAACAGAGAAATAATGGGGAAGGCAATAATCAAAATAAGCACCAAAACATCAATGGTTAGAAAGCGAAGAATCCCGGCAAAGATGGTTTCGCTAGGCACCTCTTTACCCACTACATTAGCAATCACAAAAACATTCAGACCTACCGGTGGAGTAATTAGACTTATCTCCAGTAACTTGATAACCACAACACCGAACCAGATCAAGTCAAAACCATAGTTCTCTACCAAAGGAATCATCAACGGCAGGGTCAATACCATAATACCAATAGGATCCAGAAACATACCCAATATCAAATAAATGGTGGATATAGCCAGCAACAAATAGAAAGAAGATAAATCTGCAGCAGTAACAAATTCCACAATCGCAGGTGCCACACCCGTCAAAGCGATAAACGCCACAAAGATCTTTGCAGCAGCTGCAATAAGAAAAATACTGGACGTCTGAATACAGGTTTCGCGCAATGATTCCAGCAAGCCTGAAAAAGTCAGTTTACGCTGTGCAAATCCGATTAAAATTGCCACCGACACACAAACAGCCGCAGCTTCCGTAGCCGTAAAAAAGCCACCGTAGATACCTCCAACAATCACGCCGAACAACGCGATGGCAGGCCATGCATCGGTAGCAGCTTTCAATTTATCTGCAGCGGTTATCTCGCCCTGAAAAGGCGGTGCAGCGGCGGGATCACGCCAAACCCACAAATAGATCACCAACAAAAAACCGAATAGGGAAAGAATCCCTGGCAGGATGCCAGCCAGAAACAGCTTGCTAATGGATGTTTCAGTAAAGATGCCGTAGATAATAAACAACACTGACGGTGGAATCAGCGAACCCAAGGTACCGCCTGCTGCCACACTGGCTGTGGCTAGACGCTTGTCGTACCCCATACGCAGCATCTCGGGTGAACAAATACGCCCCATGGTCGATGCGCAGGCAATGGAGGAACCGGTAATGGCCGAAAACCCGCCACACCCAACCACCGAAGCCATAGCCACGCCACCGGGTACACCCACCAGCCACACCCTGGCTGCATGATAGATTTTCGTGGTGATGTCCGCACGATAGGCTATGTGACCCAACGCGATAAACAATGGAATCATTGATAGATCATAAGAATGAATCAGATCAAATGAATTTGAGAACACCAGGGAGCTTGTTGGGCGAATGGCACGCTCGCCCATAAAGGTGCCAGTACGAAAGGCAAACATCGTGAACGTGCCGACCGTTGCAACGCCAGCCAGTGCGAATGCAATCGGCACACGAACAGCCAGCAAACCGATAACCGCAGCAAATGCCACGATACCCACCACAGTGCCATCCATCAGCGTTGGCCGCCTACGCGTATCTTGCGCACATCCTCAATAACCAACAACAGCAATCGCAACCAACAGAATGAAATCCCCACCAGAAAGATCACCCGGCCAGGCCACTTCGGAAGATTCAACACGCCAAAATAAAACCCACCGCTTTGCAATGTATGCAGTGCTTCATTCCAGCTGGCGTAAATCAAAGGCGTTATAGCCAGTACACCAAACCCTGTACCAAAAACCACGAACCAACCATGAAAACGCAAGGGCAATCGGTTAGTCACAAACTCCACCACAATATGCGCACGCGCGGTACTGGCTGCGGCCAGTGGTAATACAATGGCTGCCACCATAAGCTCACGCACTATGACAATCGAATCTGGTACCCCAGAATTGAAGAACACTCTCAGGACCACGCTGGTGGTGATAAGCAGACCAAGCAGCAATACCGCAAACATGGCTAGCTCAAGCAGAAGCTTTTCGATTCGTTTTAGCATTGACGATTACATACGCAGTTCTATCGTGTCCACGGATAGCCTTTTTCATCTCGCTCGGCACTGTATTTCTCGATCAAACCGCGATAATCGGCAAGTAAGGTGGCCCCATCAAAACCAATGGCGTCTGCTCGCTCGACCCACTCCTCAACATAGGGTGCACCCATGTCGATCAGTTTCTGCCGCTCGGCAGCGGGTAGTTCAACGATGTCTACCCCGGCACTCTTCAACGTCTCAATGGCCTTATCGTTGTCAGCTGTAATAAGCTCGCCTAGTGTGTCCGACATGGCTAATCCGGATTCATCCAGCACGCGACGTACATCAGGCTCAAGCGAGTCATAGATTTCCTTGTTCATAAAAATGCCCACGGCACCCACCTGCCCCCAATTCAATAATGTATAGCTATCCATCACTTCGTGCTGTTTCAGCGCTGCCACGGCATAGGAATAGCCCTGTGAACAATCGATCAAGCCAGAATCAAGCGCCTGATAAGCATCGTAAATTGACAGGCTCACCATGTTGGCGCCGAAGTCTTTAAAGGTGTTGCCGTAGGCTCCCACGCCGCGCACTTTCAAGCCTTTGATGTCGTCTACCGTATTGATAACCGTTCCCTGGCAAGCGATGTTTACGGCAGATGTAGTGAAGGTACCGATGTACACAAGGTTATTGGCGGCCAGATTTTCCTGCACAGAGCCCGCACTACGCATGAGCTCATCGGTTGCGCGCATGCCTACCCAGGCATCAGGGTTTTCCATCGGCAAGTCGGCGATACCATAGCCCAGCATTTCCTGCGGAAAGTAAACGCCGATAATGGTGCCAAGGTCTGCTACACCGTCTGAAATTGACTGCAAGGCTGCGCCAGACTTGAACAATGCACCGCCCCACTGAATGTTGATAGTGACCTCACCCTCAGAGCGTGCTTCTACATCATCAGCGAAGGACTGAAGAGCCGCAGCTCTGGCCCCTCTGTTAGGACCAGCCTCACCTGCAATCAATGTCACCTGTGCAGCAACGATGGAGGTCGATGCACACAGTGCCGCCAGACTGACACCCACAATACTGCGCTTTATGCGTGTTGCCAGATTACATTGATCGCTCATACGTTCTCCTGTCAATTCCACTATGCGGTTATTTGTTTTGCTATGCAAACCATACAGGCATCACACAATTTGAACAAGTGTTGGTAGGATAATTCACAGATAGATCGTATCGAGACAACTAATAGGCACCAGCGCTTCCTATACCAACGGTGAGGGCTTATGATAGTGGCGGTAAAAATCATCGTCGCGGGTGCTAACTAACAGATGCATCTCGTTGATAGCGCGCGCCGTAACCGCGTTACAGGATGTCTGATGATGTGTCATGCGATACCAGAACGCCCCGGGGTCTCGCAACGCCAACGGAAAGGGGCAACGTGAACGTTCTTGGAAAACTACATGAAACGACTATTAAAATTTTTTACAGGCGCTGCTGCGCTCGCCGTTATGTCAATCACCTCACCCGCTCACGCAGAGTGCGGCAAAGTATCCATTACTGAAATGAACTGGGCATCGTCCCAGATCGTCACAGAAGTCTCCAAGTTCCTACTGGAGCAAGGCTATGGCTGCACGGTAGAAACAGTTCCTTCTGCCACAGTCACATCCGTGGCTTCTTTGTCAGAAAACGGCGAACCCGATATCGTCACTGAACTGTGGCTGAACTCCACTGGCGATGCTTTCGCCAAGATGGAAGCTGACGGTAAAGTGCAGCGCCTGACTGACGTATTAAGCCCGGGTGGTGTTGAAGGTTGGTGGATACCTGCCTATCTGGCAGAGGCACACCCTGAGCTACTAACGATTGAAGGCGTTATGGCAAACCCTGAGTTAGTCGGTGGAACGTTCAACAACTGTCCTGATGGCTGGGGCTGCCGGATTGCCAACGACAACCTGATCAATGCTTTGAACTTGCGCGATAGCATGGAAGTGTTTGACCACGGATCAGGCGAGACACTGGGCACTTCAATTGCTGCAGCTTACGAAGATGAAAAGCCGTGGTTTGGTTACTACTGGGCACCAACAGCTGTATTGGGTAAATACCCAATGGCTAAAGTGAGTCTGGGTGACATTGATGAGGAAGTACATGCCGCTAACGCTAATGTAGACAACAGCAACCCAGGCGTCTCTGACTTCCCACCAGCGCCTGTACTGACCGTTGTTACATCAGAACTTGCAGAGCGTGAGCCTTCTGTTACGGCGCTTATGAGCAATGTCAGCTTTGACGTCGACTTGCTTAACGGCGTGTTGGCATGGCAAGAAGCCGAAAGTGCTTCAGCCGAAGAAGCTGCCGTGTACTTCCTGACCAATAACTCAGATGTATGGTCAACGTGGGTAGATGATGCTGCGCGTGAAAAACTGAGCGCATTGATCAAGTAGATCAAGCCATGCTGGCGGGGGCACACTTGCTCTCGCCAGCACATTTTTTTGTAACTCGCCTATCGCAAAACCTGCAAGGAACTTTTACACATGGCTTATTATGATTTTGTATTTGACAAAATTGGCCTACGCGAATGGTGTGATGCAGGTAAAAGCGCAGACGGGCCAGTATCCATGGCCGATCTTCTCGCCAGAGCTGGTGTAGAACAAGAAACTTCTGCTCTGAATGTACCCTTTCCCTCTCTAGACGAACTGCACAAAGCCTGTGGCTCCATTGCCCAGTCTCGCGATGTCACCAAAGGCGTTGAGACCGGCTTTCTTGCCATCAAAGATGTACTACGTTTTGTACTGGATCCCTTAACTCAACCGTTAAGTTGGATTCTAAACTCGGCACTGTCAGGCATAGAGGCCACGCCCTGGTGGATCATGCTACCGATTCTGGCACTCGTTGTTTATTTCGCATCACGCTCCGCGCGTCTTGTCGTGTTTGTCATGAGTTGCCTGATGTTTCTGGCGTTCGTTGATCACTACGACTATGCCATGCAGACACTGGCCATCATTTTTGTATGCGCCGCCCTGTGCGTCTTGCTCGGAGTACCCATTGGCATTGCCATGTCGCGCAGTGATCGGCTGCAGAGGATGATTATTCCAGTGCTTGATATGCTGCAAACCCTGCCACCGTTCGTCTATTTGATACCCCTTATTTTTCTGTTCTCAATTACCGAACCCAAGCTCTACGGTATCGCCATTATTCTCTACGCGATCGTTCCAGTCATACGCTTGACCAATCTTGGCATTCGGCTGGTGGACAAAGACGTTATCGAGGCAGCAGATTCTTTTGGTATGACGGACAGACAAAAACTGTTCGGCGTACAAATTCCACTAGCGCTGCCCAATATCATGGCAGGCGTCAACCAGACCATCATGATGAGCCTTGCCATGGTGGTTATTGCCTCACTGGTTTCAGCCCCGGGACTGGGCGTTTTAGTACTGCGCGGCATTCGTAATCTTGAACTGGGTGTGGGTCTGGTGGCAGGCTTTGGCGTCGTGTTACTTGCCATTGTGCTTGATCGTGTTACCAAAGCGGCACTGGATCGTGTCAACTCAGCACAGCCACGCTAGGCGAGAATACAAGTGACTAACGACATCAAAGTATCCATCAAGAACCTGTACAAGATATTCGGTTCAGATCCGGTCATGGCACTGGAGCATGTAAAAAACGGCACCTCCAAAACAGATTTGCTAAGCCAGCATAATCATGTGCTAGGACTTCAGGATATCAATATCGATATCCGCTCCGGTGCTATAACCGTCATCATGGGCTTATCCGGTTCAGGCAAATCAACACTCATACGCCACTTGAATCGACTGATCGAGCCCACCGCTGGGCAAATCGATGTTGATGGTGACAACGTGCTCGCCTATGACGAAGCGCAACTGCGAAATTTGCGCCGGCAAGTCATGTCGATGGTATTCCAGAAGTTCGCTCTACTGCCGCATCGCACGGTTGCACAAAACGCAGGCACCATGCTCAAGGTGCGTGGTGTCGGCAAACGTGAGTACATGGCAGAAGCTGAAAAATGGCTGAACCGTGTGGGCCTGGAAGGCTTCGGTGAACGCTATCCTCACCAGCTCTCTGGCGGCATGCAACAGCGTGTGGGTATCGCACGGGCCCTAACATCAAACTCACCCATTATGCTGATGGATGAAGCATTCTCTGCACTGGATCCACTTATCCGAACCGACATGCAGGACTTGTTGCTCGAGTTGCAACAAGAGTTACTCAAAACTATCGTGTTCATTACCCATGATCTAGATGAAGCCCTGAAACTGGCTGATCATCTCGTGATACTCAAAGACGGCTTTATTGTCCAGCAAGGTGAACCTCAGCATATTCTGCTCAATCCTAACGATCCTTATATCGAGGATTTTGTGAGCGACATTAACCGCGCCCGCGTGTTGCGTATTCGTTCAATCATGGCACCTCTGGAGCACGGTGTGGTGCCCACCGGCACACACGGTGAAGTGCAGTTTGACGATACTCTTGAAAGTGTCATCGCCCTTTCAGACGGAGATACATCGCAAACCTTTGTGGTTGTGCAAAACCAACAACCCGTAGGCACACTGACAATGAAAGATCTTGTAAAGGCACTGGTACCACGAGTAGCCTCGCAAGCAGGCGCTCGCAAGTACTGAGTATTTGGCCCCCATGAAAATACCTTCAATCCTGTTAGTAGCCTTACAGATGATGTTCATCGTCTTGCTGGCATCCCCACTCAGCAAATTCATCCCAAACACGCTACCTGCACTATCCGGATTAATATTGCTAATGGGTGGAATCCTGATAGCCCTTTGGGCAGCATTCAGCCTAAGCCGCTCCAATTTCACCGTGATGCCAGAACCCGTTGCACAAGGCACATTAGTCCAACGTGGCCCCTACCGCATTATTCGCCACCCTATGTACACAGCCGTCATCCTGTGTGGAATAGGCGCATTCATCGCCCACAGTTCTGTGTTGAACGCGATGTATGTAGTAGCGCTTATCGCTATTCTTTGTTTCAAACTCAAACGAGAAGAGTCATTGCTCAAGGTTGCTTACGCTGACTATGAAAACTACATGAGCCGCACAAGTGCGCTGGTACCGGGTGTTTATTGATTTTTAAAGGATGCAGTAAATTGAGAAAAATAACTAAAACCAAAACGATACTGTTGGCAGCGACGATCTCCCAGTTGGTCCTCAGCTACTCTGTGTATGCATCTAATGTGTACGATGTTGAGGAGTTTGACGTAAATGGTATAACGGTGGGAATGACCAGAGAAGAAGTGCTTCAGGTTCTTACAAGTCAATATCCAATAACTGCAGATGATTTTACTTATAAAACGGAATCAGGCCCCTCTACGCCAAAAGTAGTTATGCGTATGTCTTATAGGTCCCGTGATCTTAGTATTACTGTGCAACTTAGACCAAATATCGAAGCAAAAGAAACTGGATACACGACAGTTCGGGATATAACAATTAGGGACAGTCGGCTTACTTTTGAAGATGCACTTGCAGAAAAAATTGCGATGTTTGGCCCTCCCAGCGTGGCATTGAAGTACTACAAACAAAAAGATAAGTGGACCTACAGATGGTGTTCAGAGATTCTAGAAAGCGAGGCCGAATGTGGGGATAAATCAGACGTTTACACCTTTTCCTATGCTCAAGGAGCATACCTCAAACTAGGTGCTGCAAAAAGTTTTGCCATAACACTCAAAGCTCGAGGAATGATGCAAGAGTTAGGCATTCCAAACTGGTAAGTGCCACTGCGAATACCTCAGATTCCTGCCAGATGATTTTCCAAAGCTAGCGCCTTCCCCGCCCCAAACTAATCATCAGGCCAGGCATCAAACGTAGCCCGCTTACCCGCAAAATACTCTTCCATCGCGCCCTCTTTCTGCATCATGGCTTGGTATCCTTCCACGCCGCTCTTTGCCGCTGCCGTAGCGCTTGCGACGCTTTACGCGTTCACGGAAATACGTGTACAGATCACCCCCAGCCTGCTTGTCCAAAATGATGTGCTGATAGATTCTCTCGTGACTGATCTCCAGTATGTCATCCTCCTTCAAGCGCAGACAAATCTGCTCTAGGCAACACTGTTGCTCGCTCAGCAAGTGCTCGATTAAATGCCAGTCACTGGCTGAGAAACGTCCGGTGTACTTTCCCTGTTTTCGTTGATCACAAAGCCGTTGTGCTTGTAACGGGCGGTAGCGCGGGCACTAGTATTACGGGCAATCTCGCAACTGATAGTGGACTTGTGTTTGCCCACAACCTCTGCGATAAAGGTCAACGTGTGTTCTGCTTTCAGAAATGCGTATATCTGGTATCGTTGCTCACTGGTGAGCTGCGTATAGCGTTCCATCTGTGCCTCTCAATTCTTGCCGGAATGAAGGTGGTGCAGAAGCTATCGTAGCTCACCTTCTTTATCCGGTGGGTTGAGTTGCACTTAACTGTTGAATCCAAGAAGTCTCAATATCAACCAAGGCGACGATTATAGAACGGCATTTTTCATAGGCAACATAACCTCTGTAACAGCATTTTGCCATTCAGAGTAACCTAGTCACGTAGGTGTCCACTCTGTCTACTTCTCGATTCGATAGAATTCTGGCGCGAGATTGGCTTCTAGCAAGGCAATTACGGATGGAACAAGCGGCACCAGATCGACTAATCTATTCATGACTGGCGCTAGCACGATCACGGCAATTGCCAGTTCCGTTGAGGATTGCTGGTACTTCATGTTTTTGTCAGCCGACAACAGTGCGACAAACCCGTCCGAAGCCGCCAGTTTCAACAGTTCGCCATTCTTCGTTGGAGCCCAGCCCATTTTCTGAACTGTGTGAACATCATAATTTTCAGGGAACTCGCGCGCAAGTCGCGCAGGTACCTGCTCGTCAAGCAGCAGCTTCATCGCTCGAAGTCAATTGCAGCAAAGCGTGTTCAAGAAGCCTAGTGGCTTGTTCACGACTGACAGACGGAAAATCCTCTAGGAAAACTTCAAGGCTATCTCCAGCCTCCAGGTGTTCAAAGAGAATTCGAATAGGCACGCGGGTGCCACAAAACACCGCTGTTCCGTTGAGAATTTCTGGGTCTTTGTGAAATATGTTTTCTGACATAGCAGTAGCCTCCAGCTTCAGTATACAGCGGACTGGTGATCTGTGACTTGGCCTTTCGAACGGCCGGATTGGGCCGTTCGCTTCAAAAATCTAGTAAGCAAAAGGGGGATGACTGGACATTCACGCTGCATCTCCAAACAATTCAATAAGAACCTCTGGCCGTTGAATAGCAATCTGAATCAAACGCTGAGCAGCCTGTGAGGGCTCTCTTCGCTCTTGCTCCCATTGTTCAAGGGTACGCTTTGACACACCCAGCAGTATCGCAAATTGACTTTGTGATAATCCGAGATTTCTACGTGCAGTTATGATGTCATTTTTTACAACTTTCGGATGTAATCGACCTTCTTTGTGTGCCTTGATTTCCTTGGCAGCCTCGATCAGCTCCTCGCTGATACTGCGCTCATCTTTCTTGCTCATTCGATCAGCTCCTTAATAATTTTTAGTTCTTTTGCTGAGATATCAGACTGTTGGTTCTTTGCGTAGATAGTCATCAGATAGATGTTACTGGTGTTAGCAGAATAGAAAATAACTCTCGCGCCACCTCGTTTACCGTGGCCACTGCTTGCCCAACGTATTTTGCGGACGCCACCACTGCCTTTGATAACATCTCCAGATTTTGAATTAGCGGCTATCCATTTAATAAATTCGTTGTATTCGCCTTCGCTCCAAACGGCAGACCAGTTTCGATTAAATGGTGATAATTCGATCACTGTTTGCATAACGATGACTATACGCCAATGGCGTATATTTTTCAAGCAAATATAGCCTACCTGAATCAACTAAACCCTCAACCACTGGCATTCAATAACTGAAAATTCTAACGGATGAGAAACCTGAGGTTGACAACCTGCATGGACACTCAAAAATCTGGTCACCACACTATGCTTGACTAAGTTTCAGCACCTTTCGAACGGCCGGATTGGGCCGAGACACGCCTGTCGCTGCCGTTCAGAATACCTAAGAGTTCCACTGGATAGGCCTCCAGACCTGCCGTTGCCCACGATTCAAGCCAATCGTCTCTGAAGTGCCCAATCCGGCCGTTGTCCATGAATTTAGATCAGATTTTCGCTGTACCTTACCTACGGCGACAATCAGCTTGAAGC
>JALZVU010000070.1 GCA_023301795.1 Granulosicoccus sp.
CCCATTGGAAACAACTGACACTGACAACGACGGCACCGGCGACAATGCTGACGCCTTCGACAACGACCCGAACGAGACAACCGACTCAGACGGTGACGGCACCGGCGATAACACCGACGACTTCGTTAACGACCCATCAGAGACAACTGACACTGACGGTGACGGTGTGGGCGACAACGAAGACGCATTTGATAACGATCCTCTTGAAACCAAGGACACCGATGGCGACGGTATTGGTGACAACTCAGACCCGTTTCCATTAGGTAACTCAGATACCGACGGCGATGGCGTGTTTGATCGTGACGATGACTTTGATAATGACCCCTTTGAGACTACCGACACTGACGGTGACGGCGTGGGTGACAACGCAGACGAATTCGACAACGATCCAACAGAAACCACCGACACGGATGGTGATGGTGTGGGCGACAACGAAGACGCATTCGACAATGATCCATCAGAGACTACCGACACTGACGGCGACGGCACGGGCGACAACAGCGACGACTTTATTAATGACCCATCCGAGACAACTGACACCGACGGCGACGGCACGGGCGACAATGCTGACGACTTCATTGACGACCCATCAGAGACCACTGACTCCGATGGCGACGGTGTCGGCGATAATAGCGATGTGTTCGATAATGATCCCACCGAAACCCGGGATTCAGACAACGATGGCATTGGCGACAATTCAGATCCCTTCCCTTTCGGAGAACTCCCGCCCGATGCAGACGATCGAGACAACGACGGTGTCATAGACACACTGGATGCATTCCCGGATGACGCCAGCGAATGGCTGGATTCAGACGGTGATGGCGTTGGCAATAGAGAAGACGATTTTGATAACGATCCTACCGAAACGGTGGACACCGATGGCGATGGTGTCGGTGACAACGCGGATGTTTTTCCTGATGATGCAACTGAACAAAGCGATCTGGACGGTGACGGTATTGGCGATAGTACTGACAACGATAGTGACAACGACAATACGCCTGACAGTGAAGATGCCTTTCCACTTGACTCCACTGAATCAGCAGATTCGGATCTGGACGGGGTTGGAGATATTGCTGACATCGACGATGACAACGATGGATATCTGGATTCCATAGAAAGACTGTTCGGTAGTGATCCTCTTGACATAGCATCACTGCCCGAAGGTCTTGACGTGGATCGCGACTCGCTGTCTGATCAGCTCGAGCGTGGCAGCGATGCGGATGGCGACGGTATCGGCAACGAGTTCGATGTGGATTCAGACGGTGACGGCATCTTTGATCTTATCGAAGCCAATACGAATCCATTTGAGGCTGCCGCTTTGGATAGTGATGGCGACGGCATGATGGATGCAGTGGATATGATCGGCTTGCTTCGCATCACGGAGCCTGCAGACACCGATCGCGATGGAATAAGCGACTTTCGTGATTTGGATTCGGACAACGATGGCATTGCTGATGCAATGGAAGCTTCATCTAGCACAGTCGACTTTATGACTATCAACAACTTGCAAAACGATCTGACACCTGGCGCACCCATTGATACGGACGGTGACTTGCTGGTCAACTACCGCGACCTGGACTCGGACAACGATGGCATCCCTGACCTTGTAGAGGCTGGTGGCACTGATACTGACATCAATGGTCTGGTTGATGACTTTCGAGACTTTAATGCCGATGGAATGGATGACGGATTTTTCTTTATGCCACTGAATTTAGCAGATAGTGATAATGATGAAATTCTGGATTATCTTGATCTTGATAGCGACAACGACGGCGTATTTGATAGTTTGACATCTGGCCTGTCAGGCACAGTTGTGACAGTCGATGGGCGGCTGGACATTACGACTGACAGTGACGGTGATGGCATCTTCGACTACGCAGACGTAACGTTCACGAATGGAGTGGATAGTGACGGTGATGGCATCGATGATCGCGTAGACGCCAGCGTGCTCGGTGAAACAGATACCGATTCAGATGGCATTGCTGATCAGTACGATGCTGACAGCCAAGGCGATGGTTTTATTGAGCTTGGCATCATTACCCTTCCCGATAACACCCCACCCACGGTGGAAGCACCTGTGATTGCACCCGCCACTCCCGAAGCTGTGGTAACAACCAGCCTGAACGGCGGAGGTTGCAGTGTCTCAGGTCCAGCGCATCCAGACATGACGCTGACAGCCTTACTCATCTTTGCTTTTATCTATCTTACCCTGCTGCACATCGGCACACTGGCAGCGCTTAAACGGGTTTTACTGGTATTTATAAGCACAGCGCTCGCAGCTGGCCCCACTGTTGCCGATGTGAACACCGGCTTGTATCTTGGAATTGGTGGTGGTGCGTCGCAGTTGACGCCTGGCGTCGAGAATGTGGAACTAACCAGTCGAGATAGTGTAAGTCCTGCATGGCACGCCACAGCAGGCTACCAGCTCAGCCGAACCTTAGGCGTTGAGTTAGAGTATTCCAACCTGGGCACCACCACACTTGACCCTGTTGGGGACATCGATTATCAGGACATCAATGTCAGTGGCTTGTACCACTGGGGCGGAGCCGCATCCCCCAGTAATGGCAAGAAATACTCACTGTATGGCAGGCTTGGAGTCGGGACCATCAATAACCAGAGCTCTGTTCCGTTAAGAAAAGGTAATAGCTCTCATTTGGTTGCCGGCGCAGGTGTGCAAATGCCCGTCAACGCCAACTTGTCGCTTCGCGCTGAGGCAGTCAATTTTGATGCTGACGTCAGTCGAGCAGGCTTGTCATTGGTTTATGCAATGGGCCCTCGTTCATCCATACCTCCCATTGAGCCTATTGCCTCAAATTCAACTTGGAATGTTAACAAAGATCGGGCAACTATTAATTCTGATGCCGGCAATGAACTTCCAACTCTTCCTACCTTATCCCTGACATCCACAGATACTGCTGAAACAAAGCAAGAAGATGGCTCTATGGATACAACAGCACCTGTGCCCTTCTCCTTGATCGCCACCGGAAACGCATCTCACACCGATAGCTTGCCCACTATTGCCGAAGCCATGACAGTAGCCCCTGAGGTAAAGAAACGTTGGATGGTCAGCGAAAGTACCTTAATGGACATGCATGGTAAATCAGATAGTAATCTGTTAGAAACAAACGATTCTGAAAGCTCCGCACAAACCAGTGATGATAAATTGCAGATGTCTGCGGCACTTGATGTACCCGCCTTATCCATGGACGAGAGCGACAGTACCAGCATGAGCGACAACGCTCAAGCAAGTGACACCAACACACTGGACATGCAGCCTGCCATGCAGGCAGCAATGCCTATTGAAGAAACCGTAGCTGAAGGCAAAGAGACATACGAGCCTGTATTGTTTGGCTTTAACCAGAGTAGCGTTACCAGTGATATGGCTAGCAGCTTACAGCCACTGGTCGATCATCTGAGCGCCACCCCGGACGCCGCCGTAACCCTTACGGGTCATACCGACAACATCGGTTCAGACGAGTATAACCAGGCGTTATCGATTCGACGGGCAGAGGCTGTGCGCAAGTTTCTCCTCAAACAAGGCATCGATAGAGAGATGATCCGTTTGATGGGAATGGGCGAAAAGCGTCCGGTTAAATCAAACGCACAACCTTCGGGACGAAAATCCAATAGGCGTGTCAATATTGTAGTGGATTAACGCCTGTGCACACTACAAGCACAGAACTAGGATAGTGCGCGCAATCGGCTCCATTCCCTTCCGGGTACCGCATCCAACAGCTCTTGTGTATAGGGGTGCTGGGCGTTGTCAAACAATTGAGCCGTAGGCCCCTGCTCTACCACCTGCCCAAGGCGCATGACTGCAATACGATCACACACCTGCGCCGCCACCCGTAAATCATGTGTGATAAACACCATCGATAGTTGCAGGCGATCGCGAATATCTGCTAACAGATCGAGGACCTGAGCCTGAATCGATACATCCAGAGCGGATACCGGCTCATCAGCTACCAGAACCTCAGGTTGCAACGCTAATGCTCTGGCAAGCCCGATACGCTGGCGTTGGCCACCACTGAATTCATGTGGGTAGCGCTCAAACGCGCGCGCATCCAGACCCACAAGCTCCAGCATTTCACGTGCGCGTGACTGGGCTTCTGATTTGGATTCCCCCAATATCACCGGCCCTTCGGTGATAATGCGGCCTACCGTTGCTCGCGGATTAAGCGACGCATAAGGATCCTGAAAAACCATCTGTATCTTGGAGCGATAGGGGCGCATGGACGATCGGTCAAGCGCACACAGATCCTGTCCTCGATAAATGATCTCGCCAGCATCGGTGCTTAGCAATCTCACAATGCACCGTGCCAGCGTTGATTTACCAGAACCTGACTCCCCGACAATACCTAAGGTTTCCGCATCATTGAGAACAACATTGACGCTGTCGCAGGCATTCACCTCTTTTACGGGCTTACCCAGCCCAAACCAGCCACCACCGGAGCGATAGGTCTTCACCAGATTGCGCACCTCTAAAATGGGCGCGCTGACAACCTCTTTTGCCATTCGCGGAATCAGGCTAGGTACCGCATCGGTCAGAGCTTGGGTGTAGGGATGCTCAGGATGATTTAGTACTTTATCAACACTCCCTATTTCGACAATTTTTCCATGCTGCATGACAGCAACCCTGTCAGCGATATCTGCAACAACACCAAAGTCATGAGTAATAAAAAGTACCCCGGTGTCATGCTTGGCTTGCAATTCTTTTATCAAACGCAGAATTTGCGCTTGCGTTGTCACATCCAGTGCAGTGGTGGGTTCATCAGCAATCAGCACCTTGGGTTCCAACGCTAACGCCATGGCAATCATGGCGCGCTGGCGTTGGCCTCCAGACAACTCATGGGGATAAGCACTCATGATGCGCGAAGGATCGGGAAGTTGTACATCTTCAAGTAGTTGTAATGCAAGCTGGCGCCGTAACTTACGCGGTTGGGATGCATGAAATCGAATGACTTCATCAATCTGTTCACCGATACGCATCACCGGATTGAGCGCTGTCATCGGCTCCTGAAAAATCATCGAGATTTCACCACCGCGCACTTGCCGCATGCGAGCCTCAGACACCTTTGTCAAATCCTCACCCTGAAAGACAATCTGCCCTTTCTCATATTGCACGTGCGGTGCCGGCAACAAGCCCATAACGGCACGTGCAGTCAGTGATTTACCCGAGCCTGATTCACCAACGACACACAGAATTTCTTTAGGCGCAAGATCGTAACTCACGCCCTCAACTGCATAGCGACGCTCACTGCCCAAGGGCAGTTGCACATACAGGTTCTCAATACGCAGCACCGGAGAATCAGCAGTTGCTACGACAGAATCGGTGTTTTTTGACGACGTATTCATGTACGTTCACGCAGCCTTGGATTCATGGCATCGTTAAGTCCTTCACCCACCAGATTGATGGCCAGAACAGTCAGCATAATAGCGATGCCAGGAAACGTACAAACCCACCAGGCACTACGCAGCACCGTACGCCCCGCCCCGATCTGAAAACCCCAGCTGATGATATTCGGATCTCCAAGACCCAAAAATGCAAGACCGCTTTCTATCAGTATGGCAGTCGCTACCATTAGTGAACCCGTAACAATAATAGGTGACAGACAATTAGGCAGAATTTCACGCACCATAATGCGCCAATCACTCATGCCGATGATGTGACACGCCTGCACAAACTCACGGTTACGCATCGCCAGAAACTCACCACGTACCAGTCTGGCAACGGCAGGCCAGCTGACAACCGCAATGGCAATGATGACGCTGTTAATGGATGGTTTCATAATCGCCACAATGAGAATGGCAAAAATAAACGACGGAATGGTCTGAAACATCTCAGTAACACGCATAAGTACATCATCGACCCACCCGCCAAAGTAACCGGCAAATGCACCCAGCAGTACTCCAAGAGAGACGGCCACGGTGGTAGCGATCAAACCGATCAACAACGACACGCGTGCGCCGTGGGCCATACCAGCTGCCACATCACGCCCCAGCGTATCACTGCCGAACAAGAATCCATTCTCCCCTGGTGGCGACATAGACTGGCCAACCAGCTTGAAGGGATCTTCAGGAAAAAGCAGATGAGCACTGGCAGCAATAAGAACAACAATCGCCAGAATAATCAGACCGACCACTGCTGAGCGGTTTCGGCAAAAACGTCTCCAGAACGACATCAGCCCACCTCTATGCGTGGATCGAGGAACGAGTACAGCAAGTCCACGACCAGGTTAATAGCAACCACCAGCAAGGCAGACAACAGGAAGATACCTAACAATAGATTCAAATCTCTGGAGAACAACGCTTCAAACGCGAGCATGCCAAGCCCAGGCCAGGCAAAAACTGATTCGACAATAACCGATCCCCCAATCAGGGAACCCACCTGCACACCTGCCATTGTCACAACCGGCAGAAGTGCATTGCGCAAAATATGGACAAAAACAATACGGCGTTCTGTAAGTCCTTTGGCTCGCGCCGTGGTGACGTAATCCATGCTGGCCTGTTCGAGCATGGATGCCCGCATAAAGCGCGTGTAAAGAGCCAGATAAAACAGGGATAAGGTTAACGTAGGCATCACCAGATGGTGTGCAATATCCTTCACTCTGTCCCAGCCCTCGTAGAACATGGCCACGTTCTCCATGCCGCTGGTGGGGAACCAGCGAAGCTTCAGGGAGAACACCACAATCATCATCAGACCCACCCAAAACAGCGGCGTGGCGTAGGAAATCAGCGCAAAGATGCTGATGACGTTATCTTTCCAGGTATTGAGATTGGAGGCCGCAACGAGCCCCAGGATTATCCCGAATCCTACCGCTAGCGTAATAGTGCTGACCATCAACAACAATGTCGGAACCAGACGATCAAGCACTAATTGGGATACTGGCATGTCATGACGAAACGAATAGCCGAGATCAAAGCTCAGCATGTTTTTCATGTACACACCTAACTGAACTGGCAACGGCTGATCTAGCCCGAATTTTTCTCTAAGCTGTGCCATGTACTCGGGAGTAGCAGAACCAGCCTCCCCTGCCAGCACATCAACCGCATCACCCTCTGCAAGCTGTAGCAGAAAGAAGTTGACGACAATAATGGCTAATACAACCGGTATAGCATGCAACAGGCGTTTCAATACATAACGCGATCGCTTACCTGCTTGACTCATACGTTAAACATTACCTTGTTCGGGTTAACTAAACTTCTCGTTAGTCAAGCACTAGTCACTGATCGGCCAACCGCATATCGAGTCGATAATGCGGCAGCCGATCAGCGTCGATTAACTACTCTTCGATATACGCACGGTCAAATGAGTGGTATGCACCCATTGCCGATACCGTATGGTCTTTCAATTTCTCGTTATATACCGTGAGAAACTCCATCTCAAATAGATTAACAACAGGCAGCTCTTCGCCCAGAATAGCCTGTATTTGTGCATAGATCTCACCACGTGCAGTAGGATCTACCTCGATTGCACCTGCCGCCAAAAGCTCATCAATGTCAGAGTTTGAGTAGCGTGTTGAATTGACAAACGGTGTACCTTGCCTGATCTGATCAGTGCCGTAATGACGCTGCACGCCAATAACAGGATCTGGCAGTTGGTAGAAGTAGTTGACGTTCAATTCAAAATCGTAGTCTGCATAGATCCGTTTTAACCATGTGGGGACATCTTCGTAGCGCAGCTCAAGATCGACTCCGATATCAGCCAACGCCTGTTTCATGTATTCACCTGCCCGGCGCCAGTCTTCACCGTACGGGATAAGATCAACAACCGCCGATGCACGTGTACCCTCAGCATCAGCTGTAATACCTGCTTCGTCCAACAAAGCGTTGGCAGCATCAACATCCGGTGACTCAGGATAAAACTCCGGCGTTGCTGAATATAAACCTAACGGCTCAAAGTTGGATGTCATGGCACTTGTTGCAGGTTTACCGTAGCCAAACCAGATGTTGTCGATCAGAAATTGCCGATCGATAGCCATCGAGATAGCCTGACGCATAACTGGATTGTCAAACGGAGCTTTGGTGGTATTCATCTCGATTAATGCCATGGGATTAATCATGGCATAGCCATCGGTGGTCACACCAATATCATCAGATTCGCGCATCCTGACAACGTCAATATTAGGGATGGCGCCAAACGCTCCGTAATGCACTTCACCACTTTCCATCGCGGCTGTACGCGTAGAGGCATCGGGGATAATCCGGGCAACGATGCGATCCAGCAGCGGTAAGCCCTCTTTCCAGTAGTCTTCGTTTTTATCAAGACGAATATATTGGCCTTTCTTCCACTCAACAAACTTGAACGGCCCTGTACCGACAGGATTGTTAGCAAGATCTGAGGCGCGTATGTCCTCGCCTTCCAGCAAATGTCTGGGCACGATGGGAGACTCATAGGCAGAGAATGCTCGCATCATATAAGGCGCTGGAGCATCCAGATTGAACACCGCGGTGAGCTCATCAGGTGTATCGATGGAACTTACCTCGCGAAAGGAGTTGGGTCCACGTGGATGAAATTGCTTAAGTACATCCATGATCGAAAACTGTACATCCGCGGATGTGAAGGGCTCGCCATCGTGCCATTTCACGCCTTCGCGAAGTGCAAATGTCACCGTCAATCCATCATCACTGACTGTGTATGATTCTGCCAGTTCAGGTACTGTATTAAGATCCAGATCGTAGTCCAGCAAACCGTTGTAGATCTTTGGCGCAACCAACCCGATAGGGCCTGATGTTGACAAATAGGGTGCGAGTGAAGGCGGTTCAGGTTGCGCTATCATCACCATTGTGCCACCGGCAGTCTGACTTAGCGCCTGGGTGGAGGCTATTAGTCCAACGGCTAGACAGACGCTTGATAGTGCGCGTTTGACAACGATACTTGTCGGGCGCTCGGGACGAGAATAAAGACGAGACCTCATACTAAAAACTCCTGAGTGAAACCTGCTTGTTGGCGTGCTATTCGGCGACGTGTTTGCAGCCGGTCGTGTTACCTTCTCACAAAGATACCCGTAGCGCAGCTGTTCCGTCAAAGAAAATTATTATTGCGCCACTGCACCTAATTTGAGCAATCGTTGCATGAATTCGAAATCAAGCCATCGTGTACCACTCGCCGGCTATACAAATCGACTGTCTGCCAGAGGCGGCGACACCATCGAATTCAGATTGTCAGCCCAAGGCCATACCCGCGATGAGCCTGCTTCGATCAAAAGCTGGATGACCCATAGCATCTGTGCTGATCCCAATCCAAGCGGTCCCGGCATCATCGAACACGATGCATCAGCCTGGTATACACCCGCAACACACGCAGCTTATGAGCAAATTATTGCCGCAGGTTCGATGGCGGTAGCAACACCTGTCGATGTACCGGACAACACAAACTCAATACAGTTGGCCGCAACGTTTTGGCCAACGCACCTCAATGGCACGACTCAATGCATCGCCGCATTGGGTTCACTACGTTTGTGCATCAATGAACACGGACAACTCAGCGGTGCTATCGATGAGCATGTGATTTCATTGCCTGATGCCGTTCAGCCAAAAATGTGGATACGGGCGAGTGTTCGGGTGGAACGTTGTGAAGATAAGACACAGCTTGTTCTGGGCTGTCAGCCTGCTCCGGGACACGCAATGTCGGATTCTGAATCAAGCACACTTACGACAAACAATCACACAGTGGACAGCGTCGTCTTGCACGTTCCAGACTCATCACTGAGTTCATTCATTCATCAGCAAAGCACACCGACCATTGCTGCATGCTATAAAAACAAAACGCCAAGCTGGCATTTCAACGGCAAAATCGAATCACCTGAAATCCGGTTTAGTGATGCCTCATCTTCGAATGGCAA
>JALZVU010000071.1 GCA_023301795.1 Granulosicoccus sp.
AATACGGACCTTCTGATTAGTTGTGAATTGTGTGTGTATTGTTGTTGAACCACCGCGAGAGTTGGGATCAAGCAGTATGCCTACTCTGTATTTTGATCTGTCTGCAGGATCGCCAGTAAGAGAGTACTGGCGAATCAAGCCAGATTTTACATACACATCGATATGCGCGCCTGCCTCATAGGCTGGTAGCGTTGTCCCTTCGGTGCTGACAAATTCCAAACCGATGATGTCAGTAGCGACATCTGCTCGCTGAGCAACAACAACATTCAGCCACGGATTCTCGTCAACGGCTGCCGTTTCAGTCGATAGCGCTGGTTCATTTTTATCGGTGAGTACCTTGGCCGCCAGATGCACCTTCACTGGCATACTGGCATAGGCACGGATGGTGTTGTTCATTGCCACCAAGGGTTCTGACAACAGCTCGAAGCGCTCCACACGCTGGCGCAGTGCTTCTAGCAACAGGATGATCTCGCGTCGCGCCAGATGCATGCCCATACACATGTGCACACCTTGGCCAAAGCCTAAGTGATCATGAACATCACGGGTAACATCGTAACGATCGGGATCGCTGAACTTGCGCGGATCACGATTGGCGGAGGCATACATTACGATCACTCGCTTACCCGCAGGGATGGTATGGCCAGCTATGTCACTATCCTCAACAACGTAGCGGGTGAAGGCGCGAATGGGTGTTGCCATACGCACAGCTTCTTCCACGGCATTCGGGATCAGACGTGCGTCATTACGAATCATGTCCCATTGGTCCGGATGATCGGCAAGAAACTTGACAATTTGACCCGTGGTTGAAATGGTCGTGTCGAGAGAGGGGTTGATGTAATCGCGCATTAGCTGCGCGCACGTCTCGTAGGAAATACCGCGTTCTGGACCAATTTCGAATATACGCTTAGCCCAGCCGCCATCAGCGAGTTTTTCAGGGCGTCCATATTCTTGCAGAAAGTCTCGCAGATTTTTCAGATCTTCAAACGCCTGTGTTGTGCGAGCATTTTCAGTACCGAACAGGTTAAAAGTGGCAGAGGCCCATTTCAGCATCTGTTTTGAGTCAACAGCTTGTGGAAGGCCGACTAGCTCTGCAACAATGGTGACGGGTAAATATTGGGCGAAGTCTTTAACGGCATCGAATGTACCGCGTGCACAAAGCGTTTCAACCAAGCCATTTGCAGCTTTTTGTAGTCGTGGTTCTATGCTCTTCAGAGCGCCGGGCAGCAGCGGCTCTGAGGTTACCGCTCGGGTACGATCATGCTCGGGTGGATCGGAGTTCAGCGTAGAGCCCATCAAGATGTCATTGACTTTGGGGATGGGCGATACGCCACGCGAATTCACATACCGCAAGGGTTGGCGCAGTACCTCACTGACTTCCTTGTAGCGGGGCAGGGCGTAGAGATCGTGCTGTGGCAGATAGACGACCGGACCCATCTCGCGCATCTGTGCATAAACAGGGTGCGGGTCGTTTATGACGTCGTCAGAGTAGAAATCAATATCTAACGAGGGGGTGCTCATGCGACGCTCGCAGGTGTTGGAAGACTGAGTGCGTCCAATCCCATCGCATCGCACATGTTGAATGCGCCCATACCACCATCGATGGCAATGTCAGTCCCTTTTATCCAGTGTGAGGCAGGTGAGAGTAGGAATGCAGCAATGTTTGCAACCTCTTCGGGCTCACCTGCACGTCCCGCGCGTTCGATGTTTTTAGTCATCGCTGCCCCGAATACGCGCTGGAAATCACCCAGAATTCCGGTGGATATTCCACCTGGGCTCAGCGAATTAACGCGTAATCCGCGCTTCACCATTTTTTCGGCCTCGGCAACACTCCACAAGATTACAGCTTCTTTGGTCAGGTTGTAGCAGCGTGTGGCATCCAGTTTTTCAGTGGTAATGAAGCCTGCAAGCTGATCTCGGTGGGTGAGGCTTGCCAGCCGCTTTACCTGATCCATTCCGTCGCGCCAGCTGTGGCCGGCACGGCTGGCCATGTTCACAATTGATCCACCTTCGCGTAAATGCGGCAACATAGCGTGCGTAAAGGCTCGCGTACCCAGAAAATTCACTTGAAGAATGGTTTCCTCCAAGCCATCTCGCGGGGGCAGGCCTGCGTTATTACATAAGCCGTCAAGAGGGACTGTTATCTGTTCGCTTGCTGTGGTAATGCTGTTCTGATCGTTCAGATCCAGGGGTATAAATTGATCGACATTGTCGTGCGCTGCGCGAATATCAAGCCCAATGACATGATGCCCTTGGGCTTTAAGAATGCGTGCCAACTGAGCGCCGATGCCACTCGCAACGCCTGTTACTGCATACGTCAAATCTGACATGTCTGAATCTCTTCGTTATCGGGTGCCAATCCGCGTTAAAACCTTATTACGCCTCTCCCTTTATTCTATCTCGCAGGCTCTGATCATGAATAGTCTTGATAAACCTCAAGCTATAAGTTATTTTTATCACCATGAAGCCACAACATATTCAGGTACTGGTGGCAATTGCCGAGCATGGCAGTCTGAGAGCGGCTGCCAGATCACTCGGTAAATCCCAACCAGCGCTCACACAGTCGCTAAAACAAGCTGAGGAAGAGCTGGGTATCGCGTTGTTTTACCGTACGTCGCGCGGTGTTGAATTGACTGAGATCGGTGAACGCGTGTTAGGGCGTGCACGCTCTATCACCGCCGAGATTGCGCGTCTTGAAGATGAGGTGGCCCAATTGCGAGGAGAGCAAGTCGGGGCGGTCAGTGTCTGTCTTTCGCCTTTGGCTGCGGTGCGTATCATGCCGCGTGCTTTAACGTTGTTTCGCAAAACGCACCCTAACATCGAAGTACGCCTTTCTAGCGGGTTGTTTCCAGGCGCGCTCAAACCGCTGCGTGAAGGAAGCACTGATCTGATCATTGGTCCTGCTCCACCGAATGATATGGCTCGGAATATTACCGTCGAGCATTTGATTGATACCCCGATTAATGTCATCACCGCCGCTAATTCCCCTTTGTTGCAGGCTCGCTCCCTAGGTGAGCTTACCGATGCGCAATGGATTATGATTGGCGCGCCAACAGGCCCCGGTGATATTTTCCACCAACCTTTTATAGACAATGGGTTTACACCACCCAAAGCTTTGACCACGTCTGATTCCTACTTCGGGGCGTTGTCGTTGGTAGAGAGTCTGGGTGCGCTCTGCACGTTTCCGTCGCTGCTGTTGAAAGTCATGAGCAACAGCTGGAAGATTGCGCCAATACCGATTCGTGAGGAAATACCGCCGCTTAGAATTTCCCTCATGACACGCGCAGGCCATCCGCTGACACCTGCTGCTGATAAGTTGGCGATGTGTATTCGTAGGCAGATTGGTTCTATGTGAAAAACAGGTTATAAGCCATGGTTTTCGCGATTATATTATCGCGGTTGCGTGCACTTGGTCCGACGTTCTACACTCGCCAAAATTAGCTGCAAAGAAGGGCATACCCATGGCAGAGTCTATACAGACCAAGCTCTTCATCAACGGTGAACCTTGCGCTGCCTCTGATGGTGGCACGTACGAAATATATAATCCGGCACGTCCTGCCGAGCTCGTTGGGTGTGCAGCGGCTGCGACGCCTGACGACGTGGACCGTGCAATGCAAGCGGCGCACTCAGCATTTGCAGCGTGGGCTGCACTGAGCTATAGCGAGCGCGCCGATAGTTTGCGCAAAGTGGCTGCGGCGATAACCCAGGATATGAAAGAGGTTGAAGAGCGTGCGCGGCTCTTTACGCGCGAGCACGGCAAAATTCTATTTGAAACCCGATTGGAGATCAGTCGCCTGGGCGAGCGCTTCGTGCAATGCGCCAACTACGGTGAGCGACTTGAGCAGGATGAAATCATTACGGCATCGCCCAATGACACGATCATCACGCGTCAACCGCGCGGAGTGGCGGCATTGGTGGTTCCCTGGAATTGGCCGTTGGCAATTTTGGGAGCAAAGTTGCCACAGGCATTGATGGCGGGGAACACGGTTGTGGTAAAGCCGTCAGCGAATTCGGCCCTTGCGCCAGCGATGACGTTGCACCGAATTGCTGAGATGCTACCGCCAGGTGTCGTCAACATTGTCACGGGGTCTGCTGGTCGAATTGGCGATGTTCTTATCGGGCACCCGTTGGTTCGGTACGTAAACTTCACAGGTTCTGTTGATGTAGGGCGCCACGTCATGAAGGTGGCGGCTGATAACATCACACCCGTTACACTGGAGCTCGGTGGTAATGATGCAGGCATCGTATGTCACGATGCTGATCTGGGAGGTGATGCCTTCCAACGTCTCTACCGCGCTGCGTTCATGTCTACCGGGCAGATTTGTTACGCACTGAAGCGACTGTATGTTCATCACTCGCGGTTTGATGAAGTGGCTGAGGGACTGCGCTCGGTGGTCGATGCCCAAATTATTGGTGACGGGTTATTGCCCGAAACAACCATGGGTCCGATGAATAATGCCAAGCAGTTAAAGGTGGTTACTGACATGATTGCCGAGGCGTTAGGCTGCGGCCAAGATGTCCATGAGCTTGGCCAGATACCCGATCTGGAGTTGTACCAAACCGGACATTTTCAGCGTCCTGTTCTGGTTTTTAATGCAGATCCATCGCTATCGGTGGTAAAAAATGAGCAGTTTGGACCTATATTGCCACTGATCCCTTTCAAGACAGAAGATGAAGCCATCGCCATGGCGAATGATGATCCGTTTGGGCTGGCTTCATCTATCTGGTCTGAGGACACTGATAGGGCCGTCCAGTTGGCACGTCGTATTGAGTCGGGCTATAGCTTTATAAACGCTCATGGGCCATCTGCGATGGATAATAATGGACCTTTTGGCGGTTTTAAGAAATCGGGAATTGGACGTAACTTCGGTTATGAAGGTATCCTGCAGTTTCAGGGATATCATTCCATCGCAGGGGCGCCGGGGAGTCTGGTTTAGCTGGCAGATAGCGGGTAATCTCATGGCCGATAAATCGATCGTTTCAGATGTATTCAGTGGTGCGAACGATGATCAGGTGGGCAGTGGTGATACGTTGATCACATCCAATCAACAGGTCAAGGCGCTGCCAATCCTCAACAAGTTAACGGGAGTCAAAAGACTGCGCGGTAGAAGTTTGCAGTGCAAGTGAGTGTTTTACGGCGAGGGCGTTTTGACGATTATTTAAGGCGCAAAGCTATTCATGGTAAAAAAGCGGGCCGCTAGATACGGCCCGCCAATACATCAGCCATTCATTTAATAGCGATTGTTGAAAGCATCGACTTTACTGCCCGATGTTTGTTTCGATTCTTTTCCCGTTTACGCAGGATGACAATTTTAACAAACGTCAAGGTTTGCACTAGCTTGCGTCGTTGATACGCTATTGATCTCCGAACATCAATTTCCGCAGTTGTACGCAGTGGGAGTGCCAACAGCTTGTATTAGTTTGTTCATTTGCCTTATTTTTTCGGAAAAAGAAACAGGTTCTGAATGTCTACTAGAGATGCGGCTAGATAAGATGGATATCGCTCTATGATTGCTGATTTTAATTCATCACCTGTACTGACTTTCGCGTAGGTACCTTCAACAAATTCAAGATAAATAAGCGCATCATCTATTGACTGTCTTGACCCTACGTTTGCGCCGTGCCCCGGAAGTACTAGGTCGAATGACGTATCATTACGTAAGTCTTTCAAGGATTTCTGCCAACCTTGAAAATTGCCATGACCGCAGAACAGGTGACAGTTGTTGTAAAGCAAATCTTGGGCTATCAGTACTTTTTCTTCCGGCAGATAAATAGTCAACATATTGTCTGACTCAGCGTCTGTAACGTGCTTGAATTCTAGCGTTACTCCATCAATAGTTTCACTGGAGCCATCAGCAATAAGGGTGTCAGGAACTACCTTCTCAGGTGGAACGTGATCACCGAGAGTGGGGATGCTGATTTCTATAAAAAATTCTCCCAATTGTTCTATTTCACCCTGCGTTTCCTTAAGCGAATGAATAGGCACATCTCTGAACTGATAGGCACCAAACCAATGGTCAGGGTGCAGATGAGAGATAATCATTCGATCAACTGGCTTGCCCAGTGCGTCGGCGTAGTCACGAATTTCCTGGCCATATATAACTGAACGTTGTCCATCAACAATAATCAAACGCTCTGGTGTTTCAATAATATGGGTGGTTACACAGCCTGTCAGGTTTGGGCTTTGATAACTATGAATCTTTGAGTTTTTGAATTCAGTAACCGCCATTGAGCCATGTTTAATTGGCACTAAGCTTTGGCCCAAGGCACCACCACCTAAGGAACGTGCACTGACAATAGACGGTGCACCAAGTATTAGTGAGCCGGTAATGGCCGTGTTTACAAAATTTCTACGACTAACGTTAGGATGTTTCATGTGAGATTTCTCTGGTTTTGGTTGATGTAAAATTAGTGACGACAGGCTGTGTTAAACATATTTTCAATCATTGTCGTTTTTTATATATCTACTAGTTGGTAGGTTGTGAGATCAAAAAAATGCAGGTTTAGTGCGTTAATCAAAGCTTGTTAGGCCGGGTAATTGATGGCTCTTTTTGGTGAGCTGGTATTGCACCTCAATCTTTGCTTAAATAGAATCGTCTTTAGAATAAATCTACTAGTAGGTAGGTTTCGAGGGTAAAATAATTATTTTAAAGCGCTGATAAGTGTTTGTCTCAAACGCTTGAAAATGACTTCGTCTTCCATTGCGTTTGCCATTAAAAGGCCACCTTGCAGGGCGGCTAGAAAAGCGGTCGCCTGAGATGGGGCTGACCCTGAAAAATTCAATTCGCCAGCCTTTTTTCCAGTATCCATTACTTTAGCTAGCCAGTCGACTTGTTCTTTAAAAAATGAAACAAGTGAAGGCGTCAGCGTTTCAGGCAAAGCGCCTACGTCTGATGCCATCATTCCGCCCAGGCAAATTCGATTGTTATTCAATGTGGATGCGTACATTTGCGCATAGCGTTGCAGTTGCTCAATGCTGCCGTTAACGTTTGATTCGATATTTTGTAGTTCAGAAAAGAAACTAGTTCTGTAGCGGCTTAATAATTCGGTTTCCAGATCATTTTTTGATGGAAAGTGATAATGAATACTTGCCTTTCTGATGCCAAGTTCTGTTGCGATATCTGCATAACTATAAGCATTGAAGCCACGAGTCTGAGCTAGCGCTTGCGCGCTATCTAATATGAGGTCCCGTGTTGAATTAATTTCCATGGAATGAATATACCTACCTACTGGTAGGTTATCAAGGGTGATTGATGAACTTTTTTGTTGAATTACTCTGAAAGTGCGCCCCGCAGCACACAAGCTAGGGGCAGGCAAGCTACTTTAGAGGCAGAATGCGCAGGGCGTCCGAGCTCGATTCAAACTATGCGTTAGTGCCTACGCACGCCAAAATGGGGTAGTTGTTGCGCATAACGTTCTATGAGGAACTGATGGGATACGTGCTGTACAGCGCTAGGTATTTGCAGTGCTTGTGGCGGCCTGATGAGGATTATTGCAAGCATCGAAGATCCGTTCGTCATCGACAAGATCCCGTCTCACCCAGAGGCCATGTTCGGTTCATAGTGGTCAGAGAAGGTTCTGCCGCAAATTCACGGGATGGGTAGTATTTTGAGTTTGCAGAATTCCCAATGAGTGAGATTTCGTTCAGCGGACGGCATTCTCTCAAGTGTAGTTATATTGCAGGGTGCTCAATGATATCTGGCTAACGGATTACGTTACCTTGACATCGACGAGATAACGCAAGAACGAGGATTTGATTTTGGCCACAGCACAATTAATCGCTGGGTAGTTCATTTTTCTCCACAGCGGGAACAAAAATCCCGTGCTAAAAAGCGCACATGCGTTACCAAGTGAGTTTGTCGAACTTGTAAAGCTGGAAGTGCGGATGCAATTGTCAACATTGCAACGTATCGGTTTGGCTTAGTGCAACGAATATCTTTCAAATTTCATCTAGCTACTATAAGCTGGGATTTCGTTAACTTCATGGGCATGTTGTGTTAGGGCTACAAATTATGATAGTTAGATCACCTAGAGTTTTGGTTTTAATTGTTCTTCTTGGTTGTGTGGGTTATGCAATCGGTAGTGAAACGCAGACTGAAGATGATGTGCCGACAGAGGGCGATGCGCTAGCCGGGAATGTTGAGGCTGGAGAGGAGAGGTACAACAAGACCTGCGTCAATTGTCATGGGGCAGGCGGTAAGGGGGTAGCCAGCTTTCCGAAAATATCGGGCAATGAGATTTCGTTTACGGTATCTAGGCTGGAAACGTATAGGGAAGGAACCAAGATCGGGCCCAATTCGTCTTTGATGATCATGATGGCAAAACCATTGTCAGATGAAGAAATCGCCAATTTGGCAGCGTATTTAGAGGAAGAAAGAAGCTGAAGTAGAAAATTCACCACATCTGGATAATAAAAATATGAATAAATATAGAAAGATTACGGGATTTGCGTCTGCTCTGATATTGATTGGAGTTGTCGCTAACACACACGCGGATGGTCATGGGAAGGGAATGAATGTCCCGTTCATTGAAACCACTGAGTTCATGACCGGTCTTGAAAGCCCATGGGATATGGCTTTCTTACCTGATGGAACACTGTTCTACACTGAAAAGTGTAAAGGACTATCAGTACGAGAGAGTTCTGGCGATATACATGCACTCTATGGAGCCAAAGGTTCCACAGGGTATTCTGATTCAGGAGATGATCTTTTCTGTGACGGTCAAGCAGGTGTATTGGGTGTAGTTGCTGACGCAGACTTTGCAGAGAATCGCACGCTCTATCTTTACTCTGCATCCACGAAGTATTACGGCGATGGCTGTAAAACTAACTTCGAAAAATGTGACGGAAACATTGTCATGAAGTTTAAAGTCAGTGATGATCTTAAGAGCGTTTCTGATCGCACGGATATAGTCACCGATATTCAATATAAGCCGTTCGAGTCTGATCAACCATTCGGTGGGCCCGGTGCTCACAATGGCGGTAGGTTGCGTATAGGGCCAGACGGATACCTTTGGGTAACCGGGGGTGATCGCCATAGAGGAATTTGCCCTCAGGATGGTCAATTGCTTTGCGGTAAAATACTCAGGATAGATGGGGACGGCAACGGTCACCCTGATAACAACCCACCTGAAGGTTTTGACCCTCGAATCTACACCTATGGACATAGAAATGTACAAGGTATAGATTTTCGTCCCAGTGATGGTCGTGCGTTTACGGCAGAGCACGGACCATGGCACAGTGATGAAATAACCGCATTGGTTAACGGTGGTAATGCCGGTTGGGATCCTGCTCAATTAACAGGCGGACGAGCTGAGTGTCCTGACGAGTACTGTGGTTATGAGCCCAATCAACTCGATGCGATGGATCCTGCCATTCGCGCAGCATATACACCGATGAGTGATACGCGCTTTGAAGATCTAATGCCGCCTTCGTGGAATAATCACGGATTCTCTCAAGGTACTGGTTCTGCTGCATTCCTGACAGGCAGCAATTGGGGTATCTATGAAGGACGCTTAAGCGTAGGCATCATGGGAATTGGCTTCGGTAACACTCCACCGGGATCGCGTATTGACGTATACGACATTGCTGATGATGGATTAGCTATTAAGGGCGCAATCATAATGCCTACCGCTATCACGACACGATATCGCGGTTTGGTCATGGGGCCGGATAGTTCTTTGTATGCCACTGTAGATGACGGAATCATTTACAAAATATCCGCTACCGCTCAATACTAAGGTAGTAGAACAGTAACGGCCTATAAGCTGCTCGCGCTATGGCATTAGCGCGAGTTTGCTTTGGGTCATAAGTGATCTTTTTGTATCCATTGGGTTCAGTGAGCTTTACCTATTCCTTACACAGGATACTAATAAGCTGCCCAGTGACTGAATCATCCTTTACATAGACTGTCGGTTTGGCATTTTTGTTGGTTGCCATTGCGGGTTTAGACCAGTCCGAATCTGTGAAAAAAGTACTTTGCAATATTGTTTCTGAATTCTCAGAACAATCTAATCGTAAAAGGCTCTGATAGCTCGACGCAGCCATTACCGACGTCTTGTATCTAACTCGGGTCCAAACACTAATTTCGCCTCCCTTCATTTCCACTCGTGCATTGTCGAAATAATGGACATCGCCATTCGATTTGGTTGAAAATTCAGTCCACTCTGCTAGTGCACAACACGAAAAAGTCAGCAGGAATAGTGGCAGTAGTTTTTTCATGTGTATGAGCACTGTTTAACGTTGGGGCGGTGGCGTGTACTGACAAGAAAGTGACGTCAAACAACAATTGCCGATTTAGCACGTCAGCATCATTGTACAAAAGAGACCGATTTTCTCCAGAAATCATCTAATACGCTGTGTGGCTATACTATCGCTTTACGTTCTGTATAGTGCCAATAAACGGTGCGCGCTTCGACTACCCTAAGCAAAAGGCGATGTATGCCCAATATGCCGATCAGGGCGTAGTTATCGAACGTGTTGATCTGGATCGCGTGTGCAAGTTTCACTTAATGATTTCCAGATGGTCACTCCGTTGATTTGCTCCGATTTGTAAATCTACATGGCCTGCCGAACATCCAACGCATCCCTTAACCAATCGCCAATAAAGTTGATAGACAAAACCACCAGCATTATCGCAAGCCCCGGAAATACACCTAACCACCAGGCTTGACTGATAAAACCACGTCCGTCCGCCAGTATGAGTCCCCAAGTAGGCGTATCCGCGCTCACACCCAAGCCCAGAAACGATAAGCTGGCCTCGCCAAGAATCGCATAGGAGACACTGACCGTTGCTTGCACGATGATCGGTGGCATGGTGTTAGGTAAGATGTGCCCAAACAGAATACGAAAGTCAGAAAATCCTAACGTACGCGCAGCGTCGATATATTGCTCTTCTCTGATTGATAATGTCATCGAACGAGCCACGCGGGCAAAGTCATCAATAAAAGCCAGAGAGATCGCCGCAATGATATTGAATAGCCCGGTGCCAAATACAGCAACCAGATACACAGCGATAATGAAATTGGGAAATGCCCACTGTAGATCAATGTAACGCATGATGATGAAATCAAGACGTCCACCAAAATAACCAGCCGTGATCCCTAGTGAAACACCAACCACAAGTGCAATGATCACAGTGCTAAAACCAATAAGTAGTGAGATACGTGTGCCATAGAGAATACGGCTCAGTAAATCACGGCCCAGATCGTCAGTACCCAAAGGATGTGTCCCGGAAATGTTGACCATCATATCCAGGGTCATTTCATTGGGATCATTCGGTGCCAGCCATGGTGCAAAAATGGCACCGAAGATAAATAGTCCAAGCACAATCAGACCAAATTGAGCTTTCTTGTCTTTGGCAAGCGTTGCTAGCAATCGGTTTTCACGTCGGCGGTGTGCTGAAACAGGCTTTTCCAATGTTGTACTCTGTTCCATTACGATAACCTGATGCGCGGATCGATCATGCCATACAGCAGATCTACCAGCATATTGGAAAACACAAAAAAGGCAGACACCACAAGTACCGCGCCCTGAACAACAGGATAATCTCGATTGAGAATGCCTTCAATAAGTACTCGTCCAAGCCCTTTGATAGCAAATACATTCTCAACAACGACAGCACCGGATATCAATAACGCAAACGCAATACCGATAACGGTGATCACGGGAATCATTGCGTTGGGTAACGCATGATCCATCATCAATGCGCGCGGTGACAAACCTTTGGATGCAGCGGTGCGCATGTAGTCAGCGCGCAGTGTCTCAAGTAACGACGATCTGATCATGCGTGCAATAATTGCCGAAAATGCCGTTCCCACAGCTATCGAGGGCAAAATCAGATGTTTGAACCATAGCCAAAGCCCATCACTCATGGGTACATAACCAATGGCTGGCAGCCATTGCAGATTAGCTGCAAACACAATAATCAACAGGATGGCAAGCCAGAAATCTGGCATCGACAATCCCAGAAACGCGAACAATGACACGGCTGTATCAGTGGGGGTGTTTCGGCGCATTGCCGAAATTATGCCAGCCGGGATACCAATGACCAGTGCAATCACAAAGCCCATGAACGCCAATGACATTGTTCGGGGCAGGGCCTCGAGCAGTATGGTCGAAACTGGTTGGCGACTGCCGTATATTGAATTGCCAAAATCACCTTGCAATACGTTGCCTAGCCACTTGAAGTATTGCACCACCAGAGGCTGATCCAATCCTAGTTTAGCTCTTAAGGCGGCCACCTCCTCCTGGCCACCTGCATCGGCAAGCATGGCTGCAATGGGATCCCCGGGCACTATGCGCAGCATGAAAAAAACAAGCGTTGCCACAACAAACATGACAAGCACAGCTCCGAAGAACCTTCTTAGAAGAAAGCTACCCATTGGTTTTTATCATTCCAGCAAGTTCAGCTGTTAAGCGTTACACGGTCAAAATCATGTAAGCCAGGAATACGGCTCTCATCCGGGTAGTTGACTGATTTATCGTACACCTGGATGTCTACTGGATGGTAGAGAAACGCACATGCAACCTTGTTACTGGTAATCAAATTGGCTTTCTGCACCATGGCTTTGCGTTCATCAGGATCAGCGGTAACTGACTGTTCGGATATAGCGACATCAGCTTCCACCTCAGAGAAGAAGCCAAAAGGTTTGTCGGCTTTGTCTCGAGTAGGGCCATTGAACTTCGAGTCGGTAATCATCCAGTCCATCAGGCCGTCATCGGGATCATAGTCGCCACCGGAGCCTCCCAGTCTCATGTCAAAGTCCATTTTGTTGAACTCTTCGATCTGGACGGTGAATTCTTTGGTTACCACATTGACGCTAATGCCAAGAACTTGTTTATAGATATTGGCGATAACCAGGCCATAGCGCTTCTGAGAAGGCGTGGTGATCAGATCTAATGTTGGGAAGCCACTGCCACCTGGGTATCCAGCGGCTTCCATTAACGCTTTTGCGCCTTCAGGATCAAACGCCTGCTCAGATTCATTGCCAATGTTCTCATCATAGAAAAAACCCATGGCAGGGTTGATGGTGCCGTAGGCCGCAACACCATTGCCAAACAAGGCCTGCTTGATGAACAATTCTCTATCCAGAGCTTTGGCCAGCGCCAGACGCACCATGAAGCCCTTTTCTTTTTTCAGCTCCTCTAGTGGCTTGTTGAAATCGCTAACGCTCATGACCTCCCGCCATGGATTAAGCCATACCGACTGAAAACCAGGCGCGGGCTTAATGTCCACGGTAATCTCTGGATCCTTGACGAATCGATCAACAAGTTGAGCAGGTAAAGGATTACCGCCAATGTACTGAATATCGCCTGCTTGCAATGCCGCGGCAAGAGGCTCAGGTCCATCAATCGGTTTTATGACAACTTTATCCAGTTTTGGCCTTTCCGAGTCGTAGTAATCTTCAAATCGCTCCAGTACTACTCCTTGCCCAAGCTGGTGCTCTGTCACTTTGAACGCGCCAGTACCTACAGGTGTTAGACCGTATTGCGCCGGACCCATGCTCTCAAGCGCTCCTCGACTAACAATGGTCATGGCTCTACCTGATGCCCGTTCCAGGGCCTTTGGTAGAAATGAAGCTTGTGGTTTGTTGAGGGTGAAGCGAACTTCCAGGTCGTTGAGCTTTTCAAGGCTAGCGACGTTGGCAATCGCCTTTGAATGAATCGACTGAGCAGAATCGCTTGAACGTTCAAAGGTGAATACCACATCATCTGCATTGAACGTATCACCATTATGAAAAGTGACGCCTTCTCGAAGCTTGAAGGTATAAATCAGACCGTCTGCGGAGACTTCCCAGCTCTCAGCAAGATCACCTTGTGCGACAAGGTTGTAGTCTATGTGCATCAAGCCCGAAAAAATGTTCGAGGCCACCTGGAACTGCAATACCTGATTTATTTGAGCAGGATCGAGGGTCACGATTTCGCCCACGCCGGACCAGCCTGCCGTCAACGTACCTCCAGAGCTTTGTGCACTGGCAAGCTTCGATGAACCTGGTACTAGATTAGCTATAGTCAGCACACCGCCAGCAGCGAGTAATCTGAGGGTGGCTCGCCGAGAAAGGCTAGCACCGGACAATGCATCACGGCTTAAGCCAAACAGAGGATCACGCTTGTCAAAATCGTGCGCGTCTTTCCACTCAATTTCAATGAGTTTCTTCTTGTCATCTTCTTTGGACATACCGATTCTCCTTTGCTTGATGATCTATAGATTGTGCTGAACTGATGTCATTCAGCGATACGGATATACTAAGAGTTACTAAAAGGTTGTTTCACAAGCCAGCAAGCTGCTGACTGTGAAGGCGTTAAAGAGACGAGTGGTGGGGCATCGTGTTGACAGCGCTCCTCTGCTACGGGGCAGCGTGTATGAAACACACAGCCCGATGGTGGGTTGGACGGATTGGGTACTTCACCGTGCAGTGGCTCAATTTCGCGTTCAGCTTCCGTGAGTGGGTCTGGATCAGGCACGGCATCCAGTAGAGCTCGCGTGTAGGGATGTTGTGGTTGACTGAATAAGGTTTCTGAATCAGCCGTCTCCATGATGCGTCCGAGGTACATGACGGCGACTCGATTGCATAAGTGCCTGACAACGGATAAATCGTGGCCGATGAACACATAGGTGAGACCGAGTTCTTGCCGTAATTTTTCAAGCAAATTGATGATTTGAGCCTGAATAGAGACATCTAGTGCAGATACGGCCTCATCACAAACAATAAGTTCTGGTTCCATGGCTAACGCTCGGGCAATGCCGACACGTTGACGTTGGCCACCGGACATCTCGTGTGGGTACAGTTCCATGAATCGCGCTGGTAGTTCGCACATTTCTAACAAGTCAGTGATTCGTTGCCTGACGCCGTCACCCTCTGCTAGCGCGTGTACACGCAAAGGCTCCCCAATGATATCCAGTGTCGTCTTGCGTGGATTGAGGCTGGAGAAAGGGTCTTGGAATATCGCTTGTACCTTACGGCGAAAAGGTGCTAACTGCTTTCCGGTAAGACTGCTTATATTGTTGCCTTCGAAGGCAATGTTACCCGTTGTTGCTTCAAGCAATCGAAGGATGGCGCGTGCGACGGTAGTCTTGCCACAACCGGACTCACCAACAATTCCAAAGGCCTCACCCCGGTTAACCTCAAAGCTAATACCATTGACCGCTTTTACCTCGCCAACAGTTCGTTGAAGCAAGCCTGCTTTTATAGGGAAGCGAACATGCAAATTGTTTACGCTAAGCAGTGGGCTTTCACTCATGCCAATCGCTGCCAGTTCCAGCAGGCGACAGAATGCTCATCTGTACTGTTTAACAGTGGCATGTCAGTCATGCATTGACCCGTAGTATGCTGACAACGAGGGTTGAATCGGCAGCCGTGAATCACGTCAAAAGGATCAGGTGGTGCACCACTGATCGGTTGCAATTGTGAATGTCTGTCACTGTCTATACGTGGCACTGATCGCATGAGTCCCTGAGTATAAGGATGACGAGGCATGCGATACAACTCTCTGGTATCGGCTTGCTCGACAATACGCCCGCCGTACATTACAACAACGCGTTGCGCATGACGGGCAACAATGCCCAGGTTGTGCGTAATAAGCACGAGACCCACTCCCTCTTCTGAACACAAACGAGACAGAAGGGTGAGGATTTGTGCCTGTATAGTGACATCCAGAGCCGTTGTCGGTTCGTCTGCAAGAATGAGTTTTGGTTTGCAAGCTAATGCAATGGCAATAACGATACGTTGGCGCATTCCGCCAGATAGCTGATGTGGATACTGTTTTAATCGTGTTTGCGCATCGGAAATGCCGACTTTCTCAAGCAGCTCCAAAGCGCGAGCCATGGCCTGCGAGCGTGATAATTTCAGATGTACCAGCATGCCTTCGCACAACTGAAATCCGATTGTTTTTACGGGATTCAGTGACGTCATTGGTTCCTGGAAGACCATCGCAATCTCAGCGCCTCGAATGCTGCGCATGGTCTCATCAGTGACTTTCAACAGATCCTGATCTGCAAATAGAACCCGACCTGCAGCGGGAAATAACTCATCAGCGAGCAAACCCATAACAGCCAGTGCTGTCAGTGATTTGCCCGAACCGCTTTCGCCAACGATAGCGAGCGTTTCACCTGCCTCCAGTTCCCACGACGCATTACTGACAAGCCGATGTAATTCGGTGCCTCTTTTTAAATCAATGGCAAGATCTTGAACACTTAAAAGCATGATCGTGGCATGGTTGTAATCAGGTTTTGTATATCAACAGATCTATAGATCTGCATATACAATACGTGAGAAATCCCTGACGGGGGGCATTTTTGAGAGGCGCGTGTTCATGACTTATTCAATTGTTGCTCGAGATCCGATCAGCGGCGCGTTCGGTATTGCGGTTGCCAGTCGTTTTTTCGCCGTGGGCTCGCTGGTTCCTTATATCCGACATAACTCGGCCATAGCCTCGCAGGCATTTGTTAATCCGATGTGGGGTGTTGAAGGCGCAGAACGCTTGCGCAAAGGTGAATGCGGCGCGTTGGTTATGGCGGATTTTATTGAACGCGATGCTGGCCAAGCCAACCGACAAGCGCACTTGATTGATACAAACGGAAAATGTGTGGCCCATACCGGTGCGCTATGCATTGATTGGGCAGGGCATGTGGCTGCCGATGGTGTGTCCGTGGCTGGCAATATGCTGGCAGGTCCCGACGTCGTTGACGATACACTGGCAGCATATCTGGACAACAGCCAACTGGATTTCGCTGAACGGCTACTGATTGCCATGCAAGCGGGCGAGGTGGCAGGTGGAGACAAACGCGGTAAACAGGCAGCGGCTCTGCGTATTCACCACGCACAAGATTATCCTGTGCTTGATTTGCGAGTCGATGATCATGCTGATCCTTTAAGCGAATTGCGCCGGTTGTACGCTGTAGCCCATGAACGTCTCATACATTTCGCACAGGCTTTTGCAACTGTCGAAAATTTCTCCGGAACCACTGATCGGACTGAGCTTGACCAATCTATTGCAAAGCGTGAAGCGTCGCGGCGTCGCCACGGCGAAGAATCACAGTCTTTTGCCACACCGCTATAATTCGGATTATGCTTGGAGATTATTGCATGCTCAGCCCGTATCGGCACTTGTTGAAAAAACCATGGTGATGGCGGCAGGTTCTGCATAACCACCTTAGAACAGCACTGTTAATTACCTACCAGGAGTCTCGAATCGTGCGTTTTCCTTCGCCACCGCCTTATCCGTCCCAACGCTCTGCTGCTATGGCTGATACAGGGTTGTGGCTCCTCAATGGAGCTTTGTTATCCCAACGAAGTGGCAGGCGGCAAGTGTCCCTTTCGCACCATTATTCCCGGTTTTCTGATGGGCAAGAGTGATCCCATCATGGCCTTTGGTGTTACGGGTGGAATGATGCAGGCACAGGTTCATGTACAAATGGCATTGCGAACTCAACTCTGGGGACAGGATGTTCAGAGCGCTGCGGATGCGTCACGCTTACGTGTCACCGAGGGGTTGGGTGTTTCCTGTGAAGAAGCGATGGACAAAAAGGTCTTGCAACTATTATCAGGCATGGGCCACGCGATAGAGGTTGAGGCAAATGATCTGGCATTTGGTTTTGACGGTGCACAGTTTATTCACCGTCTTGATGCGGCTGGCTACGCTGGTTGTTCTGATCCGCGTAAGGATAGTGGACCATACGGATTCTGAATCATGACTACACATTTCCTTGACGATAGTATCACGCAACCTTTCTGGGACAATTCAGTAGAACCTCGCCTCGTTATTGAACAGGGTGACACGGTTGTATTTGAATGTCTGGATGCAAGTGGTCAGTACAGCGCTGAATCAACAGTCGTTGATTATATGAATGCTGACAGGAGTAAGGTGCATGCGCTGAATGGCTCGGTGTTTATTAATGGGGCAGAGCCTGGTGATGCCTTACAGGTTGAGATACTCGATATGCAACACAAAGGCTGGGGTTGGACAGCGTTTCGTCCAGGCTTTGGTTTGTTGGCTGATGATTTTTCAGAACCACACTTTCATATCTGGGAGCTAACAGGGGATGAATGTCGCTTTGGTGTTAACGACATTGTTCTACCGTTCGAACCAATGCCCGGATGCGTGGGAGTTGCACCACGTGAAGCAGGACGATTAGATACTATCCCCCCACGTGAGAACGGTGGCAACGTTGATATTCGTGATTTAACTACGGGCAGTACATTCTGGTTACCTGTACTCGTGGAAGGTGCGCTCTTTTCCACGGGAGATTGTCATGCTAATCAGGGGCAAGGGGAGATCTGTGGTACCGGGATCGAGTGCCCTATGACCGTGGCTATGCGGTTTAGTCTTGTGAAGAATTCGCCGATAAAAGAGTTGCAGTACATTCGGCCTAGCCCCATGACTAAAACTGATCACAGCGGACATTTTGGGACGACGGCACACGGCCCCGATCTGTATGTCAATGCGCAGAATGCGACTCGTCAAATGATCGACTGGTTAGTGGCGGAACAGGGGCTGACTCGTGAGCAGGCGTACCTCTTGTGTGGCGCCATCGTCGACTTGAAGATCAGTGAAATTGTTGATGTGCCCAACTGGATAGTGTCTGCGCAGGTGCCATTGTCAATTTTTCGCAATTAAGAGCGGCCTGGAGTCTGCGCGGTAGGAAGCGAACTTGAAACCGTGACTTTTTTAATTTAATAGCCCACTTTTACTCCAACTAACCTAATTCTACTAAATACTCAGTATTTATTGATATGTTTGGCAATTCATCAATCCTTCCGTTAACGTTTACAGCGTGAGTACTGCACTCAAACCAAACCACCGCTCTCCACACTGATTGGACTTCTTCGAAGTAGGGCAACGCTCTGCATGGAGAATCCGGCACTTTCATATTTCACTTATTGTCATGAGGCGCGAACAGATCTCTCGCTAGACAAACAATATCCGAACCCGAGAGCGGTTGGATTGCCCGACAGTGGGTACATTGTCGCGCATCCTCATGCCGGCGGACTCCATCATGAGTACCAACGCGCAGCATAGTACTCGAAACCAATATTAGTTTGTGCGTAGCTGAGCTTTGGAACATCCCAGATAGTGTTTTTGGGAGGGACAGTTTGATCTGACAGAGAAGGTAAGTTCGTGTCTGAAACTGTATTACTGGATTCAGCCAAGCAATCTGTGACTAACGCGAACCAGAATTTCGCAATCTACACTCCGGCTCCCAGCCAAATCGTGTACGTCGGCATCGCTGGGGGCTGGCATAAGCCAGACCAAAAAAAAACGGAGAATCTGACCTCATCATCTGCGCAAAACCTACCCGCGCCTCAAAATAGCCATACTTAACCGACAAGGCTGGCGAGGCCGGATCAACCGCGTGCTCGTTCCCCGGGCCTACCCATTTTCTGGAGAACGTGTCGAGCCATGAGATGTATAGCTTACTTGATCCATAGGGTGTCGGCACACCGTCATCCACGTAATCGATAGGCCGGGTTGGATCGGTTTCACCAGAATTTGTACCGCCCATCACCAACATACCGTTATTTCTGTAGGTGTTGGCGTCGTTGTAGCGGTCATAGTAGGCGGACCAACGCTTACCACGCATGCTGCGCCAGTCGACCGTAGAGATACCATTCGCATCCTGCCCGGTGTTGTCGGCCCGGTGCAAGTCATCATCCATGGTCTCGAATCGCCAGTTGCGTCTGGTGCTGGTGACATCCACGTCGCTATGGCAGTGAAATTTGAAGCTGCGGTAGGGGGGGGCGGAATCGGCCCACGCGGTGCTCGATGCGACGAACATAGCAAGCAAGCCACCCAGTATGTAGCACAACAGCTCCGCTGACTATTCAGCTCGATAAGTCTCAATTGCGACAACCCCGTTTAGCACGATGAGGTAGCATTGCTGACAATCCAACTTGCAGTTTTCTTCATCCCCATTCGTAAAATGCAAAACCAGACCTACCGACTCGGTGCCATCTACATCATTCTTGCAGGAATATTTCTCAGCTTTGGCGGATTGTTCATTCGGTATGTGGAAGACGCTAATCCGTGGACAGTGCTTTTCTATCGCTCGTTGTCGTTCACCGCAAGCGTCACCTTGTTCATGTACTTTCGCGATGGAACCAGACTGACACAACGTTTCAGACAATTAAAACCTCAGGAGCTTATTGTAAGTCTGAGTCTGGCGGTGGGTTTTATCATTTAAAGACACATAGAGGATTTTTTAGTTAACCGAGGAATTATCGTCAGCTACGAGTTCATTCGGCTATGGTGCAATAAATTCGGGCCGGCATATGCACGAAGACTCAAACGACGCCATCAAGGATTCGGAGGTGCACTGAGATAAATCAGTTAACTTGTCAGGACCGTTTTTAATTGTGCGTTCCTTTTCAAGCTTAATGCAACGATACAGCGAGAGCCGACTATGGCGTTGAGGCGCAGTTGCCACAATCAAGCACTCTGAAGGTTCGATGTTGGCCAGTTTTAGCGATCTGTGGCAACATCAACTGTTGAATTCTGAGGGATGTAGCTTAATGGCCAACGCTCGACCAAATGCCACGACAGCACGGCCAACGTCATAGTATTAGGTAGTGAGAAGACGATGAGCAAACGTCACAAGATATCGAGCATACTCTTGCGCGCGTGGGCAGTTGATTGTTTGTGATACAGGTCCGATGGTATCGGCTATCAACAATGCTGAAAAGCGTCGACACTTGTTTGCAGCTGAATTGTTGGCACGACTTGGGAGAAACCTCATAGTCCCTTGGCCAGGGTAATGGTTGCGTGGTGCTGATTGGTCAGGTACCAGATGTGTGTTGGAGCTTCGCAGCCGGCCCCCAACCATCGCGTCAAACAGCAGGTATCGGATTAGTAATTGGTAGCCGTTTCACTGATGAAATACCCTGGTTGTAGGTATTCTTGTGTGGCGTCTCATCACCGCGCAGTAAGGTGGCGTCGTGGAAGAGCTCTCCTAGGGTCATGACGAGGGAATACCTGCGTCTGCGGGGGCGGGTCTCGAACATAACAATCCGCTGATTAAGCGATGCGTTGATTTCGTTGTGAGAGATATCAGGTTTGCATAACAACTGGCAGCGGTTGTGTGCTGTGTCAAGGTTAGCTATTTTAGGCTCAAACTGAATGTTGCTAACCCTTGAGCGTTGTGAAACGGAGTGACAATCCACACATGCTCTTGAAATATGGGACGTTACGCTTCAGCTGTGAAAAGGTCGTGACGAAAACGCTGGTAGCGCGAATCCTTCTCTGCTTGAGTAACAGAAATTTCCGATCTATGGGTACTGATAATTCGATTTACGTAATAACAAGGTTCCTGAATACTTCATGGATTTTAAGGTCTTGATCAGTAAAATTGTCAACTTGCTAACAGGCATTCCTTAATGAACACACCAAACGAAGATAAGAAGATAAATAATAAAGTTCTCGTGCTCGAGCTCAATGAAGTACCTTGGAAAGTGATAGACACGTTTGTGAGTCGTCATCCCAGCTCGGCATTTGCAAGGGTTCTTCGCAAAGCTGGCCGTTTCACCACTCATCTGCCTGACACCGGCCAACTGCATCCCAAAACGAGCTGGCAGACCTTTCATCGCGGTGTGCCCGACCACGTTCACGGAATACGCGAATACAACCAGCAGCGTTCCCAGGGCCACGAAAATAATCCGACGCTATGGACACTGGCCAATCGAGCAGGCAAGCGTATTGGCTGCGGTGCATCAATCGGATCGTGGCCAACACCCAGGAATCGAGAAAATGTTGATTTCTGGTTTGCTGATCCTTTCGCACCCGACCCTGAGTCCATTCCTGCGGCGGTTACCGCATTTCAAGAATTCAACACGCTTGCAGTAGCCCGCTCATCGAGGCAGGTAAGAACTGGGGGAGTATCCCGAAGGGTTATCATGAATTTTCTGATGAATGCGCCCAGACTAGGAATTCGCGCAAGTACCGTTGCCAGCACTGTAAAACAGCTTGCTGTCGAGCGTCTAAACCCATCACGTTCAGTTCGTCGTCGCAATATACAGGCGCTGATGTCTTTCGATGTTGCAGAAACACAATGGCGCCGCACACAGCCACATCTTTCTTCTATCTTCATCAACCACGTGGCTGCTGCTATGCATCGCTACTGGGCAGCAGCCTACCCTGATGACTACGTGCAGAACAATATGCCTATGAACTGGCGCGATACGTATAGAGATGAAATCGACGCTGCTATGGTGGTTGCTGATGGCATGCTTGCCCGTATTCTCAAGTCAATTGAGGCAAGTGATACCACACTGTTGATACTCGGCAGCATGGGTCAGGCGGCAATCGAACACGAACCCACGTTCAACCAGCTCATCATAAAAGATGTGCCCAAGTTCATGGAAATGGTCGGGATGTTCTCAGGCGATTATGAGCAGCGCCCAGGTATGGAGCCAGAATATGTTCTTTCCTTTAAAACCCCTGCGCTGCTGGATCAGTTCGAAAAGGCGTGTGCAGGTGTAGATATCAACGGGGAAACACCAGAGATAAAAAGGGCAAACGCCACTGAGTGCTCGTTGTTGGTTGATCAATACAATGTTGGCTTTGATTCAGTGCGCGTCGGACCGCGCTTGGTTGAGCTCGAGATGAGCGGGTTGAAGATAGAAAAAATACACGATATTGCAGGCTCCACCGCTCAACACACACCAGAAGGTATGGCCATGGTGATATCTCCTACGCACGACTTGTCTTATCTAAATGACCACACAGAAGCCGTCGACCTTTGCAG
>JALZVU010000072.1 GCA_023301795.1 Granulosicoccus sp.
TAACGTCAATTGACGTTAACCGGTTTGTTTGGCAGACGTCAGCTCAGCAATAATCAGCCTTACGCCTGCGTCCTCCAACATGCTGATGGATGTCTTATCTATGCGTTCGTCGGTAATCAGCACATCCACATGCGCAAGCGAACAAATTAATAGTGATGAGCGTCGTTTGAATTTGGAAGCATCAGCGAGAACAATAGTTTCATCAGCCTGTTTCATTAGCCTCTGTTCGCTTTGTATAACCAGTGGGTCCGATTCCATTAAGCCCAGACGCCCCACGCTATGTGCGCCCATGAACATACGCATTGCACAGAAGTTAGCGGTCACATCATTCTCATAGGGACTCAGGATTATGTTCTGCTCTCGGTACAAGGTGCCACCGGGAACAGTGAGGTGATTTTTTGAATGATGGAGCAAATGCTCTGCGATAGGAAACGAGTTGGTGAATATCTGCATGCGCAGGTTTGTCAAAAGGTGCACCATCTGGTAAGTGGTTGTGCCTCCGTTGATGATCACATCATCACCATCGTTGCATAGCGCTACTGCCTCTCGTGCTATCGCACGCTTTTGAACGATGTCGATGTTCTGATTGACACTGAAGGGGCGTCCGGCCAGGGCACCCTGACGGGGAGGATTGATCGCTTCGGCGCCACCACGCACGCGTCGTAATTTTTTCGCCACATGAAGAGCGGCTATGTCGCGCCGGATAGTAGCCTCGGATGAGTCGGTGAGTGCCACCAATTCCATTACTTTGGCAACAGGTTTGTCCTGAACCGCAGAAAGAATGATCGTTTGGCGTTCCAGCTCATGCATATTGGATGGTAGTTTGATTCCAGATAGTCACGGGTGATAATACTTAACGTCGTGAGTCTGTCAATCAAAAACCATCAAAAACAATCAATTTTTCCAAAATATCGCTTGATGTGATTGACAATGGTTGAATTTAAGGCAATTCTGTGACGATAAAAGCATATCGGGAAAAGCGCTCATGAGCAGCAGTCACGCCAGTCATTTGCTGGGAAACCTTTGGGATTCGGCACATGCCTCCAAATTGGATGAGCCCGGACGCCTTTTGTACCGCTCCAATTTGCTCGGCAGTGATAAGCGCATCACCAACTTTGGCGGTGGAAACACGTCCGCCAAAGTCATGCATGACGACCCCTTAACTGGACAACCCACACAGGTGTTGTGGGTGAAAGGTTCTGGCGGTGATGTCGGGACCATGAAGCTCGACGGGTTTGCTACCTTGTATCAGGACAAGCTGGATGCACTGAAGAAGCTGTATCGGGGTGAAGAGTTCGAAGATGAAATGGTGGGCTACTTGCCGCATTGCACGTTCAACCTGAATCCAAGAGCATCGTCTATTGATACGCCCCTACATGCGTATGTGCCCAAGCTACATGTTGATCATATGCACCCGGATGCTGTTATTGCCATCGCCGCGGCGGCCGACGGTGAGGCGCTTACCCAACAGATTTACGGCGATGACATCGGTTGGTTACCGTGGAAGCGTCCGGGTTATGAACTGGGCTTATGGTTAAGTCAGTTTGCTGCTGACAACCCAAAGGCCCGCGGTGTGGTTCTGGGTAGCCATGGTCTGTTTACCTGGGCTGATACTGCTGAGGAGTGTTATGCCGTCACCCTGGAAATCATCAACAAAGCCATCAGCTGGCTGGGTGAGCGCAACGGTGATACGACGGCTTTTGGTGGCAGCGTGCATAAGGCTTTGCCCGCGGCGAAGCGCAAGCAGATTGCACAACAGCTCATGCCTGAAATTCGTGGATTAATTGGTAAAGACGAGTACAAAATCGGACATTTTGATGATAGCGATGCCGTACTTGAGTTTGTGTGTGCCCAACAGATGCCGGAGCTTGCCAGCCTTGGTACCAGCTGCCCAGATCATTTTCTGAGAACCAAGATACGCCCAATGATTGTTGATTTTGATCCCGCATCGATTGATATCAGCAACACGCTAAGCACATTACCAGACGCTGTTGATGTCTACAGGAAGAGTTACGCAGCCTATTATGATCGCTGCAGGCACGACAACAGTCCGCCCATGCGCGACCCTAATGCTGTGGTCTATCTAGTGCCAGGTGTTGGCATGATAACGTTTGCCAAGGACAAGGCCACAGCCAGAATATCTGGCGAGTTCTACACAAATGCGATCAATGTTATGCGGGAGTCTTCGGGGGTGTCAACGTACTGCGGATTGCCCGAACAGGAAGCCTTTGATATTGAGTACTGGTTGCTTGAGGAAGCTAAACTGCAACGGATGCCTGCGCCAAAAAGCATGGCGGGCCGGATTGCAGTGATTACCGGTGGGGCAGGCGGAATTGGTTCTGCTACCGCCAACCGGCTACTGTCGGAAGGTGCCTGCGTTGTATTAGCGGATATTGATGAAAAACTACTCTACGGCACTGTGGAGCAACTGACACTTCAGTACGGTAAGGATGTCATTCGTCACGTGCTGATGGACGTTACCGACGAATCTGCTGTGGCAGACGCGTTTGCGTTTTCTACTCGTGAATTTGGTGGTGTCGATATCCTCGTTTCCAATGCCGGTATTGCAACATCAGCTCCGGTTGAAGACACCACGCTTGAGCTTTGGAACAAGAATATGGACATTCTTTCAACCGGCTACTTTCTGGTGTCCAGAGAGGCGTTTCGATTATTTCGACGCCAGTCTCTGGGTGGGGCAGTAGTTTTTATCGCATCCAAAAATGCGCTGGCAGCATCACCGGGTGCATCAGCTTACTGTACTGCCAAGGCAGCTGAGGTGCATCTGGCACGTTGCCTGGCACTGGAGGGGGCGGAAGCCGGTATACGGGTTAATGTGGTTAATCCTGATGCCGTACTCAAAGGCTCAAAAATATGGTCTGGCGACTGGTTGCAGCAGCGTGCCGATGCCTATGGCAAGAACGCGCAGGAACTCCAGGAGCACTACACAGCCCGCTCATTGCTGAAACGTGAAGTATTGCCTGAAGATATTGCTGAAGCGACGTATTTCCTGGCCAGTGATCGTGCTTCCAAGTCGACAGGCAATATTATCAACGTTGATGCTGGCAATGTTCAGTCATTCACGCGCTAGGAGCGAACATGGGTATTCGAATCGATCAAGAGCTTATCCATTCGCATAACAAAGCGCGTGAAGACAGCTTGAGCGCGGGCTTCAATGCGTTAGGCGAACAACTACAACGACGTGGTGTAGATATAGACGCCATTACCGATAGCGCACAGCGGTTCGCTGTTGCCATTCCTTCCTGGGGCGTAGGCACAGGTGGTACTCGCTTTGCACGTTTTCCCGGAGTGGGTGAGCCGCGACACGTGTTTGACAAGCTGGATGACTGTGGCGTTATTCATCAGCTTACCAAAGCGACTCCAACCGTGTCACTGCACATTCCCTGGGATGATGAGGACCCGGCTGAGCTACGCGAGCGCGCTGAGGCATTGGAACTGGGTTTTGATGCGATGAACTCAAATACTTTTCAAGATCAACCTGATCAGCCGCACTCATACAAGTTTGGATCGCTATCGAATACAAACGCAGACACGCGAGAACAAGCGATCGCCCACAACATTCGTTGTATTGAAATCGGTAAAAAACTGGGTTCCAAAGCACTAACAGTCTGGGTGGGTGATGGCTCCAATTTCCCTGGGCAGACAAATATGGGAAAACAGCTGGACCGTTATCTGGACGCTATGCGTCACATTTATGCGGCACTGCCCGACGACTGGCAGCTATTGACCGAACACAAGATGTACGAGCCAGCTTTCTATTCCAGTGTGGTGCAGGACTGGGGCAGTAACTATCTCATTGCCAATGAGCTTGGGCCTAAGGCTAATTGCCTTGTCGATCTGGGCCACCACGCGCCGAACGTAAACATAGAGATGATCGTGTCACGACTTGCAAGGTTTGGCAAACTGGGCGGCTTTCATTTCAATGATTCAAAATACGGCGATGATGATCTGGACTCTGGAGTCATCGAACCTTATCGCCTATTTCTGGTGTTTAACGAATTAGTTGATATCGCCATGAATCAGGGTGAGAGCTTTCAACCTGCGTATATGCTGGATCAGTCACACAACGTTACAGACCCTATCGAGAGTCTGATGCTGAGTGCTGTAGAAGTGCAGCGTGCTTATGTGCAGGCTTTGCTAGTCGATAGAACAGCGTTACAGCAATACCAACAAGATAACGATGCTCTGATGGCAACTCAGACACTTAAACAAGCTTTTCGTACTGATGTTGATGCCATCTTGATGGAGGCTCGTGCACAATCAGGTGGCGCTATTGATCCTGTGGGTGTGTATCGTGAGTCAGCGTATCGCAAGAGCGTGTCTGCTGAACGTCCAGCGGTCAGTGGTGCTGGCGGCGGGATTGTTTAGGCATTCAGACTGATTCCAAATGAAATAACTCGCGAACGTGATTGAACAAGGAATATTGCGAGTTTTTACTCTTCTGTTGAACGATCGCTCTTTAGTTTAGTTCGACTAAATCAGACGGGCAAGTTTGCCTAGTAGCACTGACTGAAACGATATGTCTTCTCACAATCATGATGAAGCCTTCCTCGTTTATCAAATGCGTTCAGATCGCTCGGTTAACGATGGCCAAAACCTTGCTCATCACCTACGGATGATTTACCAACTTATCGACAGGATCCTGCCACCCATCAGAGTGCTGCCGTGTTGCATAGGCTGCGATAAGTCTGCATGCCTTACTATCGTTTTTTGAGTAATAGTCATAACGCTGGGTGATTGGAATATCAGTGAGCGAACTTCAATCGCCACTACTGCGGACTGAATGGATATACCTCAGCGCAAGTAATGAGCGACAGTTATCTGCAAGTATCCGTGACAAAAAAAGGTTCACGATAAACGTTATGCCCTCAAGCCAAAGCGTTTTTTACTAACGAAAAAATCGTGGCCATATTCTTTGTCAATAGATCAACGTCAGATGGTTTCGTAGTTTCGTAGTTTCGT
>JALZVU010000073.1 GCA_023301795.1 Granulosicoccus sp.
TGCGGTGTTTTCAGAAACCAACAACTGAGTTCCAAATTCTTTGTTAAGCCGCTCCAGCCTGGCCGCCAGATTGACTGAGTCGCCGTAGACAGTGTAGCTCAGTGAGAAAGCCGTACCACCGGCATTACCCGCCGCCTTGATTAACAGGGGGTGAGCTAACACTAAGTCTTTGCCGTGAAGAATAAAGGGCGTCATACCCTCACGAGGAGACAAATTAACGACATGGCTCGACAGTTCTTCAATCGGTACAATCTGTGCGAGCACCGCCAATAGTTTGCCGTCAGCTGCGTGGATCGGTAGATCGTGAAGTAAAATTGTCTTATCAATCGTATCAGTAAAGAACGGTTCAATCCATTCTGACTCAAATCGCTGTTGGCTATCTTTGATCCACAGGTTGATCTCCTTACGCGCAGACCAATCTTCGGTGATAGCTTTACCGGAGGCACGGATCCAGCGTCTAATCAGACCGTCAGGAGTAATGAGTGCAATACCAGCAACTTGAGTTGTTGCAGCTAATGCCCCAAACATGAATGAATCAAATTGCTGAAGTTCTGATACAGCTTCAGCATTGTCTACAACATGCTTTGAAACCCACTTAGCTTGCTGATCAACAGGCCGCAACCACAACGCGATATCACGTTCCATGGAGTTAATGATCACCTCTGCTTGATCGCTCATCAACAAACGAGTGTTTTTCGTGGCACTGATGAATCCTAGAAAAAATACAATGCCGACCGCTAGCGTGACGAGCGCTGTTACGCTGAAGACAGTGAGATAACGCAGAGGGACCCGGATTCGCATGCTTTATTGTAGTGGATTAGAAAGCAAGACGTGCTACCAGTCAGTCTGGCCATTTCCCTCAAGAAATTAGCAGCACAGCAGCAGGAGTTGTAAACCCTAACGGAACTAAGCGGATGTTTAAACTGTCTTTATGGTAGCTGCTACGTTTATTACGGTTTTGCCTTACATCTTCTAACGCGAGTGCGGAGTAGGCCATGTACCAGTACATTCCGAAATCAGATTTACAAGCGCTTCAACATTTTCGAGTTGCAGAAGACTTCTGTGTGCCCCTTGGCGAACGGAATTGTGCTGCTTCGGTTGAGGACAGCAGTGATTCATACACAAGCCGATGGTTTGATGGGGCTTTGTCAGTCCTTGGTGTTTTCTGCGTAGTTTATGCCTCCGTTGAGGTGTGGATATGGGGCTGGAGTTGATCTTGTTCAAAAATATATCCGGCCCTATTACACAGCCCTGATTCATCGCGTGATTGCGGGCTGTTACAAATCCATGTGCTGCAGTGTCAGCAACCGAATTTCCAGGATTAGATAAAGAGCCTCTTACTCCAAATCCTTCGGCGCTGGGTTTACGCTAAGTTGCCATATTTTCACCGGTCATACCACCTAGAGGTGGGTTGTGCTATTGGGTGCCCTGCGGGGTACTGGGCACACAATGGGCTGTGACTACTCGGTAGAACTTGATCAAGTGCCAGACGTATTATGGAGTGGGCTGGCCAGGATTGGCAGAGATTTTAAAGAGTGTATGGACAAATATCTGACAGCAGTATTACTGGCTTCGGCGACCCCATGAAAAAGGCGCATCCCGCTACCACATAGTTGAAAGTAGGGGAGGGCTTTATTAATATTGTCCTATTCGTTTGATGCTGTTTTTGCGAGTTTCTTTGAGTCATCGACTAGAAAATTAATCACTCTGCTAAATTGAGGTTTCCAGTAAATCCATTTATGTCCGCCTGCATAGATATGCATATCATGTTGGCGGTTTTTGGCTTCTAAAGCGGTGTGAAAACGATGATTGGAATTGCCAATACTCTTTCTTTCGTCATCTCCCCAGATTAGTTGTAGTCGGATTTCCTCTAATTTCTTATCATCAGTATTGGTCCAGACTCTAATGATACTCTCAGCTTTATAGTTACCTTCAGGGCCAAAAATACGATCCAGCGGGAAAACCAAGCGAACATACCATGGGATTTTTTTAGGGTCGTTGTCTTTCTCGTTAATAATGGGTGCACTGATGGAGCTAACACTAGAAAAAGTATTTTTTTCAAAATAGGCGACTCGTAACGCGCCAAACCCGCCCATTGAAATACCCGTGATGTGGCAATGTTGCGGGCAATCGAGCGTGTTGTAGTCGGTTTGTACTTTAGGCATAACATCTTTTAAAACCCAGTCACGATAACTATTTGTGCCATCGTGCCAGTTCTCCCAAAAGCCTCGTTTACCATCGGGAGTGAAGACAACCACCCGAGGCATCTGCCCAGCTGTGATTTGCTCATCAAAATATTCATTCAGTTTGTGTTTCTCAAAACTTTTATCATTATCGAGTACACCGTGCAAAAGCAGAACTAGCGGAAGTCTCTCGCTTTTCGTCCAGCCAGGTGGCGTATAGACACCGTAATTAATGGATTTTTTTGGGGTGCTGGTAGCAATCGTCTCGTAGTCAAGAGCCTTAGGTGTGAAGCTAGAACAAGCAGATAGACTTAGCAAAGCGATCAAAGCCAACAATAAACCGAAGTGTTTTTTTGAGTACTGAATATTCATTTGAATTCCTGTGGCGGCACTGATAATGGCTCCATCATGTTTTAGCACTATGAACATTAGCTTTGATGTCTACGCATTAATATCAATATAGGATGCCATTTTTATTGTTAAGTAGATAGAGTTCAGGCAGTCATCTGCAATTGCGCGTGAGGCATGCCCCCACCACAGCTTAGCAACCTATATCCCTTCTTCATTTCTGCTTCAGCATCGCCACAATCTGGCTGTCTGTAAATCGAGATGCGTGCATGATTAGCTCCTCGAATCATTATGAGAAGGCTCTGCTGATTCTGAGCGGGGATTACATGTAAGAAGGAGTATTGGGAGCTGGCTGGCAGCAGCATTGCTGATCTCGCAGTAACCGTAACGAGTCTACCGTCCTCATCGAAGCCGGGCAGCTGGAACATGATCTGCGTGTAGCACACGATCATTGCAATCGAAAATACCTCACGATGATTAGTTCAGTGCGTCGTTTCGCTTAACGGATTGGAATCACATGCGCAGTACTGCACTTCAACTTGTTTTGATTTCTGTCCTCTTGAGTGCTGGATGTAGCTCTGGTGAAAACGGAGGCGATAGAGACGAAGTGCGGGCGGATGATCAAAATGGTGTGACTCAGATTGTCAGAGACACCCAAAGTTCAATCGATGTTGACGTGTCAGATCCGATTCAGGAAGAGCCTGACAAGCTGGATGAAACTCAAAAACTGGACGATACGCAAGGGCAAAGCGAGACCTCTGGGTCAGACGAGGCATCTGAGACAGACAGTGCTTCAGAATCAAATGAGATAGCCGACGCAGACAACAGGCCTGAGCTAATCAATGTGTTGGGGCCTGTGGAGCAACCGGAGCTACTTGAGGAGTCAGAGCCTGTCGAGACTCCCGAAGCACTCGAGACTCCTGAGACGCCTGAGACGCCTGAGACGCCTGAGACGCCTGAGACGCCCGAGACGCCCGAGACGCCTGAGACGCCCGAGACGCCCGAGACGCCCGAGACGCCCGAGACGCCCGAGACACCCGAGACACCCGAGACGCCCGAGACGCTCGAGACACTCGAGACACCCGACATTCCAATGCCTCCAGAGATGTCTGACGCTAACAACGATGCTGAACTACAAGAGCCGAAGGAGCCGGAAGACACTCAGGAGCCAGACTCTGATAGCCCATTGGATCGGGAGAACACTGAAAACGTCCTGTTCCCTGAATATATGACACCGACAGATGTCGAAAAATGCTCTGTCGAAGATGTAAAGCGCCGAGTCTATTGGGATATGCGCGACTACTACATTCACGCAAATCAAGTACCCCAGCTAAACCTAGCAGATTAT
>JALZVU010000074.1 GCA_023301795.1 Granulosicoccus sp.
CCTCAATAGCACTGGGCATGAGCATCAATTCAACGACGGGTGTTTTTAGCTGGACGCCCACAGAAGCGCAGGGCGGATTGACGCCAACGGTGACAGTCAGTGTGATTGATAACGGTACGGGCAATTTAGCCGATAGTGAAAATATCACCATAACGGTGAATGAAGTCAACACCGCACCGGTCCTTGCATCTATTGGGGATCAATCAGTGGATGGACTATCAACGCTGAGTTTGATCGCTAGTGCCACTGACAGCGATGATCCAACGGACACTTTAAGTTTCAGTCTGGATGCGTCTTCAATAGCACTAGGGATGACGATCGACTCAACTACAGGGGTTTTGAGCTGGACGCCCAACGAGGCGCAGGGCGGTTTAACACCTGAAGTTACAATTACTGTATTTGATAACGCCACTGACAGCTTGGCGGATAGTGAAGTCTTCACTATTACGGTGAATCAGATTAGTACTCCGCCTGATATAGCGGCAGCACAAAATCAGCAAACCGATGAATCTTTTGCTCCTGTACTTGATTTTACAAGTGAAATACAGTTTAACGAAATTAATTCTCTCATCAAGGATACCCCAGCTGATAACCAAGAAAATTCTTTATTTGCTGAACCAGAGGCAGAGCGTTCTGATGAAGTTACAGCCGCTGAAGGAGATGTTCTGCTGCCTTTTGATCTTGGCGAAGAGCCTATAGAGATTCCGTCGATAGACTCTGCAGTCGTTATTGATGATCAACCAACCAACGATAGTGGTAATACGACACTGACGACTATTCTAAAAATTTCAGGTGCCGATTTGCTGCTTGAGCGATTGGGCGAACAACTCGAATTCTTCGACGACCCGCTGCAGTTGATTGAAGTGGACTCGTTTATTGTTCAGCTAAGAAACATGCGTGACGAGCTCATTTCAGAAACTGAGAGTACTGAACTTGTCATTAGCAACAGCCTATCGGTTACAGCCGGTATTTCGGTTGGCTATGTAATCTGGCTAGTAAGAAGTGGGGTGCTCCTTAGTAGCGTGCTCTCATCAATGCCAGCCTGGAGCTTTGTCGATCCATTGCCTGTACTGGCTGGGTTGCAGAATGGTGAAAGCGATGACGATGATGAATCGCTAGAGTCTATGGTTGTTGAAAACACTGATAAAGACATCGTATTACACCCATCCGGAAATGGAAATAACACTGATGTTTGATATTTCCTTTCCCCAAGAGTTGAGGCATTGTCGTGCTTGAGAGAATTTTCAAGGGGCATACTGCGCGCGTCAGAATTACGCTGGGACTCTCGGGTATTTTAGTATCCTTGTTATTGTTAGCGTCATTTACAGGATTGTTACCTGATCGCAACGGTGCGATCAGAGATGGGCATGCACGTTTGGCTGAGGCCATCGCAGTCAATAGCTCCATTTTTGTAACAACTACTGACATTCGGCGTATGAGTGCTAATTTGAAAGTTATTGTCGAACGGAACGATGAAATTCTATCTGCAGCAGTACGTCAACGCGATGGGACACTGGTAGCTGTGATTGACGACCACCTGAAGCATTGGAAAGCAACTGAAAAGGGTATATCTACTCTGGGACAGGTAGTTGTTCCTATTTCAGAAGGTGCGTCTGAGTGGGGTCAGGTTGAACTTCGATTTGTGCCCTTATCAAATACAGCTTGGTATAGTTTTTACCAGCACCCGGTGTTTTTACTGACCAGTATGATATCAATTATCAGCTTCATTCTGTTCTACTTCTACCTGGGTAAGATGTTAAAACAATTGGATCCTTCGCAAGTCGTTCCAGGGCGTGTTCGCTCTGCACTCGACACGATGGCTGAGGGGTTACTAGTACTGGATGCAAAGCAGAATGTTGTATTGGCTAATCAGGCGTTTGCCAAGTTGGCAAATGAGACGCCCGAGTTGTTGATGGGTCGGCAGATAGCACGATTTCCCTGGTACGCTCAAGATGGTCAAGCCTTGGATACTTCACAGGCTCCCTGGACGAAATCGTTAGCGGACGGTCGTACGCGAACAGCCGACATGATACGGTTGCATATTGATGGTGAGCCGAACAGAACCTTCATGACTAACTGCTCGCCTATACTATCTGGCGGCGCAACACCCGCTGGGATGTTGATCAGTTTTGATGACGTTACAGAGCTTGAGCAAAAGGAACTGGAATTGCGTGTATCGAAAGATGAGGCTGAAAAGGCTAACCGCTTTAAGAGTGAGTTTCTCGCAAACATGAGTCACGAAATTCGAACACCAATGAATGCCATTATCGGATTCTCTGAAATTCTAAAGAGAGGTGGTCACGAGCGCAGTAGCAAAGATAGTATGCGCTACCTCAACACAATTTCGTCAAGTGGTAACCACTTGTTAAATCTTATCAACGACATTCTGGATTTATCAAAGGTTGAGGCTGGGCGTATTGAAGTTGAAAAAATACAGACTCAGGCGCATCAGATTATTCACGAAGTTGTGCAAATAATGCAATTCAAGGCTGACGAGAAGAACATCTATTTGCGCTATGAACCTGATGGACCTTTACCTGAATACATTTATACTGATGCCGGGAAACTAAAGCAGATTATAACTAACTTGGTAGGTAATGCCATTAAGTTCACTACAACTGGTGGCGTGA
>JALZVU010000075.1 GCA_023301795.1 Granulosicoccus sp.
GTATGCAGTTTTTTTTGCAAAAATAGCGCGTTGTCTATGGGCTGCGGCCGCAGTTCGTAGGCAACGTGTTTAAAAGTGTCAACGCTCTTTCGTGTGGCACCTTTTTTTACCTGTGATTTGATGATTTTCAGGTACTCGGCAGCAGCTTGGTGGCTGCGAATGTTTTACATTACCCTGAGCGTTTTTCCCTATACTGCACCGGGGAGCGCTCGGACAAGGCTCAGTACACTGTTTGCCCGTAAGGGATGGTATTTAATGAGCGCAGACCAATTTGCAATCCGGCCCTCTATGGGGATGAAGATGCTGGGTAGCCTATGAATGTGGATGTGGGTGCAGATAGCCGTACGCAGCGAAACATTCTCGTACTGGTAGCTGCACAAGCCATTCTTGGTGCGCAGCTTCCCATGATTTTTGTTGTTGGGGGGCTTGCGGGTGCCATGCTTGCGGGTAACGCCTGCTTTGCCACCTTGCCAATATCCCTGATCGTCTTTGGTTCAATGACCACCGCTTCCTGGATGTCGCCGCTGATGCAGCGAATGGGGCGTAAGTTTGGTTTTTTTGTCGGGGCCATCAGTGGTGCTTGTGGTGCAGCCATTGCCGCTTACGCCTTGCATATCGGATCGTTTCCCTTGCTTTTGGTGGGTTCGTATTTCACCGGCATATATATGTCAGCGCATGGGTTCTACCGGTTTGTCGCAGCGGATACTGCGTCTGAGGCTTACCGACCCAAGGCTATTTCCTACGTGATGGCTGGCGGCTTACTAGCCGCTGTTTTTGGTCCACAATTGAACAAGCTGGTGTTTGATCTCACCTACCTGCCACTGTTTGGCGGTGTGTTTCTCACCAACCCGTTCATCGGCACCTACCTTGCCATTATCGTGATGAATTTGCTCGGTATGTTTCTGTTCTTGTTGCTGGACCTGCCGGACGTAAAGACCAAAGCACAACGCGCTCAGGACAAGATGGCAAACCTTGGAAGGAGACGCATGCAGCTGCTGCGTACCCCGACCGTGCTGGTGGCTATTGTTTGCGCCATGGTGTCCTACTCATTGATGAATCTTGTCATGACATCCACGCCACTTGCGGTATTGGGCTGTGGATTTACCAGTAACAACGCCAATGACATTGTGTCGATGCATGTGCTTGCCATGTACATCCCGTCGTTTTTCACGGGACATCTCATCGTCCGGTTCGGGGTCACCCGTATTATCACCTCAGGGCTGCTGATTCTGGGTGCTGCAGGGGTGGTGGCGCTCTCTGGCGTGGCATTGGGCAATTTTTTTGTGGCACTGGTACTGCTGGGCATTGGCTGGAACTTTGGCTTCATTGGTGCGACAGCCTTGCTGTCTAGTGCCCATGAACCGCATGAGCGGGGTCGTGCTCAGGGTCTGAATGACACCATGGTATTCGGCTGTGTAACCTTAGCTAGTATTGCCTCAGGTGGGTTGATGAATTGCACAGGTGGTACAGCGGTTCATGGCTGGAGCACGGTGAATCTTGCGATGGTGCCGTTTCTATTATTGGCAGGGGTTGCGCTGTTGTGGTTGTCCAGAAGTCGCCGACAACACGCTCAGGCAAGTTAATTGTTGCCTTTAGGCGTGGCAAGCGTCGCTGCAACGGGGTAGAGTACGCTTTTATCACTGAGCACTTTGGCCCATGAGTCGTTTCCTGGAATTCAAGTCGCGGATGTTGGCTGGTGAGCCGTTGTGCGGCACGTTTGTCAAGACGCCCGCCATTGATGTGGTTGAGGTCCTGGCCAAATCAGGCCTGGACTTTATCGCGCTGGACGCTGAGCATTCGGCCTTTGATCGTGGACGTCTGGATGGGTGCCTGGCTATTGCTCGAGCACTTGATTTCCCAGCGCTTGTGCGTGTGCCAACGGGCTCGTCGCATGAGATCTTGCAAGCGATGGACAGTGGCGCACTAGGCGTTATCGTGCCGCATGTCGATAGTGTGGAAAAAGCACAGGATGTCGCGCGATGGTCGCGCTTCGGGCACGGTGGCAGAGGCTATGCAGGTTCAACACGATGGGCAGGTTTTGCCACGCGTAGCATGGCTGATGTGTTGCAACAGAGCGTTGATGAGACCGTCGTTATCGTCCAGATTGAAGAGCCTGCGGGTGTGAGCGCATCTGAAGAAATTGCAGCGGTTGAAGGTGTTGATGGTTTGTTTGTCGGACCTGCTGATCTGTCAGTGTGCCTGGGTACCACAGACCCTACTTCAAAGCCGGTGCGCGATGCCATGGCTCAGGTCGGTGAGGCCACCAGAAAGCAGGGTAAGGCGTTCATGACGTTTGCCGGCGACACCTCCTCTAAGGAAGTACTCAATGCCCTCGGGGTGACAATGTTTTTTATCGCCTCCGAACACGGCTTTATGCTCAGCTCTGCGCGTTCTGCGGCTGAGTCCATTCATGAGCTGAAGCGCTGAACAATAGTTTTTGGTTATCTCGGTTTAATGACAAACGCTGTTCAATTCAAAACCGACGTGCAGGTGGATGAGAGCGCACTGCAAGCTCTGTCTCGTATCACTGCATTGCCTGAACCTGTTGTGCAGGATGCGGCTGAAAAGGGGGCGGTGTGGGTCAGTTTGCAACGTGGGCGGAGTAGTACGCGCCCACGACGTTTGTATACGCTGGATACACAGGTAGTTGCGGGTTCAACGCTCATGTTGAACTATGATCCGCAGGTTCTGGCTCAAAATGCGCAATCTATGTACTGTGTGTCCGATCAGGTGAACTACGGCATCTGGTTCAAGCCATCTGGCATGCTGTGTCAGGGCAGTAAGTGGTCTGATCACACAGTGGCAACACAAGTGGCCCAACGTCTCACTGGCAAGCATTGTTATCTGGTGCATCGACTAGATAAGGCTACATGTGGTCTGCTGATTGTTGCTTACACCAAAAATGCTCTGAGAAAACTAGCCCAAATGTTTGAACAACGAGAAATTCACAAGCACTATCAGGCACACGTCAAGGGAAAATTCACGCATCCGTTGCCACAGCGATTGGACACACCTATTGATGATCGGCATGCCCTGACAACAATACTGTCCATGCGCTACGATAGCGCGGATGATCGCTCGGCATTAAGGCTTAGTATTGACACAGGCAGAAAGCACCAGATTCGCAAACATATCTCAGGGTTGGGTTATCCGGTTATTGGTGACAGAATGTACTCGAAGCAAAACACGGCTACAGATGCTGCCATGGGCACCACCGTGGAAAACTTACAACTGGTGGCGTATTCGTTGCGGTTTGTCTGCCCGTTTAGCGCCAAAGAAATTGCGGTATCCATTGATGCTGACAAGGCGCTTGCAGGCACGTTGACAGAAGACATATCATCATGAAAAACAGTTCGCAGGATGTTCTGGAGGCAGCGGTAAGCTGGTTGGCTCAAGGCTTTGCGGTGGAGCTTGTGACGGTGCTTCGCACATGGGGTTCATCCCCACGTCCACCAGGCTCTATCGCCGCTATTCGTGAAGATGGTGTCATGGCAGGCTCGGTGTCTGGCGGGTGTATAGAAACTCAGCTAAGCGAGCAATTCAAGGTACAGAGCGTGCCGCAAGTGCATACCCATCGGATTGACGATCAAGAGGCCAAACGCTTCGGGCTGGCGTGTGGTGGCGAGTTGGAGCTTCTGTTTGAAACGCTGACCAACGAGTCAGGTGTTTCACAGGTGCTTGAGCTTTTGGCAAAGCGTGAGCGCGTGGTCCGGCAGTTAACTACGGATACCCAAATTGTACAGGTCAATGTGGCTGCCGAGGATGATGTTTTTGATTGGCAGGCGCCCACGTTAACGCAGGTGTTCGGCCCCTCCTGGCAACTACTGATTGTTGGAGCTGGTGAGCTGTCGCGGTACACGGCGCGCTTTGCTCAGGCCCTGGATTTTGAGGTCATTGTCGTGGAGCCACGGCCAAAATTCTTTGCCAGTTGGGACATTGATGAAGTGCCCATTGTCAGTATCAGTCCTGATGATGCGGTGCTGCAATATGCCAGTGATAAGCACAGTGCCGTACTTGCATTGAGTCATGATCCTAATATTGATGATCTGGCTTTGATGGAGGCATTGCCCTCACACGCGTTTCATGTTGGCGCATTGGGCTCTACACGAAATTACGAAAAACGCTGTAAGCGACTTCTCGGGCTGGATGTACCGCAGGAAAGTATTGAGCGGTTGAAGGGCCCGGTGGGATTATCCATAGGTGCGCGTGGATCGGCAGAAATTGCCGTGTCTATCGTTGCAGAACTAATACAGGTGAGACAACCTTTTCTATGAGAACGACCTTATGAGCACAATGGCTCAAGCTTCGATAAGTGCCCGCATCGCGCAAACCATCAATGCCACCGAGGCCCAGGTCAATGCAGCCGTGGGCTTGCTTGATGGTGGTGATACCGTGCCGTTTATCTCACGCTATCGAAAAGAGGTCACGGGTGGCTTGTCGGATGCTCAGTTGCGTGATCTGGAAGAACGTCTTGGCTACTTGCGTGAGCTGGAATTGCGCCGAACAGCCATTATCGAAACCATTGATGAGCAAGGTAAGCTGAGCGATGGGCTCAAGAGTAGCTTGCAGCAGGCACAAACCAAGGCCGAACTGGAAGATCTGTATTTACCCTTCAAGAAAAAGCGCAGAACCAAAGGGCAAATTGCAATAGAAGCGGGTCTGCTACCGCTGGCTGAGCAATTATGGGATGTGCCTGAGAACGATCCGGAAAAACTCGCTGCAGGTTTTCTGAACAATGATGAATCCATAGACAAGGCGTTACGTGTTGCGGATACAAAAGCGGCGCTTGAGGGCGCGCGGTATATTCTGATGGAGCGTTTCGCTGAAGATGCTGCCCTTATTTCTCGGCTGCGCAACTTAGTCAAGGAAGAGGCGTACCTGTGTTCTTCCATGGTTAAGGGGAAGGCTACCGAAGGCGCCAAGTTCAGTGATTACTTCGATCATCAGGAAGCGTTTGGCAAAGTGCCTGGACACCGTGCGTTGGCCATGTTTCGTGGACGTACAGAGGGGTTTCTATCGTTACAGTTGTTAATGAAGCAAGGCGATGAATTCTCAGACGAGCGTTGTGTGCAGAATGTGGCTGCGCATTTAGGCTTTCGAGACACCGCACAAGCTGCTGATGCCTGGCGTGCGCAGGTGGTGTCGTGGACGTGGAAGATAAAGCTTGCCATGCATCTGGAGTCGGAGTTGTTTGCCGATTTACGAGCACGAGCCGATAGCGAGGCCATTGGTGTTTTTGCCAGTAATCTGAAGGATCTTTTGTTGGCCGCACCTGCCGGAGCTCGCGCCACCCTGGGCCTTGATCCGGGTTATCGATCAGGTGTGAAAGTGACGGTGGTGGATAACACCGGCAAGGTTTGTGACTTTGCCACTATCTATCCACATAAACCGCAGCAGCAGTGGCAGCAATCCATGGGCGTGTTGTCATCCTTGTGTGTCAAACACAAAGTAGAGCTGGTAGCGGTGGGTAACGGCACGGCCAGTCGGGAAACCGAAAAGCTCGCTGATGAACTGATTGCTGCATTGGCTGCATTGCCTGTTGGGCAGCGTCGGCACATGACGCCCGTGGTGGTTTCAGAGGCTGGAGCTTCGGTGTATTCGGCCTCTAAAGTGGCTGAAGATGAATTCCCTGAGCTGGATGTCACTATTCGTGGGGCGGTGTCCATTGCACGTAGGCTGCAGGATCCCTTGGCTGAGCTTGTCAAGATTGATCCCAAGGCTATTGGTGTTGGTCAATATCAGCACGATGTGTCGCAAACAGCTCTGGCGCGCAGTCTTGATGCTACTGTTGAGGATTGCGTTAATTCGGTGGGTGTTGATCTGGGCACCGCATCGGCTGCTTTGCTATCGCGTGTGGCGGGCCTGACGCCTGCGCTCGCGGCAAACATTGTGGAGTACCGTGATACGCAGGGGACATTCTCTACGCGCAAAGAACTTAAGAAAGTGCCGCGTCTGGGACCTAAGGCATTTGAGCAGGCTGCTGGGTTTTTGCGTATTCGTGATGGTAAGGATCCTCTGGACTGTTCTGGTGTGCATCCTGAGAGTTATCCGGTGGTCAAGCGCATCATCGAAGCGGCGCAGTGCTCCTTGACTGATTTGATAGGCGACACATCACGGCTGCGAGCCATGAATGCGCAGCAGTTTGTTGACGACACGTTCGGGCTTCCCACCGTGCAAGATATTTTTGCTGAGCTGGAGAAACCTGGACGGGATCCGCGACCCCAATTCAAGACTGTTAAATTTGCTGATGGCGTTGAGAAAATTACTGATCTTGTGCCTGATCAAGTGCTCGAGGGTAAGGTGACTAACGTTACAGCGTTTGGTGCTTTCGTGGATGTCGGTGTTCACCAGGATGGACTGGTCCACATCTCGGCATTGAGCGATACCTTTGTCAAAGATCCGCGTGAGGTGGTAAAAGCGGGAGATATTGTCAAGGTGAAAGTCATGAGCGTGGATGTTCAGCGTCAACGCATTGGTTTATCCATGCGCTTGAGCGACAGTGCTGCTGATCAGGAAAGCGGTGGACGGGGTTCGCGCCCAAGACCGGCGTCGAATCAACATTCTGGGCATAATTCGGGGTCACAGGGTGGTAAGGGGCGTGGCAATGATGGACGTGGTAATTCGGGCAGAGACAATAAAAGCCAGCATAACGGACGACAGGTTCGTACGGAGCCAGATCCGCCGTCAGCATTGGCTCTGCAGTTGAAAGCGGCGTTGGCTCAGAAAAGCTGACGGAGTGCCTGCGTTGCGGACAGTGTGATGCAGTTTGCTGATCAGGGGAGATAGCCAAACATGTTACCCCCCTGATCTAAACTATTAGCGCGCACATGTCGATTAACAGGGGGTATAGGACAACTTCAAAAGACGACACTCCATGACTGACACCTACCGCCTGGTTACCCGCAGCGATTTCGATGGACTCGTATGTGCTGTGTTGCTGAAGCATCTGGGTATGATCGATGACATCAGCTTTGTCCATCCGAAGGATATGCAGGATGGCAAAATCGACATCGGGCCGCGTGATATCACAACCAATCTGCCTTTTGTAGACGGTGCTCACATGGTGTTTGATCATCATGAATCAGAAGTCCGCCGCAACAAGGTGAAACCTGCAAACTACATCATTGACCCCGATGCGCCGTCTGCAGCGCGTGTGGTGTGGAAGCATTACGGCGCACATGCCGCATTCCCTGAGCGCTGGGACGAAATGATGGAAGCTGTCGACAAGGCTGATTCAGCTCAGTACAACATGCAAGAAGTGCTAGAGCCCAAGCGTTGGGAGATGTTGAACATGCTGATGGACTCCAGAACGGGTTTGGGGCGTTTTCGTGAATTCAGAATTTCAAACTATGCGCTGATGATGGAGCTTATTGATTGCTGTAAAGAATCCAGCATCGACGATATTTTGTTGCATCCTGATGTTGCAGAACGTGTGGAACTGTATCAGGAACACTCGGAAGCGTTTAAAGATCAGATCAAGCGGTGTAGTACCGTTCATGGGAATCTGGTAGTGCTGGATCTTCGCCATGAGGAAATCATTCATCCTGGCAGTCGCTTTGCAATTTACGCACTGTTTCCTGAGTGCAATATATCGATTCACCAGCTATGGGGATTTAAGCAGCAGAACACGGTGTACGCCACTGGCAAATCCATTTTCGATCGTTCGTGCCGTACGCACGTCGGTGAATTGATGCTTGAGTATGGCGGTGGCGGCCATGCCGCAGCAGGAACCTGTCAGGTAGATAACGACCAGGCCGAAGAGGTGCTCGGCGCATTGATTCAGCGCATCAACGACAATGAAGTGCCGTTGGCAAAAGCTGGCTAGCCTTAACTATTCGTGAAACGCCCACTGGGAAGCGCTATAATCTACCACCAGGCAGGGATAGATTAGAACGATGTCAGATGGGCATGATGTTCAGGATGTAGTACTCAACAGCCAGCCTGTTGAGTTGTACAAGGTGTTGAAATTTGAAGGACTCGTCGGCAGCGGTGCTCAGGCCAAGCTTGTCATCGACGACAATCTAGTCACTGTTAACGGGCAGATAGAGACACGTCGCCGCAAGAAAATTGTACATGGCGACATCATCGAGTTCGAAGGCATCGTGCTCAAAATGATCTATCAGGCACAGGAGGATCCTGAGGTCGAGCCTTGAGTATGTTCACGTCCAGCACGCAAACAAAGCGAGATCTTGAGAAGCGTCTGGCTGTGTTCTCGTTGCTTTGCAGTAGCCTGGTGTGGATCATTCCAAGTACGGCTCTGGCGGCATTCGTATTAGCGGTAGCACTTCGAGAACAGTTACCAACGGCGTTTCTGATTTGCTGGGCCAGTGCTCTTACCGTCATTTTACTGGTGCGGGCTGCCTATCTGCGCAGCTGGCGTAAAGACCCCGCCACAGTGGCGACGGTGCAATCCCGATTACGTATTGCAACGGCTTTAACGTTTGCTACTGCGTGTTGCATCGGGTCCTTGGGTTATCTGGCACTGACCCCGGAGGAGCCTTTAACAAGTTTGCTCGTGATCATGGTGTTGACCGGTATGGTGGCTAGCGCTACGGCGGCCGTCGCCTACCTGTTACCGATGTATCTGTTATTCATCATACCCATCTTGTTGCCGGCTGGCCTACGCATGATGGCTTTTGGGGAGTCCAACGCCGTCTCGATTGGTGCTCTGATGATGGTTTATCTGGTTGTCTGTTTAGGCTCATGTCGAAGTATCAGGGCCTCCATATTGCGTTCCATCGAGTTACGCTTTGACAACGTGGAGCTGCTGGAGGATCTAAAGCATCAGCATAAGCGCGCTGAAGTCTCCCTGGCACGCGAGGAAAAAGCGAATCTGGCCAAATCACGTTTTCTTGCAGCAGCCAGTCACGATCTACGCCAGCCCTTGCACTCCTTACGTCTGTTTACTGCAACCCTTGAGATGCAGACGCGTAACACACAGCACAAGACACTGGTCGGGCAGATCGATTCGTCGGTAAAGTCTCTGGAGGAGCTGTTCAATGCGTTACTGGACATTTCCAAGCTGGATGCCGGGACAATAAATGTTGATCAGCAGCACGTGTATCTGGATAGTTTGCTCGCACAGATGGAAGGTGAATTCAGACCGCTGGCCATTGAAAAAAGTCTGGATTTTTTTGTGCAACTTAACGAGCACATTATCCACACTGACGCCTTACTGTTTGAAACACTCATTCGAAACTTGGTAGGCAATGCTATCCGATACACCGATTCGGGTAACGTATCGATTCACTCGTACGCTCATGGCAACCGTGTCCGTGTCACCGTTAGCGATACAGGCATCGGTATTCCATCGGCTGACCAAACGCGGATTTTTGAGGAATTTGTGCAGTTAGGCAACGCTGAGCGCGATCGTAATCAGGGCATTGGCTTGGGTTTATCGATCGTGAAACGTCTCGCTGATCTACTGGATGTTGAGATCGAGGTTGAATCATCACCCGGGCAGGGCACGCAGTTTCATGTGAGTGTACCCGAAGGTGATGAGTCTCTTTATCGGTTTAGCGAACTCCCGGCGATAACATCATCGGATCATCTGGACTCGCTGTTTGTTCTGGTTATCGACGATGAGGAAGAAGCGTGTCTGGCTGTTGAAGGGCTACTGCAGACTTGGGGTTGTGTGGTTATGTGCGCTCAGTCTGGAGAGGAAGCTCTTTTGCAGCTACAAGAGATCGGCGACATACCTGACCTTATTCTCAGTGATTACCGGCTGCGTGATGGCGAGACCGGCGGGGATGTCATAAGGCAGGTGCGACAATACGCAGGTGCTGCGTTACCGGCCATTGTTTTGACTGGTGATATTGCGCCCGAGCGGCTTCGCGATATCAAGGCACTTGGCTTTCCTCTCATGCATAAGCCGTGTGAGCCGCAGGCGCTTCACGAGCTTATTGCTCGCGAGACCTCTGCCGGGGCAGTAGCTGAGAAAAGGGGCTCTGCGGCGCAGTAGTGACGATATTAACTCGATGTGGATTGTGCAAGATTTCGAATATCGAGTTCTACTGAGTCACCTGCGGGCGTAAAGTTGAACACTCGGCCATAAAACGTTAATTCTGCGATAGTCGCCTTAATGATGGTGTCAGCTTTTCGAAAGCCATGCTGTTCGCCTTCAAATTCAAGATAGGCAACGGGTAAACCGCGCTTGTCCAGCGCGTCTACAATCATGCGCGACTGGTTAGGCGGCACGATAGTATCTTCTGAGCCTTGAAGCACGATCATGGGCGCACTGAAGCCATCCAGATGGTTGATGGGTGATCGTTCAGCGTAGATAGCAGCATCTTCAGGCCATCGGCCAATGAGGCTGTCCAGATAGCGTGATTCAAACTTGTGAGTGTCGTTGGCAAGGGCTTCAAGGTCGGCCACGCCATACAGGCTGGCGCCAGCGGTGAAGGTGTCATACAGCGCCAGTGCACTTAGCACGGTGAATCCACCTGCGCTGCCGCCGCGAATAATCAGCCGCTTGGAGTCAACATCACCACGCTTAGTAAGATAGCGCGCCACGGCCACACAGTCCTGTACATCGGCAATGCCCCATTGCCCATCCAGTTTCTTTCTGTACGCACGACCATAGCCGCTACTGCCTCGGTAGTTAACATCTACGACAGCAAAGCCGCGACTCGTCCAGAAGCGCTGTGCCAGAGATAGCTGCGATCTGGCAGCGGAGGTAGGTCCTCCATGCGCCAACACAATCAGTGGTGGTTTTTCACCATCGGGTGCAGTGAATTTAGGGTTGGCGGGTGCAAAATACAGGGCATGTGCAATGTCATCCGAACCGGATTCTCCAGATGGAAAGCTGATGATTTCCGGAGCCGGAAAATAGCTGTTCGACAGGGGTAACTGCCGCGCTGGTCGAACCACCTGGTCGTTGAAATGTACAGTGGTCTCAGAGGTCCATGATGAGCTGGCAAAGGCCAGATTGTTACCGCTGAGCCTGATTGACTGAAACGCTGTGCCTTCGGGGTGTGCGTCAAGGTGATCGACGCCGTCGCGAAACACAGCTGCGCTAACGTTGCCTTGTTCATCGAAGCCATAACGATTCATGCCATGCACCCACGGTGGATAGCCAATCTCGCCGTCTACCGTCATTACTGGATCTTGCTGATCGACTGCATATAGCTGCCAGGTGTCACTGCGGTCAGATAAATAATGAAGCCGGTTGTCCGGAGAGAACAAGGGTTGCACGATGGCTTCTTTGTCGCCGCCTGCAACCACTTGGATATCGGTTAATTCGATGGATTTTGCGTCGCTGTTGATGGTTGCACGCATGAGGGTGGTGGTATCCCACGGCATGTTGGGATGATTCCATTGAACCCAGGCTAACTGACTACCATCGGGTGATACACACACCGAGCCATAGAAATCAGCACCGTGAGCCAGATCTGCCATGGTTTGCGAGCCGTCACGAGCTACTGCGACGATCAGGTTTTGTGGCTCTGCCTGCTTGGCTGAATGGCGCTCGCAGACGCTGATCAGCCAGTGCCCGTCAACGCTTGGGCGAATATCCGCAAAGCGGCGTCCTCGGGGGATTTTGGGTTCTGGACTCAGGATGGTTATCTGAGGATCGGCGTCGGGTTGTAGTTGTAACTCGCGCAGGCGCTGATCGGCATAATCGACGTACCAGAGCGTGGATTGCGAAGCCCACCATGCACCGCCGCCGTATTCGTGCATCAGTGTGCGTACGCTGGTAGGGGCAGGTGTGATTTCCTGACTTAACCCGTTTTCCCAGCGCATGATGGCAATCCTGCCAGCCTCTTCCGGGCGCGATTCTGCCCACCACACGGCGCTGCCTGCCGGCACGACCTCGCTGATGCCGACCGCACCGCTAACCAGCATCTGAGCGCTTAATGGTGATTCCCAGCTTCCGTAGGCGGATGTTGTGGTCATGGTTCTAGTCGTTATCGTTGAGGTATCCGAAAGGTACCACTAAAAATGCGTTGTAACGGTGGATGTGCTGCTGTTCGCAAAGGTTACAGGATGCGTGAGTGTGGCCACACACTTGCAACCCCATGGCCAAGGCATTGGCGTCTGCAACCGTTATCTGCTTTGCATAACGTTGCTTGCGGTTAATTTATTGGCTGGCTCGTCGCTATCCCTTATACCGGCCCACTATTCAACACTGGAAGTGCACATCTGTGACTGATATTTTTCAATCGATTGACGATCGCACCAATCTGGCGGGCACCAATCGGCTTGAGATCCTTATGTTCTGTCTGGGGCGTAAGGACAATCTTGAAAACGACACGCGGTTTGGCATCAACGTGTTCAAAGTACGCGAGCTGATGACGGTTCCGGATTTGATCAAAATTCCAGAAGCTGCGCCAAGTCTTGTTGGCGTTGCCAATATACGTGGCAGAGCTGTGCCGGTGATAGATCTTAATCACTATTGTGGATACGAGGCTTCCCCGGATCACAATATTCTGATCGTTACTGAGTTCAATAACAGTACGCAAGGCTTTCTTGTCAGCGAGGTGGACGACATCATTCAGCTGGCGTGGAGCGAGATTGTCGAGCCCAGTGAATTGATCAGTGACACGCATGAAAACATGCTTACTGCGATGAGCAAGCTCGAGGACGATCGTATCTTGCTGCTTATCGATGTAGAAAAAATCATCGCCGAGGTGCTCGGTTCTACGTTCGACAGTGATCTATCCCGGATCGCAGGAGCCGTCAGTAACGATGACCCAGGAATTGTCTATTACGCCGATGATTCGGGCGTGGCGAGAATTCAGGTGGCTAGGTTACTTGATAAAATGCAGCTCAAGCACGAGTGCGCAAAAAACGGGCGAGATGCCTGGCACTCTTTGTGCGCAGTTGCTGATCGATGCGAAGCTGAGGGCACCGTGTTGGGCGACTCGATTCTGGCGATCGTCACTGATGTGGAAATGCCCTACATGGATGGTTACGTGTTGACCACGAAAATAAAAAGTGACCCTCGCTTCAATGGAATTCCGGTAATGATGCACTCATCGTTGTCTGCCGGACAGAATAAGATGCTGGGTATGAAAGTGGGCGCCGATGCCTATGTGGCAAAGCTGATTGCTTCTGAATTTTCGGCTACGTTGACCGGTTTGATCCTCGATGCAAAGGCGAACCGCGCTAAAGCCGCCGCGGCGGCTTAAAACGATCTTACCGGTTGTGAGTGGTGCTGCAACGTATGCAGTACCCATGCTAGTGACACGAGTGCCACCTAATTCACTGACTTTACCCGTGTTCATCGACGTTTGATGTAATCTTTACTTTCTTTAACCGGATAGGAGAAAAGATTCCATGCTCATTCAAAGCAGGCGTTCATTGTCTGAAGGTCGGAAAGGGTTCGTGTCCAGAGTACTGCTGGTGTTGTCTGTGACACTAGGTAGCACACTGGCAGCACTAACCGCACAAGCTGCCGTCCTCAATATCCACAACGGTGCTGACCCCTCATCACTAGATCCTCACAAGATCACTGGCGATTGGGAAAACCGCATAGTCGGTGATATGTTTGAAGGGTTGGTGACTGAAGACTCGTCGGCAGAACCCATGCCCGGACAAGCAACATCCTGGACGCTGTCCGAAGATGCTCTGGTGTACACATTCACGCTGCGCGAGGGTATCCACTGGAGTGACGGTACGCCTGTTACTGCCAATGATTTTGTCTTCGCTTTTCAGCGATTGATGAATCCTGCCACAGGTGCTGACTATGCGTATCTGCAGTACCCTATCAAGAACGCTGAGGCAATCAATGCCGGTGACATCGCCGATGTTTCACAGCTTGGTGTTGTGGCAATTGATGACAACACGCTGGAGATTACGCTTGAAAGCCCTACGGCCTACTTTATTGGAGCGTTAACGCACTACACAGCGTATCCGTTGCCCCAGCATACGCTGGAAGAACACGGTGACGATTGGGTGAAAGTCGATAATATCGTAACCAATGGGCCTTATCGTCCCATTGAGTGGGTGCCGGGTTCTCACGTGAGTACCGAGAAGAATCCTGAGTATTATGATATGGAGTCACTGACTATTGATGGGGCGAAGTTCTTCGTGTTGGAAGATGAATCGGCAGCACTCAAACGCTATCGCGCGGGCGAATTTCATATAATGACTGAGTTTCCAACCGATCAATTCGAGTGGATGCAAGAGAATTTACCCGGGCAAGCACAGGTTGCACCGTTTGCCGGTCTGTATTATTACGTAATGAACAACAGCGAGCCTCCGTTTGACAATGCTGATGTTCGAAAGGCGCTGTCCATGTCGGTTAATCGCGAAGTCATCGGGCCACAGATCCTGGGCACCGGTGAGATCCCTGCGTATTCCTGGGTGCCGCCGGGCATGGCTAACTACGGCGACCCGTATGAGGTTGACTGGAAAGATATGCCTTACGGTGACAAGGTGGCCATGGCCAAAGAATTACTTGAGGGCGCTGGCTACACGTCTGATAACCCGTTGGAGCTGCAGCTTCGTTACAACACCAATGAAAACCACAAGCGCATAGCCGTGGCTATTGCAGCCATGTGGAAGCCTCTGGGCATTGATGTTGAACTGTACAACACAGAAACAAAGGTGCATTACGATGAGTTGTCACGTGGGGTGCTGGATGTTGCGCGCGCTGGTTGGCTGGCTGACTACAACGATGCGGACAATTTTTTGAACCTGTTGAAGTCAACGGTGCAGTACAACTACGGTCGCTACAACAACACCGGCTTTGATGCACTGATTGATGAGGCCAATACATTAACCGATATCGAGGCGCGGGCAGCGTTGCTCAAGCAGGCAGAGAAGCTTGCCATGGACGAATCGGCCGCTATTCCTATCTATTATTACTTGTCACGCAATGTGGTATCACCCAAAGTGTCGGGATTTGAGAACAATGCGTTTGATGTTCATCGTACGCGCTGGTTGTCATTGAGCGAGTAGGGCGCAACGGATAGTAAGCAACGGCTAGCACCCGCACATGTTGAGCTTTGCGCTAAAGCGATTATTAACCACAATTCCGGTTTTGTGGATTGCTATCACGGCTTGTTTTTTCATACTGCGCCTGGCACCGGGTGGTCCTTTTGATGGGGAGCGCCCGCTGCCAGAGGCTGTAAAGAGAAATCTTGAGGCACACTACAATCTTGATAAATCGCTTATCGAGCAGTACTTTATCTATCTGGGTAATCTGCTACAAGGCGATCTTGGGCCGTCGTTTATAAATCAGGACTTCAGTGTCTCGGAGCAATTGCTAATTGGTCTGCCGTATACGTTGATTGTTGGTGGGTTAGCCTTTGCTTTATCTATCATTGTCGGGGTGCTGGCTGGTATTGCTGGATCGCTATATCGCAATCGTCTGCCGGATGTGGCTCTAGGGGCCTTTATACTGGCGGGGCTTGTGATACCCAATTTTCTGGTTGCACCTATTTTGCAGCTGGTGTTTGGTCTGCAGTTGAAGTGGTTGCCTGTAGGCGGTTGGGGTGAGGGTGCTGTAACGCATCTGGTGTTGCCTGTTACCGTGCTTGCGTTACCACACGTTGCGCGCATCTCGCGTCTTACGCGTGGCGCCATGATTGAGGTGATGCACAGCAATTACATCAGGACAGCACGCTCAAAGGGTTTGAGTGATATGCGCCTACTCATGCGCCATGCGATAAAGCCTGCGTTAACGCCTGTGGTTTCCTATCTGGGGCCTGCAGCCAGTTATCTACTGACAGGCTCTCTGGTGGTGGAGACGATATTCGGCCTGCCGGGTATTGGCCGGTACTTTATCAATGCAGCGCTCAACCGCGACTACGGCATGGTGCTGGGTACTGTGGTGTTTTACATGTTACTGATTATCGTGTTGAACCTGATTGTAGACATTGTGTATGCATGGCTTGACCCGAGGGTGCGACATTGATTTTCTTTAGAGCGCGTAAGCAAGAGCTTATGGCTGCCGCCATTAAACAAAGCATGGCCGATGCAGGACTGGCGGCTGTGCGTGCCCAAAACACAGGGGGCGAAAGCAGCGAAAACATAGCCACAGCCATCGTTGGCAGGAGCCTGATGCAGGATGCCAGGCGACGTCTTTACGCGAACAAGGCTGCCGTTGTGTCTCTGCTTGTGTTGGCTGTGCTGATTGTCGTCGCATTTGCAGCTCCCTTATTCATTCCCTTTAATTACGAAGATCCGGATTGGGCGGCGTTCAGAGCACCGCCATCACTTGCAACAGGGCATTACTTCGGCACAGATCAAAACGGGCGGGATCTACTGGCGCGTACATTGTTTGGTACACAAGTGTCATTAGTGGTGGCGCTCATTGCCACGCTGGTGTCGGTGTTTATAGGGGTCAGCTACGGTGCTATTGCCGGTTTCATGGGGGGACGGATCGATCAGGCCATGATGCGCTTTGTCGATGTCATGTATGCGCTGCCTTATATCCTGTTTGTGATATTGCTGATGGTGATTTTTGGTCGTAACGTGTTCTTGTTATTTGCCGCTATTGGTGCGCTTGAATGGTTGACCATGGCGCGGATTGTTCGGGGTCAGACCCTGTCGATAAAGCAACGTGAATATATCGAAGCGGCACGCGCCGCGGGTGTGTCAAACCGAACCATTATCTTTCGTCATATCGTGCCCAATTTACTGGGCCCAGTGGTCATCTACGCAACGCTGACCATCCCGGAGATAATTGTTGTTGAGAGTTTTTTGAGTTATCTGGGCTTTGGTATTCAAGAGCCATTGACCTCTCTGGGCACCTTGATAGCTGAAGGCGCCGATGTGCTGGAAGTGTTGCCCTGGTTGTTATGGTTTCCTGCGTCGTTTCTTATTACGCTGTTGCTAAGCCTGTTGTTTATTGGCGATGGTTTGCGTGATGCTTTTGATACACGGGACCAATAGGGTGGCGATACTCAATACAGCTGTTGTGGCATCACAGAATGCGCCTGTGCTTGATATCAGCAACTTGCATGTACGTTTCCAGAGCGCTGACGGGCTGGTACATGCTGTGAAAGGCGTTGATGTTCAGCTTCATCAGGGCGAATGCCTGGGCGTTGTGGGTGAATCTGGTTCTGGCAAGAGCCAGACGTTTCTGGCAGCTATGGGATTGCTGGCAAAAAATGGTGTAGCTACCGGTAGTGCCATGCTGCACGGGCACGACCTGTTAACGGTACCCAAACACGAATTGAACACGCTGCGTGGCAACCGTATTGCCATGATTTTTCAAGACCCGCTTACCTCACTGACACCGCATTTGCGTATCGGTGAGCAGATGTCTGAGGTGCTGCGTGTGCATCAGGGTTTCGACAGTGCAAAGGCTAAGAAAACAAGCGCAGACTGGCTGCAGAGAGTGCGCATCCCGGAGGCCGCCCGGCGTCTGTCGCAATACCCGCATGAGCTGTCGGGTGGCATGCGTCAGCGCGTCATGATTGCCATGTGCATGTTGTGTCAACCTGATGTGTTGATTGCTGATGAACCTACCACAGCACTGGATGTCACTATTCAGGCAGAGATCCTCGATCTGATGGATGAACTGCGCCGTGAACACAAGACCGCCATTGCGTTGATTACACACGATATGGGCGTGGTGGCGCGAATGTGCGATCGGGTTCAGGTCATGCGCTATGGAGAATATGTTGAGGCAGGTGTGAGTGAGCAAATCTTCTATCGTCCAGAGCACGATTACACCCGAATGCTGCTGGAGGCTGTGCCTAGCATCCCGGTGTTTGATGCTGAACTGAATGAGGTGGCCAGCGACGCAAACGTGGCTCATAGCGGTAGACGAGCGCTGGATGCCAATGCTCCTGTGATGTTGCAAGTGCAAGATCTGAAGGTAGAGTTTGCTGTGCCAGGTGGCTGGTTCTCTGCACCGCGCAAATTGGCCGCCGTGAATGGCATCAGCTTTGCGCTTAGTGAGGGCGAAACCTTAGGTGTGGTGGGCGAGTCGGGCAGTGGCAAATCTACGCTGGCGCGCGCGATCCTCCAGCTTGTGCCCGCATCGCATGGCACTGTGAGTTGGCTGGGCAGCTCGCTTGGGCAAATGGACAAACTACACATGACGGGGTTGCGTCGTGACTTACAAATTGTTTTTCAAGACCCTTTGGCAAGCCTGAATCCCTCAATGAGTATTGGTGACAGCATCATGGAGCCTCTGCGAGTTCACGAGCCTGATTTAGCGTTGAGTGAGCGTACTGGCCGGGTTGCCTTGATGATGCATCGCGTCGGCCTCGATCCCACCTTGATCAATCGTTATCCGCATGAGTTATCCGGTGGTCAGAACCAGCGCGTGGGCATAGCGCGCGCCATGATTTTAAAGCCGAAGTTGTTGATTTGTGATGAGGCTGTGTCGGCATTGGATGTGTCTATTCAGGCGCAGATCATTGATCTGATAAAGAGCCTGCAAGAAGAATTCAAGCTGTCACTGATATTTATATCGCACGATCTGTCAGTGGTGTATGAGGTGGCCCACAGGATCATGGTGATGTATCTGGGCTCGCTTGTGGAGATGGCGCCTGCGGTAAGTCTGTTTGCCAGACCGCAACATCCCTATACACGCCAGCTGGTATCAGCGGTGCCGGTTGCAGACCCTGTAAAAGAGCGTAGCCGGCAACGCATTCGTCTGATCGGTGAACTGACATCACCGATGGATCCCACAGCGCGATTGCGGTTTCTGCCTTCACGATTACAAGCGGGTGAAGCACACCATGTGCCTGCTATTGATGAGTGCTTTGAAGGCCATTTTGTGGCCGAGCACGATGCCCTGGAATCCTTGCTGATGGCCCCATCCAGAGCGCTTTTGTAAACAAGTGTGGGAAAGCTGATTAATTTCGATGTTGCAATGCACTGAACGTTGACCTGTGCTGTTACTAATCCGACAATCAGCGCCCCTTTGATCGTAAGTAACCCCCCAAATGTCAGTTCCAGCTATACGTAACTTTGCCCCCGTTCTTGTGGTGGCTGCACTCGTGGTGAGTGGCTGCAGTAGTTCCGATGATTCCGCTAGTGAGCTGCTTGGTAACGATGCCCCGCTGGTAGGTCAAGCCTCTAGCGATGATGAGCCAACGGTGGCAGGTCCTGTAGTGCCTGATAATAGTGTTGCGGTTCCCGGAAACGGCGCTGACGTGTCTGTTGAAGGCGATGCGCCTGCTACGGATGTGCCTGACGGAGATGTTGTTGTCGTGCCAGCTGCGGACGCGCCTGTCGGTGGCGGAGTGCCTGCAGACGTACCTGTCGCCGGTGAAGTGCCTGCTGCAGACGTACCTGTCGCTGGTGAAGTGCCTGCTACCGATGTGCCGGTCGCCAGTGAAGTGCCTGCTGCAGATGTACCGGTCGCCGGTGGAGTGCCTGCTGCAGATGTACCGGTCGGCGATAGCGGATCTGAGTTTCCTGCTCCGTCAGCTACAGGTTCTGGCGTTGTTGAGGTGCAGGACGATAGCCCCACGCTGACAGAGTCATTGTCCACGCTGGTGCCGTTTGTCAGAGACCCTACACGTGGCGCTGGTCCTCCGTCTGTGCCTACCGGTCTCACCAGGCTGATGGCAGCGGAAAACTGGGTGGAATTCACTTGGGCGCCTTCCAGTGATGATCAGTCAGTTGAAGCTTATGAGATCTACCGTGACGGAGATTTAATTGAAACTATCACCTTTGATTCAGGGTACGAACATGATTATCGCAGTTGGCTGAGCACATCGTTCATCGATTGCAACTTCACCCGATACACCCGCTGTGAACAGCCAAACGTACAACCAACGCCTGGCGGCAGCTATGCCTACAGTGTTGTTGCTGTGGATAACGAAGGCATGCGTTCGGCTCGCTCAGAAGAGGTGGTGTTCAGCATGGCCACACCCGGGCAGTCAACCGTTGATCTCAGCGGTTATCAACAGGTTTTCGGAGAAGAGTTCACGGGTACTGTTCTTGACAGGACTTCGTGGAAGACATCCTTACCGTGGGGTCCTGATACGACTGTGAACAGCGAGCTCCAGTATTTCGTCAACACATTCGGATCCGAGGCTGTTGTCAGTCATGACCCGTTCGTTTTCACGGGCGACACATTGCAAATCACGGGTGTGAACACGCCGGCAGATGAGCTGGAGGCCGCTAATGGCCAGCCGTATCTGTCAGGTGTTATCTCAACGGCCGACTACGTTGAGATGACCTATGGCTACGTAGAGATGAATGCAAAGCTGTCCGGTGGTGAAGGCATGCTGTCCACGTTCTATCTTTTCAACCAGGACTTCTACAAGAACAAGCCAGAGATCGATATTATTGAATATCAGGGTTCGCTTCCGGACAAGGCCTATCAGACATACCACTACTTTGACAGCAATCGAACCCGTGATTCAAGAGGCGAAAAACACTCATCGCCTACCATGGAAACCGTTACCGCTGAAAATCTGAGCAACGACTTCCACACCTATGGTGTGCTTTGGGAGCCTGAGCTAGTTATCTGGTACATCGACGGCGTTGAGGTAAGACGTATCGAAGGCGTACGAGTAGCAGATGAGCCTATGCATATCGTGGTGCAGCTTGTCATGGGTAGCGAGTGGATCGGTACGCCTGATTCTTCTGCCATACCGGCAGTGGTTGAGATTGATTACATTCGAGCGTGGCAGAAGTAGGTCAGGTATTGCTCAAGCGCGCTGAGCTATTGCTTAGCGCGCTTGCTTTAGCTGTTTTAACGTGTACCAGTGCGCGACTATCGATGCGACGACAACGACACTCACGATGGTGTAGAACACTGTAATCATGGGAAAATCCAGGTAGACCACCAGCACCACGTTTATCGACACGGGGATCACCAGCTGCCGTGCAATTCCCAATATCATCGGGAATATTGGTTGTTTGATGGCTTGAAGAGCTGCTGTACTTAGAAATAGCACTACGTAGGCATAGAACGCGAATGCATCGATCCGCAGGTAACTTGCGCCGGTAGCTTGTATGTCGGGGTCATCGGTAAAAAATGACATCATCGCAGGTGACAGCGTCAGCATGATGGGGATAGAAACAAGTGCCATCGCAAGCCCGACAAGCAGTCCCTTAGTGTAGGTTTGCTGGACACGTGCGGTGTTTTTTGCACCGTGATTTTGCCCGGCGATGGCCATAACTGCGGCATTGAGTCCAAGTGCTGGCAGTAACAAGACCTGCTCAATGCGCAAACCTATTGCATAGCCTGCGACATGCTCGCTACCAAAACGCCCTAATATGGCTACGGTAAAAAAGCCGCCCAGTATAATGGTGAGCATATTAAAACTTGCAGGTAGTACTTGCCGAAGTAGCTCGATCCATGGCTTCAAGGCGAAGGCTGGCCTGGGTGCTCTACCGAGTTCTCGTGTCAGAATGCGGTATAGATAATATGCCGATGCGCCTTTTATAATCACAGTGGCTAATGCCAGGCCGGTTACGCCCAGTTCTAACGTAAATGTCAGCACCGGATTAAGTGCCAGATTAGCGAAAAAACCAACAACAAGCGCATTACGATTTGATTTGGTGTCACCCATTGCCATCAGTGCGCCTGCAGCGGCAAAGCTTAATATAAAGGTAAATGCGCCAAACAAGGTGACGGTGATGTATTCCAGTGACAACGGCGCGATGTGTGGTTCGGCGCCCAGAAAAACCACCAGTGGCGCGGCGAATAACCAGCCAAGTAATGCGACCACAAGGCTTAGTACTAACGACAGACCGAATACGTGATCAGCCCATTGCCCAACCTTATCACTGCTACCGGCACCAACATCAACGGCCATAACGGCTGACGCGCCTGTCTGAATACCGATGCCAACGGCCAGAAGTAGAAAAAACACACTGCCCGCTATTGAAACACCTGCCAGAGCATCACTGGAGAGCTGGCCTGCAAACCAGAAATCAGTGAGATTATAAAGAGTGTTAAACAGCATCCCCATCGATGCTGGTATCGATAAACGCACCAGATGGGCGAGAATCGAGCCCTGTGTCAATGGTGCCTTGGAATATCTGTGGGGTTGTGAGTCAGTAGTACCTGTCACTCAAACAATCTCGGGGGGTAGCCGTGCAGCAGCCGCTGCTGCGAGTCCGCCAGTCTACCGCTTTAACAGGATTGATTGGGGGAGGCCGTGACTCCTTGGAATAACAGAGCTCGACCCACCTTGGTGGGTCGAGCTCGGAACCGCGTTTTAATCAACCAGCTGAGGACGCATATCGGCTTTGTTGATACCAGCGACCTTATTCGGCGCTTTCATTGCATCACGACGGAAAGGCTCGCCCAACTCCTGGTTAAGAACCACTTCGATGAAGGTGGTAACCCCGTCATTCATCTGCTCTTTCACCGCGGTGTTAAGTGCTTCTGAGAGCTCTTCGGTGGTGAATACTTTCACACCTTTAAGTCCACAGGCGTCAGCGATCTTGGCGTACTCGACACCATGGTTGAGCTCTGTCCCCACAAAGTTGTCGCCGTACCAGAGTGTGGTATTGCGTTTCTCAGCGCCCCATTGGTAGTTACGGAAGATAACCATGGTGATAGGAGGCCAATCGTTACGACCGCAAGCGGTCATCTCGTTCATGGAGATACCGAATGCTCCGTCACCGGCAAAACCGATAACCGGTACATCAGGACAACCGATTTTTGCGCCAAGGATTGCTGGCAGACCATAGCCGCAAGGGCCAAACAAACCAGGTGCCAGATACTTACGACCTTTTTCGAAAGTGGGGTAGGCATTGCCAATGGCGCAGTTGTTACCAATGTCACTGGAGATGATGACCTCATCGGGCAGTGAGTCGCGAATAGCCAGCCATGCGTTGCGTGGTGACATGCGGTCAGGCTCACGATTACGAGCACGTTCGTTCCAGTCAATGCCTTCGTCGTTATCTTCTTCGTGTTCCATGGAGACAAGCTCCTGGGCCCAGCGATCCTTGGTATGTTTGATTTCGCTGCGTCGCTCGGCACGCCCAGCGTCACCGGCGGTAGCACTGAGTTTGGAGAGAATTTCTTGCGCTACCATTTTTGCATCGCCCTGGATGGCGACATCAACGCGCTTGGTCAGACCGATTCTGTCAGAGTTAATGTCTACCTGAATCAGTTTTGCCGCGGTGGGCCAGTAGTCGATACCGTAGCCAGGCAGTGTTGAGAACGGATTAAGACGTGTACCCAGCGCGAGGATAACGTCAGCTTTAGCGATAAGCTCCATCGCAGCTTTTGAGCCGTTATAGCCTAATGGGCCAACGCTAAGCTCATGTGAGCCCGGGAATGCATCGTTGTGCTGATAGTTGCAACATACAGGCGAGTCCAGCTTTTCAGCCAGCGCTGCAGAGGCAGCAATCGCACCGCCAATAACCACGCCCGCGCCGTTCAACAGGACAGGAAACTGAGCGTTGGAGAGAAGCTCTGCAGCTTCTGCGATAGCCGCAGCACCTCCGCGAGGGCGCTCCAGCCGCACTACCTGAGGCAGTTCAATGTCGATAACCTGTGTCCAGTAGTCGCGCGGTATGTTGATTTGAGCCGGACCACTTAAACGGAAAGCCTGCTCGATAACGCGGTTGAGCACTTCAGCGACTCGCGAAGGATCACGAACCTCTTCCTGGTAGGCAACCATGTCTTCAAACAACGCCATTTGCTTGATTTCCTGAAAGCCACCCTGACCGATGCTTTTGTTCGCGGCCTGAGGTGTTACCAGCAACATGGGTGTGTGATTCCAATAGGCTGTTTTTATGGGTGTCACAAAATTGGTGATGCCAGGGCCATTTTGCGCGATAGCCATGGACATCTTGCCCGTGGCACGCGTGTAGCCGTCAGCACTCATGCCAGCGTTGCACTCATGAGCACAATCCCAGAACTTGATACCCGCTTCCGGGAACAGATCAGAGATAGGCATCATGGCTGAGCCGATGATACCGAAGGCATGTTCGATTCCGTGCATCTGCAGGACCTTGATAAAGGCCTCTTCAGTTGTCATCTTCACAGTGCAGTACTCCTGACGTGGGTAGGGTTTAGGGATTAACTCGTGGACGAATGATACGGTTGGATTGCCAAATACAAAAGAGCGACGCTTGGTACAGCGTGCATCGGCTTTTGGCACCAGCAATCCCGCAACCGGTACGTGTAGCGACCAGTTTTGGGCGTACACGCTTCCAGCGAGCAAATACCCCGCGATATTCGAATTTTCACAAGTATTAATTAAAACAGGCAGTAAAAGGGTCTTTCTCAGCTAGAAAACCCCGACGGACTGCTCAAAGAGTAGGTACTCTCACAAATTCCCGCTCAAGATCGTCAGTAAACGCCACTATGCCAAAATCTCTGGCCACCGCTATCTGCGTTATTTGCCTAATGGCGCCTGTCTCGGTGTCAGGCTGGTCGGTAATCAGGTTCGCAGCGTCTACCCGCACCACATCCTCATAGGTTTGACCACCAATTTCCTGAGTAAGAAGAACCTCAGTGTCGGTGTCTTCAGTGTCAGTGTCTTCAGAACCCGTCTCCTCAGTGGTGTCATCTGCCTCCAGATACACAATACGAGAGGGTGCAAAGTTGATTCGTGGCAAGGCAACGCTGATGTCAGCAAGAAAGTTACCGGGTAGCACTGTGCCCACGGGCACTTCAGTGCTGTGGTCGATAAATAGTGATTCGTCAGCCGATGGCAGAAGCAGACGCTCACGCTGGATGTAAAGGCTGTCGATAGCCACGGTGCCGTCGGTGCTCTGCAGTCGGACAGTGGCTGTCAGATCACAGATCACATCCTCATCATTACTGGATCCGTCGCTACCCAAAAAGGGTTCGTTAAGGACCACAGGCATGACATCGAAGTTTACGGTGGTGCCATCTTCACTCATGAACAAGGCCTGCGCACCATTGTTATCGCTCTGCCACAGCGCCAGTTCAGGATGGTCAAAAACGCCGCACTCTCTTTCGGAGACGGAGTCACATGCACTGAGCACAACTGCGATAATAGGAACCACTAATAATCGGTATTTCACGGCAAATCCTTAAAAGGCTAACTAGGAACATGATGGCATGAAAAAGCGAATTGGGGTGGTGGGTGTTGGGCTCATCGGGCAACGGCACGCCGAAGCTGTGCGTAATTCATCCACGGGCATTTTGAGTGCCCTTGTCGATCTCAACCCGGCAGCAGTTGCCTTTGCAAAGACGTTAGGGGTGCCTTGTTTTAACACGCTAGACCAATTGCTGCATGCAGATATTGTGGATGGTGTGGTGTTATCCACACCCAACGAATTTCATGTGGCGCAGGCCTTGGCCTGTATCAAGGCCAGGCTGCCCGTGTTAGTGGAAAAACCCTTAGCGGTCGATCTGGCGGGGGCAAAGTCAATCGTTGAGGCCAGTGAGTTAGCAGGGGTGCCCGTGCTAACAGGTCATCACCGGCGCCATAATCCGCTGATATCGCGGGCCAAAGAGCTTATCAAAGAGGGCACATTGGGCCAAATTACTGCGGTTCAGGCAACTACCTGGTTCTATAAGCCGGATGATTATTTTGATACGGGTTGGCGGACACAACCTGGGGCGGGGCCTGTCTATCTCAACCTTATTCACGATATTGATATGTTGCGGCATCTGTGCGGGGAGGTCATACAAGTACAGGCCATGGAATCGAACGCTATTCGTGGCCACGCCGTAGAGGACACGGCCGTTATTTTGCTCAGATTTGCGGGGGGCGCGCTGGGGACTCTCAGTGTATCTGATTGCACGGTGTCACCCTGGAGCTGGGAGTTTAGCTCCCGCGAGAATCCTGCTTTCCCTGTGACCAATGAGCTTTGCTGTCAGATTGGCGGTACGCGGGGTTCACTGGCTATTCCGGATTTGTCGCTGTGGCAGTATCCGCACAAAGTCGGTTGGATGGAACCCATTAGCGCGTTGAAACAGCCATTCGGCATGCACGATCCTCTTGTGCGGCAGATAGATCAGCTGGTGAGCGTCATCAAGGGTGAGCAATCCCCTTTGGTCACAGCACTCGATGGGATGATCAACCAGGAGATTATCGAGGCAGTCAAAGCTTCCGCTGCTGAACATCGAATTGTGGATGTGAGTGCAGGGCTGGCTGCGCACCAAATCTGAGTTGCGGCTTGCACGTGCCGATCTAATTCACTGACTATTGGATTGCTGAACAGACCCCTGTTCGTCCATCCACTGTGTGACATCCTTGTCTAGCATGGGGCGCGCGAACAAAAACCCTTGTATCTGATCGCATTTCCACTCTTTTAACAGATCAAACTGCTCGGCTTCTTCAACGCCTTCGGCGATGACGTTGATGCCCAGCTTTTGCCCAAGCATAACGACCGTACGGGTAATTTCTGCAGCCTTGTCGCTACAACCCAGATTGCGGATAAACGAGCGATCTATTTTTAAGGTGGTCAACGGTAACTGGTTTAGATAGCGCAGGGAGGTCTGGCCGCTGCCAAAATCATCCACTGCAATCGAGAT
>JALZVU010000076.1 GCA_023301795.1 Granulosicoccus sp.
CAGACCGGCAATACTAGCCGTCTCGCCGGTGGCTAATTCCTCACCATCCTCTGACCACACAAACGAAAGTAAATCGTCTTCTGCATCCGTACTGCCGCTTCCGTCGACCTCGAGAATCTCTCCTTCTTCAATGGTGACGTCATCACCTGCATCGGCTTCCGGCGCATTGTTGATTATTACAACAGGAGCCTCTTCCACCTCAACACGCAATCTGTCGGTATCCGTGTCATTGTCGTCATCAGTAACCACCAAATCAATGAAGTGGACACCTGCCTCAAGGCCATTGATGGTGGCTGTCTCACCAGTGGCTAAAAGCTCACCGTCCTCGAACCACGAGAAATTGGTAATGTTACCGTCCTCATCCGAACTGTCACTGCCATCAACCTGAAGAGCATCTCCCTCTTCAATGCTGACGTCATCACCGGCATCAGCATCTGGCGCTACATTGTCTGCCACTAGAGCAACGATAGTCACCTGCAACCTATCAACGTCGGTAGCACCATCGTTGTCAGTCACCACCAGATCAATCTGGTGAACTCCGACCGACAATCCTGTGATTGTGGCTCTGGGCCCTTCAGCGAGTTGGACACCATCCTCGTTCCACTCGTAGCTAACCAAAGCACCATCGCTGTCGGTGCTCGCTCTACCATCGACTGAGACAGTTACGCCATCGTTCACACGTTGATCGGGCCCAGCCACTGCACTAGGTGCTTCATTGGGCACCTCACACGCATCACCAACCCCATCTTCATCACTGTCAGCCTGATTACTATTGGATACAGCCGGGCAGTTGTCGCCGGGATCGTCAACACCATCCTCATCTGGATCGGTGAGATTATTAAACGGATCGCACGCATCCCCGTCACCATCGCGATCTGTATCATCCTGATCATCATTGGCAATAGCCGGGCAATTATCCTCCTCGTCAACAATACCATCGCGATCACGATCCGGATCGATTCCATCGAGAGGATCAGAGCCAAGCGTTATCTCTTCTGCGTTATTGAACTCATCTCCGTCATTGTTAAACGGGTCGACGTCATAGTCGTCATTTTCGAACACAAACGTTGCACCCTGCCCAACATTCTGGCTCTGAGATAAGGTTGCCAACTGCAATACTCGCTCGTCAGTTGCGAACACATTTGCCGTAATAAGCGGATCGGTCTCCTCTGCTACGAACGCCACACCAATCCATACATCGTCCTCACGGGTAACAGGGACAGACACCCCGTTTACCAGTGCTTCTAAACTGATCTGTGAGCGCACAAGCTCAGACGCGTCGGTTAGTTCAACCGGCAGTGGAAGCTGAAAATCAAGCTGGACAATAACCGGGCCTCTATCAGGGTCGAGATCTGAGTTCGGATCTGTACCGTTGTTGCGCTCTATTATGTTGAAAAACCCATCATCGTCATCGTCTATGGCGGTGTTAAAGGCGTTGTCGGCAAAACTCAATGTGGCGGGACTGGACACGGATCCTACGAACAACGGCGCACTGGCGGTGGCCAAAACAAGCGGGCTAGGCAAACCGTCGATGATTTCAGACCAGACCAGAGACACGACAACTGATGAGTTGGGCTCCACGGTGGTCTGAAAAACAAACTGGCCATTGGCATTGCGCTGCCCTTCAAGCACACGATCACCGATAGTCACTACTAAGATCAGGTTCTCAGGGACCACCTGGCGAGATTGCAGCAAGCTAGAGGGTGCTGTAAACACCATCGAGGCCTCGTTGTCTGCCACGTCCACACGGCCGCTTTCGTTGTCACTGTCGCACGACACCAATGCCGTACAGGCCATCAGTGCGCATAAGGTCTTGAGGAGTCTGCCGCGGCAGATGGGGTTCCAAAAATGCAACATACTTCCTATCATAATGTAAGATCTTAGGGCTAGACCGAAGATTGACAAGCTACTGACATTATAGCCGATAACCCATAGGCCAAAAAATCTTCATGCTGGATTGTTGACGTCGTCTTGCCAGCACTCACGAGAAACTATCAAAAATGTAAATAATACAAATAACATCGGAAACATTTACAATTACCATGAAAATACAAGCCTGTATCCGTCCAACTAGGCACTTCACCCCCAAAAGATCTACAATAGGGATTAAAACTGCAATATCTGTTGCTAAGTCAGCACAAGTATTCATCGGCCCCAAATCCAGCCTGCAATTTCTTTTAAATCCGTCGATCTCAGAGAGTGTCAGTGAATAATACCCATCCCGCCAGCGATGCCGCAACTCAAACGCATAGCGTGCTAATCATTGACGATAGTGAAGAAGATCGCTATCTGTTGAAGCGGTATCTGAAAAAAACTGGGCTGTCTCTGTTGGTACTGGAAGCCACCAATGGGCAGGAGGCGCTCGACCTACTGACCACGACGATGGAAGATCTAACAAAGCAACACCCGGCGCTGCGAGCGCCCATTGTCATCTTTCTCGATATCAACATGCCCATTATGGACGGCTGGGAGTTTGTGGGTGAGCTGGAGTCGGATCAACACAGCATCGAGCTCGAACCGATGGTTGTCATGATGTATTCCACGGCCAGTGAAAGCGAAGAAAAAGACAAGGTGCACCAATATTCCAAGATCAAAGGCTATCTGGTGAAAGGTGACTCGACAGTCGAGAGTATCAAACAGACCATTCTTGATAGCGTCACCATCGACCAACCGAGTTAAACGATGGTTGTCCAGGCGACTATTCCCCGCCAATAACTGATTGCAACATCGACGACTTGGCATCACACAAAGCGTCGATCACGTTGAAATGATGTCGGTCAGGCTCTTCCACCGTGCGCGTCCTGGCACCTAGGCCGTGCCATATATTGGCGATCAGTGCATTCTGACGAATAAACTCGGCTCTCTCGCCCGCGCCCACCCACGCCGTTAATGGCACAGAGCCCAACGGCTCTTGAAACACGGGGCTAGCAGCGACGGCGCTCTGTTGATCCAGCTGCAAGGCATCATTGAGCTTTGTTCTCAACAAAGGACGCAAATCCGCCAGCCCGGAGATGCTCAACACATGCTTGAGCCGCGCAAGCTGTGCGGCCTTCAGCCCAGTGGTCTGGCACATCATTGATTGCACAAGATGACCGCCGGCAGAATGACCCGCCAGCACAATCGGCCCATCAATCTGTTGGGCAGCGTGGTCAATCGCATCGCTAATCATGCGTTGAATATCTGCAATGCTGGCTTCAGGGCAAAGCACGTAGGACGGGATGGCGACAGCCCAGCCCAGATCGACTGGCCCCTTTGCCAGATATGACCAGACCGATTTGTCAGTTCTCTGCCAATAACCGCCATGTATGAACACAAACAGCCCGCGCGGAGCTGGAAAACGGGACGCATCGGGCAGAAACATGTCGTACATCTGACGAGGTTGCTTGCCATAAGCGATATCCAGCGTCGCCCGGCTGTGTTGTCGAAATATGGCGGAACGTTCTTGCCAGAGCGCAGGATAATCGGCTCCACCGACAATGTTCTTACCATTCTCGTAAGCATCATCCCAATCAACAATAGCCTGTTCAATCACCCGTTTTCTCCTGTAACTTTTGCCTGCTTAAGCAGCTTAACTGATAGTGATGACAATGAATGATCCAGAGATAGACACACCCCTCCTCGGCCTCACTGTGAGTGACTACTCAACGTTGCTCGATGAGCAAACACAACGCTTCATCGAGCGCACTGTGACAGCTTTTCCAGACGACGCCGCTGATCTGGACGTCCACCAGCAGCGGCTACTGTATGACGCCATGTGCAAACAGTTTCATGCTGGCCGTCCTGCGGGTATTACAACCGAGGATAGCCTCGTGTCTCAGCACAGCACACTACAGGTACCTATCCGAACCTATACGCCCGGCCCAACAATAGCCTCTCCTTCTCAAGTGCAAGTTGTCTATTTGCACGGCGGTGGGTTTATCGTGGGTGGGCTGGAGAGCCATGATGATGTCTGTGCTGAGATTGCACAGAGAACAGGTCATGTGCTCACCTCGGTTGACTACCGTCTCTCCCCCGAACACCAGCACCCGGCCGCTCTGGAGGACGCAATGTGCGTCATCGAGCACCTTTGGCATACCCATCAACAACCCATTGTGGTGTGCGGTGACAGCGCTGGCGCTACCCTAGCGGCCGCTGCGTGCCACGCCTATCGCAACAGGCTCGACTCCGAGAATCCCGCGTTACCCGCCATCTGCGGCATGGTGCTGATCTATCCGGGCTTGGGCGGCGACGCCAACACGGGCTCCTACCTGATACACGCCAAAGCACCCATGCTCACCACCGACGACGTGGTGTACTACGCCGACATCCACAGCCAGAATGTACAGGACAAAAATAGTCCGCTTTTCTCCCCGTTGAAGGACACGGATTTTTCACAACTTCCACCCACCGTTGCCGTTAGCGCTCAGTGCGATCCTCTTTGCGATGATGGCCAACAATACTGCGCGCTTATCCAGCGTGATAATGGTCGTGCTCACTGCATCGTTGAGCCGGGTCTGGTCCACGGTTATTTGCGCGCACGACACTCGGTACAACGGGCCAATGACAGCTTTTCTCGTATCGTGTCCGCTATCTCTGTATTGGCGAATAAACAATGGCCTTACTAGCAGTAAGAGATCACAGTTGTATGGATTGATCGCACTCAACGGTGCCACCAGGCTAGCGACACGATAAATGTTCCAACACCGTTTGGCATCGCTAGCACACCGCATTATCAGGCAAGCAAAAAAGTGCTGAGAGCTTGCAGCCATAGGGTATTCGGATGATTTGATACGACAGAACAATAGCCGCTTTATTGACGTTTTCGACCCCCTGCATGACAATTTGTTTGCACTTAACGCTTGCAATGAAGCCATTAATATCGTTCCCTAGTGCTGATACTTTGACCAAAGCGATCCGTCAACATAATGACGAAAGCGCTCACACTGAACAGAAACAGGAGATAGACACACGATGTCCGATTCGCTAGAGAAGCTCAGCAAACTCGTTGTATCAGGCAAACTCGATCGCCGCACATTCATGAAGCGCGCCGTCGCCATGGGCGCAAGCGTGGCCTTCTCCAACACGCTGCTCACTCAATCTGCGATGGCCGCAGAACCTGTAAAAGGCGGACTGCTGAAACTTGGTAGCTCTGGCGGTGAATCCACCAACAGCCTCGACCCGGCAACAGCTGCCAGTGCGGTTCCGTTATTCAATGGCCACCAATGGGGTGACCTACTGGTAGACATAGCTGACGATGGCAGCCTGGAAAATCGCCTAGCAGAAGAATTTGGCTCGTCGGCTGACGCCAAAACCTGGACCTTCAAAATCCGTCAGGGCGTTGAGTTTCACAACGGCAAGACACTCACGCCTGCCGATGTTGTGGCCACTCTTGAGCGGCATTCGGGCGAAGACACAAAGTCAGGTGCTTTGGGCGTCATGCGCAACATTGACACCATGAAAGTTGACGGCGATACCGTGGTTGTCGGCCTCAAAGACGCTAACGCCGATCTACCCTTTTTAATGTCTGACTATCACCTGGTCATTCAGCCCAACGGCGGCAAAGATGACCCAGCAGCGGGCATTGGCACCGGCCCCTACAAAATGATGGTCAACGAACCAGGCATTCGCCACGGCTATGAGAAAAACGCCAATGATTGGCACGGCAACCGAGGCCATGCGGATCAGGTAGAAATACTGGTTATCAACGATGACACCGCGCGAGTGGCAGCACTACAGTCAGGCCAGGTGCACATGATCGAACGTGTACCACCAAAGATCGTAGAACTGGTAAAACGTATTCCAAATGTGGAAGTAAAATCAACACCGGGACGTGGTCACTACGTGTTCATCATGCACACGAACACCGCGCCTTTCGACAATAACGACCTGCGCCTGGCGCTCAAGTACGCTATTGATCGTCAAGAGATGGTCGACAAAATACTCTTCGGTTATGGCTCACTTGGCAATGATATGCCGATTAATTCAGCCTACCCCTATTTCTCAGACGATTTCGAACAACGCAGCTATGACCCCGACAAAGCGGCTTTCCACTTCAAGAAATCCGGACACTCAGGACCCATTGTCTTGCGTACAGCTGAAGGCTCTTTCCCGGGCGCGGTTGATGCTAGCCAACTGTTTCAGCAAAGCTGCTCAAAAGCCGGTATTCAAGTGGAAGTGAAACGCGAGCCAGACGATGGTTACTGGTCTGAAGTCTGGAACAAGCAACCGTTCTGTACATCATTTTGGGGCGGACGCCCTACACAGGATCAGATGTATTCCACAGCCTATCTGTCATCCGCTGACTGGAACGACACACGTTTCAACAACGCAGATTTCGACAAGATGCTTCTGGCTGCACGCGCTGAACTTGACGATGTCAAACGTAAGCAGATTTATGCCGACATGGGAACCATCGTACACAACGACGGTGGACTCATCTGCCCTATGTTCAACGATTGGGTAGAAGGGGTATCGAACGATGTAGGCGGCTGGACCGCCAACCCCAACCAGACCATGATGAATGGTCAGGCACTGTCACGCTGCTGGTTGAAGGCATAGCGTCAGCGGATACGCACCGATAGAACGCTGTGCAGGCTAAGTCCAGTCTGTACAGCGCCTCTACTCGATGCAAACACCTATAAAATGAGTTATATACTCACGCTGCTAGCGAAACGGCTGGCCATAAGCGCGCTGTTGTTGCTGGCCGTATCTGCACTCATCTTTGCAGGCACAGAAATTCTACCAGGGGATGTCGCACAATCCGTACTCGGGCAGTCTGCCACCCCCGAGGCACTGGCTAATCTGCGCCGCGACATGGGCTTGGACGAACCTGCGCTATCACGCTATTTCGGCTGGCTGGGCGGTATTGTCCAAGGTGACTTAGGCACCGCGCTCACCAACGGCACCGACATAGCCGATGCCATCGGCAAGCGTCTGTACAACACTGTCTTTCTGGCTTCCACCGCCGCCGTTGTTGCCGTACCTTTGGCAATCAGCTTAGGCCTGCTAGCAGTGCTCTACAAAAACCGCTGGCCCGACAAACTTATATCAGGCACTACGCTTGCCTTCATATCATTGCCTGAGTTTTTCATAGGCTATCTTCTGATCTACTTTGTAGCCGTACAACTTGGCTGGTTCCCAAGTGTTGCCACGGTCTACGATTCCATGACTTTTGCGGAGCGTCTAAACGCTGTCGCGCTTCCCGCGGCAACCTTAACTCTGGTGGTACTGGCGCACATGATGCGCATGACCCGCGCCGCTATTCTCAACGTCATGCAGTCGGCTTATATAGAAACTGCTGAATTAAAGGGTTTGTCTGCCTTCCGTATCGTGGCCAAACATGCATTACCCAACGCTATTGCCCCTATTGTCAACGTTGTTATGCTTAACCTGGCATACCTCGTCGTGGGTGTGGTGGTCGTTGAAGTCATCTTTGTCTACCCCGGTATGGGCCAATACCTGGTAGATCATGTCTCCAAACGCGACGTGCCTGTAGTGCAAGCCTGCGGACTCATCTTCGCGACCTTCTACATCGGCCTGAACATGATCGCTGACATTATCTCCATCGTGGCCAACCCACGAATTCGGCATCCTCGCTGATGGGTATACAACATGTTTAGCCGCATCCCGATCAGCGCCATAATAGGCCTGACAATCACGTCACTGTTTTTGTTAACAGCCGCGTTCGCCCCATGGCTTGCTCCCTACGGCTTGGCAGAAACGGTTGGCGGTGTCTGGGAACCTATGTCCTCCCAGTTCTGGTTGGGCACCGACAACCTAGGCCGTGACCTGCTCTCGCGCATGATCTACGGCGCGCGCACCACCATCTTCATCGCGCTATTGGCAACGGCCATATCCTTTTTAGTTGGCTCGATACTCGGCCTTACCGCAGCTGTTATCGGCGGATGGCTAGACGCGCTGTTATCGCGTTTCGTCGATCTACTCATGTCTATCCCGACACTCATCTTTGCACTGGTCGTTTTATCAGTACTCCCGGCTAATCTACTCACCCTTATTCTTGTCATGGGCATCCTTGATGCCACTCGTGTCTACCGCCTGGCACGCGCAGTCGCGGTGGATATCAACGTAATGGAATATGTGGAAGCTGCAAGACTGCGGGGCGAGGGGCGCGTGTGGATTGTCTTTCGCGAGATACTTCCCAATGCTCTTACCCCCTTAATAGCCGAGCTAGGCCTGCGCTTTATCTTCCAGGTGTTGTTCCTCTCAGCCCTATCATTTCTCGGTCTTGGCATCCAGCCACCAGACGCAGACTGGGGCGGAATGGTTAAAGAGAATAAAGACGGCATCATATTCGGTATTCCGGCAGCGCTCATACCAGCCGCTGCGATTTCCATCCTTGCCATCTCAGTGAATCTGGTCGCCGACTGGATCCTGAACCGCACCACAGACCTCAAAGGAGGTCGCAGTGGCCAGTAATACCAATTCAACAGACGTTTCAAAGGGTGCTACCGGAACAGCAGGGCCACTGCTGCATATTCGTAACCTTCAGCTCAGCGCCACGGTCTACCCCGACGACGCAAAACCCCACACCGTCACCATCGTCGACGATGTCTCATTCACCCTGGCACGCGGTCAGGTTCTGGGGCTCATCGGCGAATCCGGCGCAGGCAAATCCACGATAGGTCTGGCTGCCATGGCGTATGGCCGCGGTGGCGTGCACATCAGCGGCGGAGAAGTGCTGCTCGACGGCGTGGACATCAGCGGTGCTTCCCGCAGAGAACTGCGCAAAGTGCGTGGCCGACAAGTCTGCTACGTCTCTCAATCAGCGGCGGCAGGCTTCAACCCTGCACACCGGCTCATTGATCAAGTGGTGGAATCCACCCTACTCAATCGCACGGCCACTGCCAAAGAGGCCCGTGCCCGTGCCATAGCCTTGTTCGACACACTCGGATTGCCTAACCCGCAAAACATCGGCAACCGCTATCCACATCAAGTATCCGGTGGTCAGTTACAACGCGTCATGACCGCCATGGCCCTTTGCTCAGAGCCTGACCTGATTGTTTTTGATGAACCCACCACCGCGCTGGATGTCACCACCCAGATCGAAGTGCTGGCAGCTATCAAACGTGCTATCCGAAAAACCGGTGTAGCCGCACTCTACATTTCGCACGACCTTGCCGTAGTGGCCCAGGTGAGCGATGAGATCATGGTGCTCAAAAACGGCAAAACCGTTGAGCATGAAGACACACGCAGCATCATCGAGACGCCAAAGGAGACCTACACTCAAGACCTGGTGAACGTGCGCAGCATCGAACATCAGGAAAAGCCGCCGGCTGACACCCCTTTATTAAAAGTAGACGGCATTACCGCCATCTACCCAGGCACCGACGTCGCAGTGTTAAGCGATGTCTCAATTGAACTCTCTGCCGGTCAGACCCTGGCAGTTGTCGGTGAATCAGGTTCGGGGAAATCAACCCTGGCACGCGTTATCACAGGCCTTCTCCCCCCTGCCAAAGGCTCGTTGACGTTCAACGGACAAGCCCTGCCGCCAGAACTCAAACAACGTAGTCGCGAGGAGCTTCGCGAACTGCAAATGATCTACCAGATGGCAGACGTGGCCATGAATCCGCGCCATACCGTCAGTACCATCATCGGACGTCCCCTCACCTACTACTTCAACATTAGGGGGCGCGAGCGCAAACAACGCGTTGCTGAACTCCTGGATGCTATCGAGATGGGTGAAGGATTCGCGGATCGCTATCCGGCAGAATTATCCGGTGGACAAAAACAACGCGTGTGCATCGCCCGTGCGCTTGCCGCCAAGCCCAGCCTGATTATCTGCGATGAAGTTACCAGCGCCCTCGACCCGCTGGTGGCGGATGGTATCCTGAAACTCCTGCTGGAACTGCAAAGCCGGGAGAACGTCGCCTATCTGTTCATCACGCACGACCTTGCTACCGTAAAAGCTATCGCTGATTCCATCGCGGTTATGCATCGTGGCAAGCGTGTGCGATATGGCGTGAAAAGTGATGTACTTACACCACCTTTCGACGACTACACCCAGCTACTTCTATCGTCTGTACCGCAGATGAAAGCTGGCTGGCTGGATCAGGCGATTGTCGAACGTGGCTTGTAACTCACGTAGCGTGTAACGAACGAGGTTTAGAGACGTTTTGCAGACAAAGAAATTGATCGCCGTGGATCTGGATGGCACCCTTTTCGGCGCAGATCATCAGTTATCACCACGAACGATAAAAGCAGTCCACGCCGTTGTGGATCGCGGCCACACAGTACTTGTCGTCACTGGCCGAAGCGCCTTCTCTGCTATCTCCCGACTAACCTCGCTTCCCTCCAGTGTGCGAGCTGTCTGTTCCAATGGCGCCTATGAGCTTGATCGACAAACCCATCTAAAGCGCTGGTCACAACCTCTGCCAGCGGCCAGTGCAATAGCAATACGCCAACAAATCCTCCAACACCTGCCAAGCGCAAGCTTTGGCTGGGAGTCAGACACAGGCCTGAATTTCGAAGAGAAATTCGCCCTGGAAGCTGGTGGCGCTCACACGCTGGAACAAGGCGGCAGCCGTGAGCCATTCGGCATCAGCGACGTACTCAAACTCTACGTCCGAACACCTGAGCTCCAACGCGGAGATTTACAAAAAGCGGTGAAAGCCACTGTCGGTGACGATGCTGAAGCCTCAGCATCTAACGTCCCGTTTATCGAGGTGAGCGCGCCCGGGGTGAACAAAGGCAGCGCCCTTGCCCGCGTCGCTGCTGAGCTAGGATTTGCGCAACATCAGACAATTGCATTCGGCGATAACCACAATGATCTGACGATGCTGCGCTGGGCCAATGAGGGTGTGGCTATGGGCAACGCCATGGATGACGTTAAACTGGAAGCCGACACTCAGGCGCTGGACAACAGCGACGACGGCGTCGCAGTATCACTTGAACAGCGTGTATCGAATGATGAACTGTAAATACGTGATCATTCGTACATAGTCACAGGTATCCAGCTCTCAGGACGACACTGGATTAGCGCTGTATCATACGGTTGAAGAGTTGCCGAAGCCAC
>JALZVU010000077.1 GCA_023301795.1 Granulosicoccus sp.
GACGCATCTGCAGCGAATATTGATGTAAGAAAACACAACGACGATACGCAAGGCAAGTTACTGGGTACCACCAAAGGCTATACACGACTTGGTGGTGGCGGTGATGCTTATACGTTTGATCCTGATACCACCTATGTTGGAACAATTGCCGTTCAGAACACTGCGGGCGATGTGCAGATTTCCGGTTCTTTGAGTCAGAATGGACAACAGTTGAGCGAATTTTCGTTTACGGATGAAGGCAGCGAAGTAAGCACCTTTGGCATGCTGGCTTTTCATGTGAACAGTAAAACATTCGGTTCTTCTAAAGTAGTAGATACGCCTGATAACGGGCTGGATTTTATCAATGTAAAGCTGGAGGTGCGGCCTTAGTGGCTGCAGTGTGGCAGGTATGTGGTTCTACAGTGACTTCGTTAAGGTCACTGACGAAGCCTTAAGGGCATGACTGTCACAAGCACGTTAAGCTTAAGGCCCATTGTTTTTGCGCTGGCGCTAATAATCGGTGGAACCGCATAATGCCGCTCCTAATGGGGCAGAGACTATGCAGGTGCAAGTCACAGATGTTGTAAAATCAGTTGATAAGTGTTGTGAGCCACGCTTCTTGTTGTATTAAACGTTTGTTTTCTATGGCTCCAATTCCTTCCAGCTCATACGACCGGTTTGCCCAGAGTCGAGTGTGGATGTTGTAGTACCTGTTCCATCCTGGTCGCTTGATAGTATGATGTCGTCAATAGTGCCACTTACGATCGTTGGAGGGGAAAGAGGGCTACCTACTGAGCTGATACCCGCTATGGTTTCATCGGGTGTGAATGTTCCGTCACCGTTCAGATCGATGGATGTTTCAGGCATTGCACCGGATGCAGCATCCAGCGTCATCAGCCACCCCGAGGATGCTGGTGTGCATTCATTGCCAGTGGGATAGTATGTGTTGAATATGATCCTACCTTCCCTGAGTATTGGATTTGCAACTACCTGCTCACCGTTTACGGCAGTGTATTCCAGATCCATATACCATCCCAAGTGAGTATTCCAATCTATTGCGTGCTGTGTTGATTCGCGCACAAATACTGACGATTCATCAACACCATCGCCATCATTGTCAAAATTGACGATGTGTTCGGACGTTATTGATTGCTTTAGAAATCGCCTTGGAAATTTGCCTCTGAGGTTCGGATCGGTGAAAGGGTCTTTGTCCCATAACGCGTAAATTTTATGTAATTCACCGTTGTTTATCAAATCTGTAGGTTCGAGGTACTTTCCAGAAGCAAGGTACAACAAAACTCCTTCGCCTGTAGGATGCCTGCCCACAGCCATTTGAGTGGTTACTGGTTCTGCGTTGTTTTCATCGAGTAGTCCAGTTCTGTCGGCTGTGAAAAACATCTGATCACTGATTCGCGCCCAGTCATCTTCGTCGCTAGAAGAGATGTTATATTTTCCTACAACACCACGAAAATCGGCGGCGTAAATTATGTCCACGATATTGTCGTTGTCAAGATCCACAGCTGTTGGGGAATTGACCGCGTTGGGCACGTCATCTGTGCCGTCATTTGTTTTCATTTTCGTAATGAGATCGCCAGTTTCAAGGTCGACTATAAAAATAGCACCCAGTGGATCACTAGCCTGAAACCCATCAACCTCCCGAGCATTGTATCCGTTTCCAAATATTGCAGCCCAACGTCCGTTGTTCATGCGGGTAATTAGTGGGCTGGTGTACGAATATCCCATATGGCTATCGTCTTGTTCAGTAAATTCCCACAAAACAGTGGCTTCTGCGTCGTCGTCTTCAATGCCACCAACATCGGTGATATCCAGAGCGTAAACACCTTGTCCGCCCCTGCCAAGACCGCCAACCAATATAGTTCTCCACTGACCACCAATGAAAGCATCGGCTATATTTGGAGTGGCATCAACATAGAATTTATGTGAATAGTCAACCCTACTTAGCTGTGGTAGTTCTTCGAAAACAGGTGATGGTATGTAGGCAAATAGTTCATTGCCGTTGCCAAGGTCATATTGATCGTTTACGTATTCGCCTGCGTTAAACGCATGTAGCATTCCATCATTAGCACCTACGTAAATTGCTCGCTGTCGCTGCGCATAGTCGGCCACGAATTCGGAGTATGGCTGATTTGATTCAGGCTCACCTGTCCCCCAATCGTCTGGATAAAATGCGCTGGGTGGACCAACAAACTGTGCGGCCGAATTAATTATGTCGCCCAAAGGATTGGTACGAACGCGTAAACCATCCACGTGATTTCCTCGAATATAATCAAGTCGCGTAGCTCCCTGTGAGTCACTTGTTCCAGATATAGGTTCTTTTGACAGTGCATTGATTTGTTCAATATCAAGCTCTGTGAGGGAGGGCGACAGTTCGTTTGCTGGCCAACGAAAAGCTATGCCAGTCTGCGTTGATGGTTTATATGTGAGTATTGTGCGTGAGTCGTTCGCTATCTGGTTTGTTAGTGCTGTATTAACGTTCCAGTCGACGGTGTCTGCCAGATTGCCAAAGCCGTCAAGGGCTCGAGAGGTTAGCTCAGAATACCAGCCATCAGTATTGAAATTTGATTCGAATATTCTTGACTCGGAAGTTAAGGATGAACCGGTTACACTTGCCGCTGATAAGGTGCTGTCGGAAGCGCTTATCGAGCTAAACACGTTGCCAAGCGTATCTTCTATCAGACTTGGGTCGGCTGCATTGAAATAATTATCTGGGTCTCCATCGCCGTTGCTGTCCCATTCAGTAGTTTGTGGAATGCCATCGTTGTTGACGTCCCTGAATCCACCCCATTTTGCGGCGTACCATAAAGGCGACTCCAACGTGTCTGCTGCTGAAGCTGAGGAGGGTGTAAACGTAATAGTACTGATTAAGGGTAAAGGCTCTCCGTCAGCCCAGTTAGCAGAGCCTGGGAGCTGACCTACAGGCACATCAAGTTTGAAATCTGGGTCTTCGTCTATTGCTGTAGTTTTATTACGCACCACCAAGTAGAGGCCATCTGCAGTTGTACCAGATATAGAAAACCCCAAATGTTGTTTTATGCAACCAGCAGCCTCGAAACTGTCAGTGGTCAGCTTGACCTTATCCCCGATAACTTCATACGAGTAGCGGATAATCGCATCCATGTCGTTATTACCACCTTGTTCCAAATTTTCGAATGAAACGCGAAAATTCCCAGAGGTCTCAGAAACGTCTTCAACAACAAAGCCTACGATGGCATTTACGGGTGCAAATAAATCCGTATCGATGTCTATGATCCTGCAGGTTTGCCCCACTGAGACTCCATAGGGTGCAATCTGCACCTCATTCGTTCCCACTTTAACTTTAATTGTGGGTATTTGTGAGCCGAGAGCTAGTGTGAAATTACTGACATTTTGGTCACCGCGTACATTGGGGTTAATATCATTCTGATGGCCAAAATAGGCAACACTTGACGAGTAATAACTACCTTCGCGATGAGCAGCCTCAGGTGCCTGTCCTCTAGCAGTTTTGAAGGTTGTAACTAACTTTGGGGATGGCGATCGGTCAGCGACACCGTCGGCTTCACCGATAATTTTTAACCCTGGCAGTTCTTCTTCTTCATCAGATATGAAATTAGCTAAGGAGCCTACATCCAAGGTGCCAAGACTGCTCTGTGTAAACGTTTCGAAATAGCTACCGGGTAGTTGATCACCATCGAATGAGGGACTAGGATCACTGATGACAAGTTGATATGCCGTCGAGCACTGCCCATAGGGTTGACTCTCGCTGTACGGATCATCCCAGCTTGCCGTGGGCAAACCCAGCGTGTTATCCAATGATGAAGCATCAGCAGCATCGTCGTAAAACATAGGGGTGGGCACCCCGGTGCCTGCAAGGTATCGCATGCCTTCATACATCATTTCAGCTATTGGATTGCCCCAGGCGCTGCATTCGCCATTGACCACCACTCGATCGTCAATGAATCCGCAGTCGGTCATAACAGCATTTGCCGGCTGGGTGAAACTGTTTGGAATTTGAATGGCATCGAGTGTTCGTACGATGCCGTCAGAAGAATTATAAACGCCATTGTTCGGATCTATTTCATCAGTAAACGACGTCATCGATTTCCTGAGTACGCCACCTTGCAGATTATTTGCAAAACTACCTGTAAGCAAACTGAAATACATCGAATTATTTTCGCCGTACGTGTGAAGCAGTCCAGTAGGCTTGTAATTGCCATCGGGGTATAGACTGCAGCTATCATCAATGAAGCCTGGAGTACAAACCTCAACATCGACAATAAGATCCTCGTCTGCAGTTCCATCTCCCTGAATATCACCTGAGTCTACCCAGTCCCAGATTCTGCCGCCAGAGTTCTTACGGATTCTTAAGTGTGGTACATCACCTAAACTCACGAAGTTATTGGTGGCGAAGTGGTGGCGTCGATTGTTTGACGGCTCACTTAATGGTGTGTAATCGGATATTGAGTATCCATCAACGCTTGCTGATTCATACTCAATTCCCCAGGTATGGAAAGTCCAAGGAACAAATGCCCGCCTGAGCACGGTTTGAGTATCGGTGTCGATAGTACGTTTTCCACCGTATAGGGCACGTAACATGACGTCCATTCTGGTCATGGTGACGTAGTTCAGAAAATCGCCACTCCAGCTGCTTGCTTCGGCTGTACATTTTTTATCAATAGCGTACGAGCTGGCGGTAAAGTAGCTGCCGTTGTGTGTGTAACAGAAATCAGATGAAAAGTAGCCGTAGTAGTCGATTTCTGCAGGTTTGAATCTATTGTCCAGAACCCCGTCGCCATTGAAGTCCTGGTACGAGGGGTAGGCTTCAAAAAAAAGTTTGTTATCTCGTTCAACAATTAGTTGAACCAGTGCAGTTTTACTGCCTTCTACACTGAGCGGTATGTCAGGAAGGTTGAGCAGTGTCGCTGGTGAATTTTTACTGAAACTGAGGAATGAAACACTGAATAGAAGTACAAATAATGACGTGCGATGAATACTGCTCTGTGCTTTTATTTCTAGTTTCGAGTTCATATAGCGAGATTGAATGATGAGTAGTAACCTGAGTAATACTTGGTAGTGCTACTTGCATGCCAAGCATGGTTCGCGCACACATTGTTGTTGAGCAAGTGCAAAAACGCGTTATGTATTTTTTGGCACTTAGATGGGTCACTTTTCGCTGAGTAATTTGATATCCGACTAACATTCAATAGCGTGGAACGTCTAAATCTGATTCTGCATTTTAAGTAAGGGTGTCGTCAGCCGCTAACTTTGGTTGGGGTGGCCGTATGGCAGTTCGTGATCGATTAATGTTTTGAAAGTTCAGAATTTTTTCTCAAGTCTGCTCTACGCACGAGCGGCACACCGATCCACCAGCAATTGCAATCAAATTTTCGAGAAAATCCCACATTAATGAGAGGTGTAAACAAAATTCACTATCAGCGCCTTGATCCGCCTGTCATAGCTGAACGTGGTTTCACGTTTTTGGAGTTACTAGTAGTTATCGCAATCGCAGGAATCCTTGTAGGGCTGGCAGTTCCGTCTTTCAACACGTTTATGGAGCGAGAGCGACTATCAGCTCTATCGAATGAATTTGTGTCGGCTGTTTATGTTGTACGCAGTGCTGCGATTAAGTCTGGAGTACCTGTTGTTTTGTGCGCCAGCGATGATGGGAGCAGCTGTGGAAGTCAGTGGAACGATGGTTGGCTTGCGTTTGTGGACGATGATCGCGATGCTTCACCGGGCGCGACAGAACTGGTAGTGCTCAGACAGAGTGGTGATGCCAATGCTTCCCAAATCTCAGTAGACTCGGTGAGTGGTGACAGTTTGAATGCTGTTCGATTCAATTACCGCGGTGCACCTGATGTTGCGCTGTCGGTAACAGTTACAAGTGGCTCTTTAAGTCATTCAATAACAGTTACGCACTTTGGTAAGCCAAGACATAATGACTGAACATCACCATCAACAAGGTATCGGCCTGATCGAGGCAATGATCGCTCTAGCGCTGTTAGTGTTCACGGCTATGGCTATGGGCCAGTTGCAAACAAGTAACCTTGTCAGCGCACAAGCTTCATCTGTGCATTTCGCGATTGATCATTTAACTGCCGAAATTATTTCCACACTTAGAGCTCAACCCAGTGATGCGAGAGGAGGATTGTTCGACACTGAAGGCTCAGTAGAATCAACTACCAGTGCGTCAGCTGAAGTGAACGCCTGGAATAATCGAATAGCTGAGACTATCCCAACGGGTGTTGGAACCATCAGTTGTTCAAATGAATTGTGTGATATTTCAATCAGCTGGATTGAAGAAATTGATGGATCTGATCATCGCCAATTTTACCGAACAAGGACGCCCCTGTGATTCGAACCAGACGTCAGGCACGAGGATTCACTCTGATTGAGTTGATGATTTCGTTGGTTATAGGGGTGAGCATAACGGGTGTCGGGCTTACGTTGTACTTACAAAGCACTAAAAGTGGAAGGTTGATTCAATCTGAACTGGCCATGCAAGAGAACAGCTATTACGTTGCCCAAACACTCAGGAGTTTTCTTAATCAGGCTGGCTACAGACCTATTAGTGTTGACTTATTAGCTACCTCAAGGTTACCGATTTATACGCGTGAAGAATCGTTTCATGCAGTCAGTGGAAGTTGGTCACCAGGAGAGATCGTACGTGTTCTTGACGATGGATTTGCTATCAGATTTGATGGCTCATCTGGCGTTACCGGTGACGCTGATGGCAGTATCATCAATTGCCAAGGCGAGTCAATTGCAGCAGGGGAAATATCCGAAATAATTCTTACAGTGGTTGATAACACTCTGCTGTGCACTTCTGATGGCGAGACAGCAGCAATGATCGTCGAATCGGATGGAGTTCTGATAGAACAAGTGGCTGTTCTATGGGGAGTGGATACTGATAACGACAATAGTGTGGATGAGTATATACCCGCTGTTATTGGTGACACTATGGATGAATCGTTATTGGCAATGCGTGTACTAATGCTCTTCAGTAGCCGAGATGAAGTGGCAATAAGTTCTAACAAATATACGTTTAATAGCGTTGAGTACGATGCACCAGATTCAAGATTGCGTAGGGAGATGACTACCACTGTGCAATTGAAAAACTGAATGAAATGATTGGTATGACAAACAAAAACAAGTTTGCTGAACCGATGCAATCGATATCGAATTCAGCTCATGATGGCGGTTTCGTTCTGGTTACTACGCTTGTCATTGTGATTGTGGTAGGAATATTGGCAATTTCAGGTTTGCGAACAACTGAACTTACTGAAGTGCTATCAGGAAATTCCATACAGAGGGCGCGAGCCTTTGATGCAGCTGAAGGAGCATTAATTGAAGCAGAAAGAAGTATCGCAGATTCAACAGGACGGCGCATTGTTGCCTCATCAAATGCATCTAACGGGGTCTTCTCGGAGGGTGCTGTAGATGAAGTATGGTGGCGCACAGACGACTACGCGGGTGCTCTGCAAGTTGAAGATGGCAGCTACCCAGGTGTGGTGAGTTCCCCCATTTACGTTGTTGAAGAGATTGGTAGCTACGAGTCTGACGGTGGAACGGGAATTATCAGCCTTGATAGAGGTGGTGCATCGTACGGCGGATTAACGGCCAGTGGAAAAGAAGTTTCTTTATACCGATTGCAGTCTAGAGGTGTGGGAAGTACCAATTCTGCACAAGCCATCATTGAATCCTTGTTTATTAAAAGCCAATAAACCATTGTGAAAACGTTAAATAGTCAAGGCTTTACATTGGTCGAAATATTGATTGTGTTGGTATTGTTTTCAGTTCTCATGTCTTTGGCAGTACCCAATTATCAACAGTTTGTGCAACGTGCTAGACGCGATGATGCCCAGCACCTGTTGTTAATGAACGCGCAGCGCCTACAAAGATGTTTCACCCTAGAGGGCATTTACAACGGAAGCTGTGTCACACGTTCTGCATCGAGCAACGGCTATTACTCTTTGAGTGCAGTATCAACTGCCAATACGTTTTCGTTGTCGGCTGTGCCTGTGGCTGGGCGTGGTCAAGATTCGGATTCAGAATGCACAAGCTTAACTTACGATCATGTCGGTTGGCGTTCAGCGACCGGCACAGATCCTGAAAAATGCTGGCAGTAGTATGGTCATGACGGAGAAAAATAATGTTTAGCAAGAATCATTCTGGTTTTACCCTAATGGAAATACTCATTGCCTTGGCCATTCTGGGCATTGTTGTGTCTATTGCGATGCCATCTTATAGCAACTATGTCAAGCGCTCTAAAGTTGCCGAAGCGGTTGTGTTGGCAGAAGAAGCTCGTTTAGCGCTAATTGCTAATCACGTGAAAAACAAGGTGGAGTTTGCTGGAACCGGCGCTGATCTCGGTGCACGGAACGTTGATATTGGCTTGCGAGAGCATAGTGCCTATAAAACCGACACTGTACAAAGTATGTGGGTAGGTGGTGGAGGTGTACGAGGAGCCGAAGATACATCCGGCCATATTGCTATTATGCTGGAACCCACGTTGGACGTTGGCTCAGACCGTCGTGCTACTCGGCTTCTTTCCACTGTGGAATATAGAGATGGTGAATATATTTATATTTGTGGAAATACGGACGCGGTTTTCTACAGCAACGTTGATC
>JALZVU010000078.1 GCA_023301795.1 Granulosicoccus sp.
TGCCCTTCGCCTCAAAAACCCCGGGGGTAATGCACGCCTGTGGCCATGATGCGCACACCACTATGCTGCTGGGTGCTGCACGATATCTGGCTGAGACAAAGGAATTTGACGGTACCGCAGTATTCATCTTTCAGCCGGCTGAGGAAGGTCTGGGAGGTGCCAGAGCGATGCTGGCCGATGATTTATTTACGCGATTTCCATGCGAAGAAATCTATGGCATGCATAACATGCCTAATGGACAGCCGAATAAAGTGGGCGTGAAGCCCGGACAAGCCATGGCGGGTGCTGATTTCTTTGACATCACCATCAAGGCATCCGGATCGCATGCTGCCATGCCGCATCAGTCCATTGACCCCATTGTCATCGGTACGTCGCTAGTGCAGCAGCTTCAATCTATTGTGAGCCGCAATGTGCCACCCATCATCCCCTTGGTTTTGTCAGTGACCCAGATGCATTCAGGCTCTGCCTACAATGTCATACCGTCTGAATGCACCATTTCAGGCACCATGCGTTTTCTGGATAATGAGCTTGCCAATACAGTGCGGCAACGTATTCAAGATCTGTGTGACGGTGTTGCAAAGGGTTATGGCATTGAGGTGTTATTTGAACACCGAAACATCTTTGATGTGTTGGTTAACGATGAGCCTTTGTCTCACGTTTTGCTGGATGTGGCTGCACAAGTGGTTGGCAAGCAAAACACCGGGGTGACATCCAATGTCATGATGGGCTCTGAGGACTTTGCCGATATGCTGCGTGTGATCCCAGGTGCCTATTGCACCATCGGCCATGAAGGCACGTTGCCCTTGCACAACGATGGCTTTATCCTCGACGAAGGCATACTGCCCGTAGGTGCCTCCATCTATGCTCGACTCATCGAGACCCGCACGTCAGCCAACGCAGTATCTCAAGCAGTGGCGTAGCCTTTGTTTCTGGTACGGCGCTAATTCCTGAAAAGCTCAGGCCGACCAATGAAAGATACTGAGAGCACAGAGAAGACGCTGTCTGAGCGCCTGAAAGGCGTGATCTTTATTTATTAAATTATGAGCTAAGTCGCATATTAAGGAACGCTACTACTCGACGTTTTTAATAGCGTCACAAGCTTTTCACAATGAGGTTGAGGCAATCAAATGCCTGAGGGAAAATCCGTCCCACAATAATAATATACGGATCGACTCATCGTGATTAGCGTGAAGAAGCACTTGGCTGCAACCCTTGTTACCGCCCTTGGCCTACTGGGAACAGGCAGCACCGCATTAGCTCAGAGTTGGACAGATCAATCCAACATGCAAGTGGGCAGAGTAGAAAGTTCTGTCGTCGATTACCGAGACGACATCTATGTATTCAACGGCTTCCAACCGGGTATCAAGATTGCGGATTCGGTAGAGAAATACGATGCAGCTACCCAACAGTGGAACATCATCAGCTCCTCATCAGTCGAAGATGCATCAGCGGTAACTCACAATGGAATTGTCAGGCGTGGTACTGACGTTTGGATTATCGGCGGCCGAGTTGGAAGCCATCCAGGTCGCGTGTCAGACAGAGTCTGGATCTTTAATCTTGAGAATGAAAACTGGCGTCGTGGCCCAGACTTGCCAGTGCCGGGAGCTGCAGGTGGAACTGCACTGATCAATAATAAATTACATTGGTTTGGTGGACTCGATACAAACGCCAGCTGCGACGTTGGGACGCACCTAGTCTATGATTTCAGCGCAAGCTCAGAGGGTTGGCAAGATATATCTGCGCAAGCCGGAATGCCTGATCCGCGAAATCACTTTTCCACAGCCGTGGTGGACGGGATTATCTACGCGATGGGTGGGCAGTTTGGTCACGATCGATGCCCGGGCAAAATGGGTCAGGATACTTCCTTGGTACATGCGTTCGATCCGGATACTAACCAATGGTCTCGAAAAGCAAACATGCCAAGCGCAAATTCGCATTCTGAGCCCGGTACATTCGTCCATCAAGGCGACATCTACTCGGTAGGTGGTGAATCGGTGAAGAACAAGGCGTGGAAATACAGTCCTAGTGCAGACGAATGGAGCACCGTCGCAACCTTAGATGAAGACCTGGTGGCCCCGGTTGCAAGAATCATTGATGGACGACTGATAGTTGCCGGTGGTGGTGCACCAATTGCGAGTAGAGCTACCTCTAGGGTTCGTTCTATTCCGATTGTGATCTCATCAGAGCCCACGCCTGAACCTACGCCTGAACCTACGCCTGAACCTACGCCTGAACCTACGCCTGAACCTACGCCTGAACCCACGCCTGAACCCACGCCTGAACCCACGCCTGAACCCACGCCTGAACCTACGCCTGAGCCCACGCCTGAGCCTACGCCTGCACCTCAGCCCGACCCGGTTCAAGTACCAGGATCAGGCATTCCTCAGGGCGCCACGCTGATTTCGATGGAAACTGAATACTTCGATATCAACAATTCCACCCTGACTCACGAATGGGTAAACGTCGCTATTGGAAACTCCAGCAATGACAACGCGTTAGTCACCACTCCAAATCAAGGCACCTTAGCCGAGACTATCGACGATACGCCGATGCTGAGTTACTTGGTGTTTTTCAACCATCCTGGTAAACACTACATCTGGGTTCGCGGATTAGGGGACACTGATCAATCCGGTGAAGGAAACAGTGACAGTATCCAAGTTGGAATAAACGGAACACTCGCTGACACAGCCTTTCGAATCGATCAGTTTCCTGCCGAGTGGACATGGTCTCGTCATACACCGAACAATGCTGTTGCATCGTTGAACATCGTAGACGCAGGTGTAAACATCATCAATTTTTGGATGCGAGAAGACGGCTTGGCAATAGATAAGTTCGTTATCACCAGTGACCCCGACTTCGTCCCAACAGGTTTTGGACCCGATGTGACTGACGGCTCAGAAGATTTTGTGCCACCAGCACCTTTGGACGATACCAGCGAGCGTGAGGAGGATGGCGTACAACCACTAACGGACGATTCTGAGCCGCGCACTGACGAAGCTGTAGATTCAAACAACACGGCTGATTCGAGTTCAAACAGTGGTCTGTTCGGTGGTAGTGCATCTACAGTGACGTTGTTTATACTGCTCCTGGTGAGTATCGTTAGAGTCTTGCGCATTCGCAGGGTATAGCGCATCGATCCTCTGCATCTTCTTCAGATGCAGAGGATGATCATGATGGTTAAGGAAAGTTAACACCCCCTACCTTACTAACTAACTACCCTTTAAAAGTACATCCTCAGGCATAGGTCGATCCAAGCCATTTGTTACCGCACCAAGATGTCAGTGTTGACGACAGCAACTCTTGTGCTACTGTCATTGACGACCAGTATGTGAGGTGACGTTTGAGCACAATATTCATTAGCCACAGCTCAAAAGATAACGAGGCGGCCAAAGCACTCAATGTTCTGTTAGAGCGAGAGGGGCATACCTGCGTATTTCTCGATCTTGACCCTGAAAAAGGCATCATTGCAGGTAAGAGCTGGGAACGAACTCTATACCGTAAGCTGCGGGCTTGCCGAGCCGTTATCGCACTGTGCACCGATGACTATTTGAGTTCTCACTGGTGCTTTGCAGAAATAGCGCTTGCCAGAATGGAAGCAAAGCCGATCTTTGCACTGTTGCTTGATCCATTGCAGGCAAATCCCAAATTACCCAGCATTCTCACTGAAAAGCAGTACATAGACCTGCGCCCTAACCCCGAAGAGGCATATAGACGTCTCTGGCGTGGGCTCAATGAGTTGGAACTGCTTGGGGTTGTCGGAGGCTGGGATCCCAAAGAGTCCCCCTACCTTGGTCTTGGCGCTTATCAGGAAAAACACGCTCCCGTGTTCTTTGGACGAAGCGATGAATCGCGCGCAGGGGTTGAGCTACTTGACCGAGGTTCACCCGGGCTCATCATGACGCTGGGCGCCTCAGGCAGTGGCAAGTCATCGTTGGTACGGGCCGGCATCATTCCGCGTTTGCGCCGCGATCCGGATCGCTGGATCATTGTTGAGCCTTTTCGTCCACAAACCAATCCGTTCCTTGAGTTGGCTGACGCACTAGTACGCACCTATCGACGCTACGCCCCCGACAGTACCAACAGGATTGGGGATGTCGACTTGCTGTGTGAGCGCCTTCGAGTAGGGTTCAGCGGTGCTGATGAGAGCGATGACAATGGATCTTCCACACTGACACAAGATGAGCGCGTCCAGCGTTTACTGGTGCAGCTGGAAGATCTACATGAAACACCACCCGATAGTGCAGTTGGAAGTTTTTTGAACTTTCTGGACTGGAGCGTGGAAGATCTTCGCAAAATCTGCGACCCGCTGAGTACGATTAACGATTCCATAGCCTCTAATGGTCGAACCATTCTGACAGATATTGCCTCAGATCTACTCAAGCTATGCGAACGTCGTAATGCCCGTGTGTTGATTGTTGTCGATCAATTCGAAGAGCTTCTAGGCACAGATATGTCATGCCAATATGGCGATGAATTTATGGCGCTACTGCGTAACTCTGTGGAGTCAGAAGGCGGCCCTGTAATGATTTTGGCAACCATGAGAACCGATTTTCTCACAGCATTTCAAAAAGACCCGGTGATGAGTGGAGTTGATTTCAAGAGTCTCTCACTCGGCCCAGTGCGCGCTGATAGTTTACGCAAGATCATAGAATCACCTGCAAAACTAGGCGCCATCGAACTGGGAGATGGATTGACTGATCGTCTCCTGATGGACACACAAAACTCCAACGCCCTCCCCCTATTGTCATTCACCCTGTGGGTGCTATGGCGAGACTTTCACGATGATGGCGTGCTTACCTTACCCGATTATGAAAAGCTTGGCGGTCTGCAGGGCGCTATTGGTCGCGAAGCTGACGCATTGTTGGAAAAGCAGGATGACATAGCGCTTCGCGATGCATTTCTGGAGATGGTCAGAATATCTGAAGAAGGAACCTACGCTCGCAAGGTAGCCAACTGGGACAATGAACGACTCCTCCCGGTGCATTCGCTTCTTGAGCGATTTATCGATAGGCGGCTGTTAGTGAGCCGTACTGAGGGTGACTCACGACTTATTGAAGTGGCGCATGAGGCGCTTTTCTATTCCTGGCCACCGTTAAAAGCATGGCTTGATGAACATCGGACCGAGATGTTGCTGTCGCAACAAATCGCTAGAGAGGCGGCAACCTGGGAATCCAACAACCGTTCCTCAGATATCTTGTGGCGTGGTGGACGCCTGCAACAGGCCAAAGGATTGCTAGAGGGTAAAAAACTTCAAGGCACCGATAAAGAGTTCATTCATAAAGGTTTGCGTAGGCAGAGCCTTATGCGGGCAACATTCTCGGGCATCGCAATTTCGGTATTTGCCGGTATGGCGGCACTGACTACTTGGGCGTTGCAACAGAGAACCGAGGCGCTAAGACAAGAAGACATAGCAATAGGACTAATGGACACAGCAATAAAACAAGAGGGAATTGCACTCAAAGCCAAAGATGATCTAAATCGTCAGTACGCTGAACTTGTCTGGGAGCTGGTCAATCCTCCATTTCTGGAAGCACAGACACCAGGAGCACAGGTTGGCGAGGTCAACGTTATCGCAAGCGACTACTCAACGTTCGAGGCAGAAGTTTTTGGAGCCGATGCATCAGATCAAACACAAACAGCCGCTACCAGCAACCCCACTCTGATCGGTCGAGTGGTCGGTGGTGGAAACACGATTGCTATTGCACATGACGGCCTGATCTCGCAGGACAATGAAAGTAAGTTGTTCCTCAAGAACGCTCTTTCATGGTTAGCTGACAATAAAGAGGGAGAGTCCGAACCAATCACCATCGCTTTCACAACCGGTCACTGTGAGGTTGTATCAGACTCAAAATATCCGACTCGTCCCGATTTTAACTTGCCACTGGAGAACATCAGTAGCTGGGGCTATAAAATTGAACCGGTTAACGACCTGACGAGCCCCGGTGCTCTGACCGACACTCAGGTGCTGATCGTAGGCAATGCCTGGGCTAGCTTCACTACAGAAGAAATTGATGCTGTGGAGACATTTTCAAAATCCGGTGGGGCAATGCTGCTTGCTGGATTAGGAGGGTCCTGGAGCTTCTACAGTACTCGGCCTAACGAGTATAACCCATGCGATTGGGCCACTGATTCGGACAATAGATCCGTGGCAACGCAACGCTATCCGATGAACGAACTTGGCCAAAGATTAGGACTGGAATGGAGCTTGGAGTGGTAAGTTTATTAGGATAGACCAACTTCCTGCTTGTACATCTCAAAGCTCTTATCATCAGTCAAATTTAACTGCCGTTGGCAAGCACTCGCATAGCCACTCTCCATGCATCCTCCACATCCGGACCCACTTGCTCAAACATCTGCTCGAGCAACTTAGCCTGTACACCCGTTAACTTAGCCTCAAGACGCTTGCCGGTGGGTGTCAGTCTGAGCATTTTGACGCGGCCATCGTGACGAGATTGACGACTCTCAATAAGCTCCATGCCAATCAACTGTCGAAGCGGCACGTGCAGTGCTTGTTTGCTAATAGCTAGTGCATCAAGTAGGTCGGCGATTGATGCATCGGGTTCTCGCCCAACAAAGTAGAGGATGCGATGGTGCGCCCGGCCAAGTCCGCGCTTATCAAGTGAGTGATCAGCACGCTTGGTAAAGGCTCTATAGCCAAGATAGAGAAGCTCGATGGCTTCTCGAATGTCGTCATCTGAAGATAGGTCAACCATATTGACACATTAGTGTGATCACTCTAGACTGTCAACAGGTCAATAGTATTGACCTTTATTGTGATGATCCAAAGATTGAGAAATTTGCAACACGCAGTCACGCCCGAAAGGAGTACACACCCGATGTTAAATGGTTTATCGAAGCGTATCGAACGGCTCAGTGCTTCGCCGATACGGGACATGCTGACCGAGATTCAGCGTCCAGGAATGGTTTCATTCGCTGGCGGTCTGCCAGCCGCCTCTAACCTCCCGGATTTCAACGGCTCCATTGAACGCGGCGCTCTGCAATATGGTCCCTCAGAAGGTGAGTTAGCGCTTCGCGAACACATTGCTAGTGATTTATGCAAGCAAGGACTGAACGCTGATGCTTCAAGAATAATTATCCTGTCCGGGTCGCAACAGGGGATTGATCTAGTCGCTAAGCTCACCATTGATGAGGGCACACCGGTTGCCGTTGAATCGCCAACCTACCTTGCAGCTCTACAAACATTCTCGCTATTTGGAGCGCATTTTCTACCCTTCGACGTAGACGCGATTGACACAGCATTTACTAAAGAGAAACCAGCACTACTGTATGTCAATCCGACGTTCCGTAATCCAGATTCCGTTGTATACGACACAGCTCAACGGCAACGCCTGGCCAAGGTATGCGAAGCGCTAAACACCATCGTCTTTGAAGATGATCCCTATCGAGAGCTGGTCTATGAGACATGCGAGCGCACACCCGTATGCGCGGCATTACAGCGCAGCCAATGGGTGTATCAATCCTCTTTCTCGAAAACAATGGCTCCTGGTCTGCGCCTCGGCTACCTTGCTTGTTCCGCAGAACTTTACACACCACTTATCCGGTTGAAGCAAGCAGCGGATCTGCATAGCAACCGCCTGTCTCAACAGTTGGTATTGCAGCTACTTCAGGATAGATCCAACGTTGATAGAGTCACCGCATTACGCGAGGACTATCGACATCGTCGAGATCACTTTAATGAGCTTCTCCATCGACACTTCGCTGGTCTGGCAACGTGGCAGCGCCCGCAGGGAGGCCTGTTCTTCTGGCTACGATTGCACACAAACCATCCGATTGATACCAGAGAGCTCCTGCCAAAGGCGCTTGCCGCAGGTGTTGCATTCATGCCGGGAGAATCATTCTTTTGCGACGCTCGGCAAGCTGCAAGTGCCATCCGACTGAATTTCAGTCACACAGATGAATGTGACGTGGAGGCCGCTCTTGAAAAACTCGCAGACATCATTCGTACAGCGGTATACCGCTAAGCGGGTCTATCAGACCTCAGAAGAACCCACAATCAAAGACTATAGCGAATGTGCAGACAAGTATTGTCTGCACCAAAAAGAGGCCCTTGAGAAAACGCACCTACGGCAAAACACAGCGTTTTAGAGTCAACAATTGAGTTTGCCAAAATCTTGCCATGCCTATAATCTAACGTCCACATTTCATGACAACGAGGGATTTGAGAATGAACGTTCTAGCCAAGTTTGCCACAACACTTACGGCCACACTGTTGCTGACAGGAGCAGCTCACGCTGAAACGAAATGGGTAATGGCCTCCGGCTATCCGGAGGACAGCTTTTTCACCAAGAACATTCGGATGTTCATCGAAGAAGTTGAAACCGCCAGTAACGGTGAACTCACCATCGACCTTCGCCCTAACGGTGAGCTCATCAAGCTCGACGCTATCCGCCGCTCCGTACAATCTGGCCAGATCCAGATTGGGCAGATCCGCTTTGGTGTCTACGGTAACGAAAGCGCCATGTACACGCTGGATAGCTACCCGAATGTGGCTGGCGACTATGAGAGTTCTGTGCGGCTGATGGACGCTCAGGCACCGTGGTTTGATGATGTCTTTGGCAAGGCTGGCATGCAGGTTCTTTCCTACACACCTTGGCCCGGTCAGGGTTTCTACACCAAGTTCCCTGTCACTGACGGTGCAAATTTTGAAGATGTAAAGCTACGAATCTATTCAACCGCCACCCAGCGCATGGGCGAGCTGCTGGGATTTCAAGCTACCATCCTGCCCTTCGCAGAAGTGCCTCAAGCGTTCTCCACCGGGTTAATCGACGCCCTGTTCACGTCTGGCCAGACAGGCAATGATATCCAAGCCTGGGATTACGTTTCACATTTCACCTATACCGGATCAATGCACAACAAAAATGGCATGATCGTCAATAAGCGTGCGCTCGCGGGTCTGTCAGAAGAGTTGCAAGCCATCGTCGTCGCCGCGGGTGAAACTGCTACCACCCGTGGGTATGAACTGAGCAAGATTGCCGGTGAGGAAAGCGTCCAGGTTCTCAAGGACAATGGCATGACAGTCTCAACGGCCTCTCCTGAACTACAGGCGGTACTTGCACAGGTTGGCGAGACCATGATTGCTGAGTGGAGTGCTGAGGCATCAGAAGACGAACTAGCGGTTCTAGAAGCCTTCAACGCGAGCGCTGAATAGTCATTGTCTGATGCGAAGAATGATTCACAGGCTGTATAACTTCTGTGGGTACGCAGCAGCCTTCTTTCTTGCCGCTATTGCGGGTGTCACTCTGCTGCAAATTGTGGCTCGGCAGCTTAGTATTGCTGTCGAGACCACAGAGATTGCCGGTTTTTGTCTGGCGGCAGCCACTTTCTTAGGGCTTGCGTATACCTTCGTGAACGGTGGGCATGTGCGCATCAGCCTCGTCTCGCAATTTCTGTCTCCGGGCACAACGCGTCTAATCGAGCTGTGGTGTTGCACCATTGGGATTCTGATCACTGGTTGGGCGGCGTGGCACATGACAAGCTACACAGTGCAAACCTTTCAGTTTGGTGATTTAAGTCCGGGCATGGTAGCCATGCCGCTGTGGATACCACAATCTGGTGTCTGTCTGGGCCTGATCATGTTGTGTGTGGCTATCATCGAGCAGGCAACACTTGTCTGGACGGGGCAAGCTGCCAACTATGACAAAAACGTTGATGGCACGGTGGAATAAGCATGGATAGCATCGCGCTTGCCACTCTGGTATTAATCTTGTCGTTACTCGTATTGCTGGGCTCAGGCGTGTGGATTGCATTGTCTTTGCTCAGTGCTGCATTAATAATATTCACCTACTTTGCCCCCCTGGACCCCGGTTCTATCATGTCATCCACGATGTGGGATGCCAGTTGGAGCTGGGCACTCACAGCGTTACCGCTGTTTGTCTGGATGGGCGAGATTCTGATGCGTTCAGGTTTGTCATCCAGCCTGTTTCGAGGCTTGTCTCCTTGGGTAGCTGGACTACCCGGCGGATTGATGCACGTTAATGTCATTGGCTGTGGCGTTATGGCGGCAGTGTCAGGCTCATCAGCCGTGACGTGTGCAACTGTTGGGCGCATGAGTATCCCTGAGTTAACCAAGCGTCACTACAACCACAGGATGATGATTGGCTCATTGGCAGGCGCGGGCACCTTCGGACTACTTATTCCGCCATCCATTATCATGATCGTTTACGGTGTTGTCGCTCAGCAGTCTGTTGCGCGCCTGTTCATCGCAGGCATTGTTCCTGGCCTGCTGCTGATCCTCTTGTTCTCAGGCTATATCGCGCTCTGGTCGCGGTTAAACCCGGATAAACAGGGCGATGTCCCTGAGCGCATGACGCTACTTGAAAAAGTGCGCGCCTCTAAAGACTTGTTGCCGGTGGTAGCACTGATTACCGCCATCATCGGGTCCATCTACGGCGGATTTGCCACACCAACTGAAGCCGCCTCCATTGGTATTGTCGGCGCTTTGTTGCTATCGGTGATTAACCGCACGTTAACACGCACCATGTTTATTGAGAGCTTGCTATCAGCGACGCGTATCTCCTGCATGATCTCTTTTATTATCGCGTGTGCTGCGTGCCTGTCGATAGCAGTTGGCTTTGCCGACATACCTCGCGCAGCTGCAGCATGGGTTGAGACTCTCAACTTATCAGCCACGGGTTTGATTGTCGTCCTGACATTGTTCTTTCTGGTATTAGGCTGTTTTCTGGAAGGGATTTCTATACTGGTGCTCTCAAGCTCCGTGGTGTTGCCGATGATTCAGGCAGCCGGAATAGATCCCATCTGGTTTGGCGTCTATGCGGTCATCGTTATCGAATGTGCGCAGATCACACCGCCGGTAGGTTTTAATTTGATTGTCTTGAAATCCATGACTGGACGTGGAATTGGCGAGATCGCAGCCGCTACTTTTCCGTTTCTGGGCCTATTGCTATTCGCCATATTGCTGATCGTGGTGTTCCCGCAGATCGTGACGTTCCTGCCTGACTTGATGCTGAACCGGTAGTGCTTTATGGACTGTATCGATTTTTCCTGACTGCCAGACCTGCCTCACGTTCAGTGTCTGTCAGTGAATCCCACCATGAGGCATACGAGGTTGCCTCAGGCGTACAACCGCTAACGTCAGGTGCTCCATCATCCCACCATACCGCTCCAGCCTCCCCAAGGGCCTCTTTGGCTCTTAGGGCTGCAGCCCGATCATCAATCATGCGTGCTTGCATGAGGGTTTTTAGTTCACGGCGCCTGGTGGCATCATCAAGCTCTGGATTGGTGCAGCGTTTGAAAATACCTTTAGATACAAGGTAGCGACCATCAGGAGTATGGGGACGATGTTTTCTTGCCATGCCGGTAAGATAGCGAATCCAGCGTACACTGCCAAGTACAACCTCAGTTTTTATCTCTGAGCTGTTCACAATGCGTTCAAATACCCTACTCCGTTTCACACAGGGAACCGACATAGCAGGTGAATCAGAGCTTAACGATTTTAACCTGGCGTGCACAGCCACGTTAGTGGGTTTGCCCGCTATCAAATATCCATGAAGTAATACAAACCTATGAGCCATTCTGATCGACCAGATCCTGAAACAGTTCTTCTGAAAAATGGAGAACTTGCCGCCACCCCAGAGCAATTACTCAGCGCTCTGGATGCACACGGCATAGAGCACCAGACGTGGACTCACGAGGCGCTCTACACTGTAGAACAGGCGTCCAAGGTTCACTACGACAAAGACGGTGCGCACACCAAGAATCTGTTTTTGCGCAATAAAAAGGGCCGAATGTTTTTGCTGGTGGTGTCAAGCACCTACCGTGTCGATCTGCGCGGGCTGCGCGACAAACTCAATGTACCGGGTGGTCAGTTTGCTTTTGCCAGCACTGAACGCTTGGGACTTTACTTAGGCGTAGTACCAGGCTCTGTGTCACCTTTGGCTGCGTTTAATGATCACGAGTGTGCTGTTCAAGTGATCATGCAGAGCACGCTGTTAGATAACGAGTGGATCTTCCTGCATCCGTGCCGAAACACGCACAGCACACGGCTCAGAAC
>JALZVU010000079.1 GCA_023301795.1 Granulosicoccus sp.
GACAACTGCGCCATCGGTAGTGATTTCTATGACGGAGGCTTTAGCCACAGCGGTGTAGGACGAGAGGGCATCTTCAGCCAAATGCGCGACGTATCGGTGAGCTTGTCAGACAGCACGCAATATTCATTGTCAGGAGCTCTCGCAACTCGGTTCGACCGAATTGGTATCACTGCAGAAATTCAATGGACGGATGCGAGCATGTCAGAGCTATCGGGTGGCGATGATTACGTGGTCGAAGACTACAATATGCGTAGCACCGTGTCTGATGGTAATTTCCCTGGCGACAGCTCGTTTACGGTGACTTACGTTGACGGTACAGAAGGTAGCGTCAGATCTTACGAACATAGTGCGATAGTCATTGGGGGTTTCTCAGTATCTGCGCCATGGACTGAAAACCAGATGATGCAAGTCACCACGGATCTGGAATTGGGTGGATCCTTTCTTGTCACTCAATCAGCTCGTGATCTGCCAATTCCTTACGAGACCACAAACGACCCTGCTGTTTATCCGTCAACAGATCTAAGTTCACTGCCATCGCAATGGACGTCTGGCAGTATTGATATTGTTGCAGCCGATGGAAGTACGCTCTCAATGCGTCCCATGGCAGATGACATTACTCGTGCAGTTGTAGATGTTAACGGCAGCAATGAGCCGCAGCAGGTGCTCTGGAGCGATGGGTTTCAGGTTCGCTGTTATGAGTTTCGTGGTGATTTTCCGAATTGCAGGTAGAATTGCGGGTGGTTGTCTACCTGATATGAGGCAGTGGTAGGGGATTAGGAATCTGCCGAAGGTGAAATGTCCACGTTGCCAAATCCAGCCCCATCGTGGAACCTACGAAATGATTGAGGTGTTCCGGTGCGATGAGTGCTCCGGAATTCTGTTGAAGCAACCTGAAGTATCAACGGTGTTGAACCGCCTCGCGGCAGACGCTTATTCTCCTGCGGGCATTGTTGGCGTGCATATGAGTTCTGCGCGTGTTTCTCAGGCTAGGGTTTATTCTGGGTTGAAAATGCTGCGAGCGTTAGCCTGGGCCATTGTTGAAACACGCAAAGGCCACCCCGTCTGGTTTTGTTTTGATAGATGCTCGATTACAACTCTGGCTATGCATAACGTCTAAGTGTTTTGCTGTTACACTTGGCAACGTAGAAGGTGCCCAGAGATGGGATAAACGGGAAGTGTGGTAAGTCCTGATCCATCAGGTAATGCCGCCGCTGCCCCCGCATCGGTTATAAGAGTTGTTTGCTTTTTTGCCACTGGCACATCGACGCTGGGAAGGCGCAAACTTTCGATCTTTTTAGATCCTCTTCAAGCCCGAATACCGGCCCGCTACCCGATTCGTCACAAGCTGCACGGTGGGTGCAAGAGGAAGAGCAAATGAACCAACAGGCCATTGTTGCCGAAGTCAGTCGAGCTACACCCGTTGCATCGCCGCTCATACAGAGCGCAGCCGCTATGGTGTTCGGGCTAGCCATCTTATTTGCAGTGGGTTTTATGCCCATGGCGGCAGCACACAATGCGGCTCACGATACCCGTCATACCATGGCGTTTCCATGTCACTAGCCCGGGCTAGGGTAATCCCTTACATTTAGCTTTGTGGACAGAATAAGTCTGTCCAGACTTTGCTTGAAGGGTGTATGTGGCGTGGCCTGATAAGGCTCGTTGATTGATTGGGCTGTTGTCCACAAGGTGCCATGCCTGTGATGGCAACGCGTCGTAGTTAATCTACACATGCAACCTTCAAAGCGGCTGACCCGGCTCTAAATCCAGTTTGTAGACAGCTGTGCGCGCTCCAGCTTCAGGAGAAAATCATGTTGTTTCGTCGTTTGATCATGAATGCCATAGGTGTCGGAGTATTAGCGGGTCTAGTCATGAGTTTTATGCAAATTCTGACTGTTAATCCTGTCTTGCTGGCAGCTGAGAGCTTTGAGCAATCAAGTGCTGCAGAGCAAAGCTATCCTGCATCCGTGACTGCTGCAAAAGACCAGGCTGCTGTTCAAGAGCATGCAGCTGATGGACATCACCATTCGACTGACGCATGGGGACCGGAAGAGGGGGCTGAGAGAAATCTGTTTACGTTACTGTCCAATGTCATGGCGGGTATTGGGTTTGCTGCGTTGGTGCTGGCTGTTATGAGTCAATTGCAGTTGCTGGGGATTGCAAAAATATCTGTAACCAAAGGGCTTGCCTGGGGTGTTGCTGGATTCCTTGCGTTTTTTCTCGCACCGGGCATTGGAATGCCTCCCGAAATTCCGGGTGCGCAATCTGCCTCGGTCGCTAGCCGGCAAACGTGGTGGGCTATCGTCGTGGTTTGTGTATCAATTGGATTACTTGTGCTGGCCTATGCCCCTGTCAAATGGAAGGTGCTGGGGCTAGTAAGCATTGTGTTCCCGTATCTGATCAACATTCCCCACACGGAGGGGCCGGTGTTCTCGCATCCTGATCCGAGTACCGTTGAATCACTGCTAGCGCTGCATCAGCAATTTTTTCTGGTCAGTGGTATCAGTAACTTTGCTTTCTGGATAGTGTTAGGTACGTTTTGCGGTTGGGTTCTCAATCGCTGGGTACTGCCAAACCCTGTTCAACCATTACCCGAAGCGGTATAGGCAAGCCACGTGCATTTTCCTTTTACAGCCGTTGCAGGGCAGAGCTCTTTCAAATTAGCACTGACGCTAGCAGCTATTGACGCAGGCATTGGCGGCGTACTGATCAGTGGCCCGCGTGGTTCGGCGAAGTCAACACTGGCTCGCGGAATGGCTGATATTTTGCCGCCCGCCATTGTGACTGAAGCGTCAGAAGCTCAGCGCCCAACATTTGTTACATTGCCACTTGGTGCCACTACTGACATGGTCGTGGGCACTCTAAATCTTGAGCAGATACTGGCGCATCAACGAGCACAGTTTCAGCCCGGTTTACTGGCCAGAGCCGATGGTGGTGTTCTGTATGTTGATGAGGTCAACCTGTTGCCCGATCACTTGGTTGATCTGCTACTGGATGTTTCGTCAAGCGGCATAAATATTGTCGAGCGAGACGGTGTTAGTCACCAGCATCGCGCGCAATTTGTGTTGTTGGGCACGATGAACCCGGATGAGGGAGAGTTGCGAGCACAGCTGCAGGATCGCTTTGGTTTATCGGTACAGCTGAGTAATCGGTATTCGACGCAAGAGCGAATGGATATCGTTCGACTTCGAGAGGCCTTTGATGACGATCCAGAGAGCTTTGTCGCGAAGTTTGCCGCACAGCAACAGGCGTTAACAAAAGCGATTGAAGCAGCCAGGATAAAGTTGCCGGCAGTGCAGTGTTCAGACGCACTTCGTGAATTCATTGCTAATGCATGCACAGAAGCCTGTGTGGATGGTCTGCGTGCCGATATCGTGTGGTTGCGAGCAGCTCGTGCACGTGCTGCCTACTGTGGCCGTACTGAGGTAGATTCCAGTGATATTACGAGTGTGGCTGAGCTAGTTCTGGAACATCGGCGTAACCCGTCATCAAATGATTCTGGCTCGTCGTCACCTGAAGAGCAAGGATCACCTGATTCTTTTATTCCACCAGGCAGCGCTTACACAAGGCCGCCTATGCGTTCGAATGATCACCCTGATAGCAGAGGGCTGGAATCTGGTTCTACCAGCGATACCGAACCTGGAGGCTCATCGTCGGATTCACCTAGTGACACTACCGAAAGTGATGACAGCGACTGGGGCCAGATGCCTCCGCAAGTTCAAGCAGTCAGTAGCGCCACATTAAATAGTAAACAACTTCCATGGACCACCAGGCAATTGCGTGTGCGCCATTCTGATGCAAAGCGTGCATCTGTTCTGTCTGAAACCCCGTCAGCTTCCCATGGCTCGAACTTCAGAGGTTCTGTGGCAAGCTCGCGAGATAGCCGTTCGATCAATTGGTTTTCAACGTTGATGAGCAATGCAGGGCAGTGGCCATTAAAGGCGTTACGTTACAGGCGAGCCCGTACAGGTAGTTCTGCTTTACATCTGATCCTTCTGGACACGTCTGCCTCGACGCTACAGAGCCGTTGGTTTTCTCAGGCCAAAGGCGTCGCTCTCGACATTGCCAAACAGGCATATCTGGCAAGAGAGCAGTTGGCCATCATTGGATTTGGTAATCAGGAAATCCAAATGCTGTTGCCACGTAAGCGCGCGCCTAAATCACTGAAGCTCTGGCTGGATACCATACCGGCAGCGGGTGGCACTCCAATGCGTCAGATTCTCGAGCATGCGTTGCAGTATCAGCAGTCGCAAAATCGTCGCACATCGAGTATTGCCTTTAAGACCTATCTTGTTACTGACGGGCGAAGCTCACAATCTTTCAAAGGACTAAGCCTACTGGGTGATGTTCTTGTTATCGACATTGAACAATCTGCTGTTAAGCGTGGGCGAGCTCATGAGCTTAGCCATACGCTTGATGCCACCTACTGGGCTCTTCCCGCATGACGATCTCTGCCAGCTGTCCAGCTTTGTTTCTAAGCGCGCCTGCTTCAGGTCAGGGTAAAACAACAATCACGGCCTCTCTGGCGCGCCTATTCACGCGCCAAGGAAAGGTAGTACGCGTTTTCAAAACAGGTCCTGATTATCTTGATCCGCAGATTTTGCAACAGGCATCTGGTCAACCCGTTGATCAGCTGGATATGTGGATGGCGGGTGAAATCTACTGTCAGCAAAAATTTTATGAAGCAGCTTGCAGTGCTGATTTGATCCTTGTAGAAGGTGCTATGGGGATATTCGACGGTGATCCTTCAAGCGCCGACCTGGCAGCTCGTTTCAATATACCTATGGCCATTGTCATGGACGTGAAAGGTATGGCGCAGACGGCAGCAGCGATTGCCGCAGGCCTAGCCTCCTATCGCGATGATGTCAATGTGGTTGGCATGATAGCTAACAACTGCGGTACCGAGCGTCACCGGCAGTTGATCGAAGATGCTCTGCCAGATGATCTGATTCTAATGGCCAACTTGCCTCGCTCTGAGCACGTTGCCTTACCCGAGCGGCATCTGGGTCTGGTGCAAGCCAGCGAGGTGAGCGATGAACTAGAGCAGCGATTTGAAGCGGGTGCAGACTGGCTTGACGCGTCAGGTATTCTTTCATCTATTACGGCGTTAGCACCGGTAGAATTCTTCAGTGCTAGCACTGAAGCTGTAGAGCCGCTGCTTAAGGGTATTAGCGTGGCAGTGGCACGTGATGCTGCTTTTAGTTTCATTTATGAGGCTAATCTTGAGCTGTTACGCAACATGGGGGCGGAGTTGTCGTATTTTTCTCCACTTCACGATCATCAACTGCCCACAGCTGATGCGGTTTGGCTACCAGGCGGCTACCCTGAGTTGCATGCGCAGGCACTGTCGGCTAATCAACCAATGATTGATGCACTACGACAGTTTCATGAGTCGGACAAACCTGTACTAGCTGAATGCGGCGGCCTTTTGTATTGCCTGGAAACCCTCACCGATCTGCAGGGTGATGAATATCCAATGGCCGGTTTGCTGGAAGGTCATGGTGCGATGCGTGGCAAGCGAGGTTGCCAGGGTATGCAGGCGGCACCGTTGCCAGAAGGTGAGATACGCGCGCATGCTCATCATCGATCGAGAAGCTCAGATACCGCTGAACCGATAGCGTTTGGCAAGCGACAACGACATGTGGCACCGGGGGAAGCGATCTATCGCTCTCGCGGTGTTACTGGTACGTATTTGCATCTTTTTTTTCCGTCTAATCCGAGTGCTGTTGCCAAACTGTTCAGGTCGGGTGAAGAGGCGGAGGGTGTTTCGTGATTGATTATTATGTTTACGCACTACCGGAGAGTCGATAATGGATGGTTATGTAGCCATTATTATGTTGGGATTTGGGCTGGGCCTGATGCATGCGCTTGATGCAGACCACGTCATGGCGGTGTCGACTCTGAGCAATGCAAAGCCTGGTATCACCAAAATTCTCAAATTTTGTACGCATTGGGCGCTGGGCCATTCGGGCGTTCTACTCGTCAGTGGCTTGTTGTTGTTCGGCTTGGGCATCAATATTCCGCCGGCGCTGTTAGTCAGTGCTGAGCTGCTGGTTGGGGTTTTGCTAATCGCACTTGGGCTGTGGTGCTTCTATTCGTTTCGCAAGCAAGCACTGCAGTTGGTTGAACATAGCCATGAAGATGTGACACATACGCATTGGCATATAAAAGAGGCTGTGTCAGGTGTCGCTCATGAAAAACTAAAAGCTAAGGAGGCACATACACCCGTTATGGTAGGCGTTGTTCATGGCCTGGCTGGCAGTGCACCGGCATTGGCATTGGTGCCGGCTGTCGCACAAGGTGCTTTGACCAGTGCGTTGGTCTATCTGCTGGTTTTTTCATTGGGTGTGATGCTTGCAATGCTTGTGTTTGGCTTGGGTTTTGGGGCTGCACAGCAGTACTTGCAGCAGCGCCACGTCGTGTTGTTCAACCGGTGCCGTTACGCAATTGCCGCTGCGTCCGTTATTATTGGCGGTTACTGGGTAAGTCAGGCTCTGTAAATGTGGCCGGAGAGCAAGGAGCACCAGCAGCCTCTACGCACCGGTCTAACGACAGGGGCTTGCGCCACTGCCTGTACGGTTGCTGCTGCTCAAGCCCTATTGCATGATCGCCACCCAACTAGCGTCAGTATTACGTTGCCCAAAGGCAAGACCGTAGAGCTGACGATGGAGCTGTGTACGCGAAACGGGCAAGTAGCTAAGGCCAGTACCATCAAGGATGCCGGTGATGACCCGGACGCAACTCACGGCGCAACTGTATTCGTTGAACTGATGCTGACCAAGAAGCCAGGTGTCACATTTTTTGCTGGCAAGGGTGTTGGAATAGTTACCAAAGCAGGACTATCGCTTGAGATAGGTGAGCCTGCAATCAATCCTGTGCCACGTCAAATGATGTCCGAGCATCTGACGGATATAGCTACACACGCTGGCCACCAGGGTGGCTTTGAAGTGACAGTAGGCATCGAGAACGGTGAGGCTATTGCCTTAAAAACCATGAACCCGCGTCTTGGTATTATAGGAGGACTTTCTGTACTTGGAACCACAGGCATCGTCAGGCCGTTTTCCTGTGCGGCATGGATTGCATCGATTTATCAGGGTATAGATGTTGCGCGTGCAAATGGCGTCATGCACCTGGCAGCCACTACCGGTAGTAGTAGTGAACAAGCTATCCAGCAGCACTATGATTTGACAGACACCGCTTTGATCGAGATGGGTGACTTCGCTGGCTCTGTGTTGAAATATCTCAGGAAAGCACCCGTTGAAAAACTTAGCGTGTGTGGTGGCTTTGGCAAGATCAGCAAACTGGCTGATGGGCATCTGGATTTGAATAGCCGTGTCTCAGCTATAAATTTTGAGCATATTGCTCAGGTAGCGCGCGATCAAGGCGCTGACGATGAGTTGCTGAATAAAATTCTAGTTGCTAACACAAGCATTGAAGCGTTACAGCTGTGTTCAAAGGCGAATCTCGATCTGGCAGGTGGCATGTGTCAAGCCGCTCATCGATATGCGCGCGGCATTGTTCCGGAGACGGTAGCGCTTGAAGTTTGGGCAATTGATCGTACCGGCGCTTTTGTCGGCTGTGCTACGGATGAAACGCCCACTGGCAAACCGTGCAGCTTTGCTAACAAGTCAATGGGACACTAACCATGCGCTTGTTAATTTTGGGGGGCACCGCGGACGGCCGATTGATGGCAGAACATCTTCATGCTCGGATGAACAGCGGCGGTTTCAATCGTGACGCTATCGTGTATAGCGTTGCTGGCCTGGTACGAGTTCCGCAAGTGCCCTGTGAAGTTATCAGCGGTGGCTTTACTCAATACGGCGGATTGACTCAGTACATTAGGGCGCACTCGATTGATGCGCTTCTGGACATGACGCATCCCTACGCGCAACGCATGAGCCAAACTGCGAAAGACGCTGCGGCTGAAACTGGCATTGCCTGCTGGCGATTTCACAGGCCTGCATGGGAGGCAGCAGAGGGCGATAACTGGCATGAGTGTGTCGATTGGCCGCAATTGCTATCGCAGTTGCAAGACAAAAAATCCATCTTGTTTACAGCTGGGCAAATGGAGAAAGAGGTGTTGCGCTTGCTGGTGTCGATGTCTGCAAATAGTGATAAGTCGTATGTATTGCGTACTGCTATTGCGCCCCAATACGCATTGCCCCCAAATATGCAGTGGATCAAGGCCATAGGGCCATTCTCAGAGCACAGTGAAACAGAATTAATGCGTAAGTTTGAAATTGATGTCCTGGTTAGTAAAAATAGCGGTGGTGATTCAACATCGGCCAAGCTGACGGTTGCGCGAAATTTAGGCATACCGGTGTACATGCTGAGTAGACCAGATCCTGTGTTTGTCGATCATGTTTTTAGTGACTTCGATCTGTGCGAGGATTTTGTTATCAATAGTTTTAGCGACGCACAAGCCACACCTGTGGAGAGTGTTCAGAGCCGTATTGAGTCTTCGTGTGCGAAACGGGGTTCAGTCTGATGCCTTTTCATTACGAAGCTAATCCGTTTGCCATCGAAAAGGAGAGCTTTCGACAGATTCGCGAGCTGACTACACTCGATGGATTGACTCGGGATGAGCAACAGGTTGCCATGCGTGTAGTCCATAGTCTGGGCATGCCGCAATTGGTACAACAGATCAGATTCAGCTCTGATGCATGTGCAAGCGGCAAGCGAGCACTGGCTGCGAACTGCAACATTATTTGCGATGTTGAAATGGTAAAGCAGGGCATCACCAAGCGAATGATCAACAAAGAACCTTTGTGCTTTCTTAACTGTGCTGCCACCACTGAATTGGCAACAGCGAGAGGTGAGACTCGATCAATGGCAGCCGTTGATCAGTGGCGGGATGTCATAGCGGGTAGCGTTGTGATTATTGGTAATGCGCCCACAGCGCTTTTTCGTTTGCTCGAAAGGCTATCTAGTGACCGTGAAGACGCTATCGGCAAACCCGCATTGATCGTCGGCATGCCAGTGGGATTTGTGGGTGCAGCTGAATCCAAGCAAGCATTGTGGGACCATCACAGCGCGTTGGGTGTTCCTTGTATCACCTTGCTCGGTCGTGAAGGTGGCAGTTCAGTTTCTGCAGCAAGTTGCAACGCACTCTTGCGATGTAATCTTGGCGAGTACTATTGATGATCGAAGCTTCTGTCAGTTCGTTAACTCCTTGTAAGATCAGTGTGGTTGGACTGTGTGTGGGTACAGCTGAAGCCGCAGATTATGGCGTTAATAAGTCTGCTCGAATTGCACGAGCGGAGCTCTCGACACAGGCCATAACCGCGATAATTGATGCGCAGCTTGTCATAGGTTCAGAACGCCAGCTGGAATTGATTGAGTTCGTGATGGCCACAGGGGAGACACAAACTGAAACCATAAATCTACCGAAATTGAATGAGCTTGGCAGCTTGCTCAATGAGCATAGCGACAAGCGAGTCGTCTTGCTAGCATCGGGAGATCCATTGTTTTATGGCATCGGGCGCTGGTTAGGGCTGCATTTTGCTTCTGAGCGGTTGCGATTTTTCCCCGCAGTTTCAAGCATTCAACTCGCTTGCAGCCGCGTCGGCTTATCGTTGCAGGACGTTCGCGTCATCAGCCTCCACGGTCGGCCCGTTGAATCAATCAGAACATGCTTACGCGACAAGGAAAAGCTACTGGTGCTCACCGATCAGCATAGTCACCCTGCTAGATTGGCTCGAGAATGTGTCGATGCAGGGCTTTGTTTGTCAACATTGACAGTATTTGAAAGGCTGGGTTACCCGGACGAGAGGATTCAGCAGTTTAAGGCAACCGAATTTTCCGTCTCGGATACACCTGCTTCTCCTGTTTCAGATCCTTCGAACCCCTGCTTTGAGTTTGATTCGCTAAATGTAGTGTTAATACAGTCTGCTGGTGCAGCCTGCAATAGTGCCCGCTACTTACCGGTGTTTCCTGGCATACCAGATCACCACTTTGTCACAGGGGCAGCACCGGGCAAGGGCATGATCACCAAGCGAGAAGCCCGTCTAGCCATCTTGAGTTATTTGTCGCCTGCTACCGACGATGTCATCTGGGATGTGGGTGCGGGCTGTGGTGGGGTGGCCGTGGAGCTTGCGTACTGGTCTTCAAAAGCCACGGTATATGCCATAGAGCACAACAGCCATCGCTTGATTCATCTGTACGAAAATCGTCGAAAGTTCGGCGTTGTTAGAAATTTGAATGTACTGGAAGGCAGGGCGCCTGAGTGTCTCAGCACCTTACCGATGGCAAACAAGGTTTTCATCGGAGGTAGCGATGGTGAACTTGAGTCTCTACTGAAGCTGACATGGCAAAAGCTCCCCGAGGGTGGTTTACTGGTAGCAAGTGCTGTGACCCAAAGCAGTCGATCAACGCTGGCTTCGTTTGCAGCTGCGTTGATGGCTTGCCAGGTGGAAAGCGTTGTGTTGTCTGTCAAAAGAGGTGCATTGATCGATGAGGGCTTCCAGTACACAGAGAAATTACCAGTGGAAATATTTTGCTTCGTTAAATCCTCGATACTGAATATTGCACAACGGTGAGTAACGAGACCGACATGAGTAAATCAGCATGCTTTGTGGGTGTGGGAGTAGGTCCGGGTGATCCCGAGTTGCTTACACTGAAAGCGGTTCGTATGATTCGTGCCGCAGATGTCATCTGCTATCTGGCAAATACAGATGGTCACTCACAAGCACGCACCATAGCCAGGCATGCACTGGACGCACCAGACAAATATCAGGAATTCTTACCTTTGTTGATGCCGATGAGTGAGGATCGAAGTCAGGCCAATGAGGTCTATGACAAGGCTGCCAGTGAGATTACAACTGCATTGCTTGATGGCAAGATGGTGGTTTTTCTGTGCGAAGGAGACCCACTGTTCTTCGGCTCGTTTGCCTATATGCTTGAGCGCTTGGGAGATGAGCATGGGCATGAGTGTCTGGTGGTACCTGGTATATCATCAGTTCATGCAGCTTCTTCAGCTTTGCAGAAACCTTTGACCGTATTAAAGGAATCATTCGCTGTGGTTAGTGGTCGCCATTCCACAACCCAGTTGATTAACACATTGACGCACAGTGACAGTGTCGTGATTATGAAAGCTGGCCTGTCGCGGCCAAAGATTCTTGATGCACTTAGGCAGACAGAAAGAATAAGTGATGCTGCCTATCTGGAGTACATTGGAAGAGATAATCAATTCATCGAACAGGATGTGAGTCAATTGGCTGATGTTGCAGGACCCTATTTTTCATTGTTTGTCGTGACTCGCTCCAATCGGAGTACTGTGTGAGGCAGCCATCGACCAAAGGCGCCGTGAGCATCCACCAGCCTATAATCATATCCTTAACCGAGGCTGGCAAGCATTTATCTTCTCGATTGCAAGAGCAGATTGATGGCTGTGAGTGCTGGTACAAGCCCGCACCCTTTGCTTCAAAGGTGCAACAAGCGTTTGTAGAAGGCAGGCCGCTGATATTTATCTGCGCAACAGGCATCGTGATACGCACACTCGCCCCGGTGCTGATCAACAAACGGGAAGACCCACCGGTACTGGTGATCGATGAGCTGGGTCGGCATGTGGTTTCTTTATTGTCTGGTCATGAAGGCGGAGCGAATGAATGGGCCGCTTATGTAGCAACGCTGTGTGGCGGGGTACCGGTTATAACTTCATCTCGCAGCTATTTAAATCCAGTTTATGCTGTAGGCATGGGGTGTGAGCGCGGTTGTCCAGTCGAACATCTGCAAGCACTGTTTGATGATTGCCTTGGTGCAATGGAATTGAGTTCAGATCAGGTAAGTAATATTAGCAGCATTGATATCAAGTCTGATGAACTGGGGCTGATTGAACTAGGACGAAAAACGAATAAGCCGTACCTCACGTTTGGCGTTGAAAAATTGAGCTCTGTTGAACATTTGCTGAGTGTCAAATCTGATTATGTATTCAATACCGTAGGTGTTTATGGTGTTGCCGAGTCGGCAGCCCTGGTAGCGGCCACGGAACTTACCGGGCAGATGGCTGAGCTAGTATTTGCGAAGCGAAAAACGGCAAAGGCTACTTGTGCAATAGCACGTTCGTATCGAGAGCCCAACGAGTGAAATATTCTTATGAGTAAGCTATATCTGGTCAGTTCTGGGCCTGGTCACCGTGAATTGATTACGCCCAGAGCTTTGGCGGCTATTGCTGCCAGCGAGGAGCTGGTTGCGTATGGGCTGTATCTGGAACTACTTGGGGATATCTGCAATGGTAAGAATCATCACGACAGGCCTCTGGGTGAGGAGATCGAGCGTGCGCGTATTGCATTGAATCTCGCTGCCAGTGGTAAGACCACCGCACTAATTTCCAGTGGCGACATCGGTATCTATGCCATGGCTACGCTAGTCTTCGAACTCTTGGATGAACAACTGCAGGGACGTGAGAATCATCCCGAATGGTTGAATGTGGATATCGAAGTGGTACCCGGAGTATCGGCCATGCAAGCTGGTGCAAGTCGGGTTGGTGCTATGTTGGGACATGACTTCTGTACAATTTCACTGTCCGATTTGCTTACACCTTGGCAAACTATCGAGAAGCGTCTTCATGCTTGCGGGCAGGGCGATTTTGTTGTGTCGTTTTACAACCCCCGATCAAAAAAGAGAGATTGGCAGATCAATACAGCTCGCGACATATTGCTGGAATACCGACCAGCAACCACGCCTGTGCTGCTGGGTCGTCAATTAAGCCGTGACGATGAAAGTGTCACAATCGGGCAGCTGGACCAACTCGATTCTGCCGATGTCGACATGTTCACCCTGGTTTGCGTCGGTAACAGTGAATCGCGACATATCATCAATCCCTCCAGCACTCATGGTGCGCAATGGATATATACCCCCAGGGGCTACAGTAAAAAACTATGAAGGTTTATTTTATCGGTGCCGGCCCGGGTGATCCTGAACTCATCACGGTCAAAGCGCAAAAGCTGATCAATCGTTGCCCCATCATTCTGTATGCTGGCTCGTTAGTGCCGCGTGCCATTTTCGCCGATGTTGAAGCTAGTGCTGAGCTGATTGTCGATACGGCATCGATTAATCTTGACGAGATAATGGTCCATATCGAATCTGCCCAAGCAGCCAACAAAGATGTTGCGCGTGTTCATTCGGGGGACCCGTCACTGTACGGCGCTATTGGTGAGCAGATTCGTAGACTGCAAGCAGCGGGAATAGAATTCGAGATTATTCCAGGTGTTACTGCCGCTACAGCATCAGCCGCTTGGCTGGGAAAAGAACTGACGCTCTCAGGCGTATCCCAAACCATCATTCTGACTCGCTACGAAGGCAAGACTCCTTTCCCTGAGCGTGAGCGATTACCGGCATTGGCTGCCACGGGTGCAACCCTTGCGATTCATCTTGGGGTCACCCGTATTCACAAGATTGTGGAAGAGCTTATTCCGCATTACGGTGAGGATTGCCCCGTAGCGGTCTGTTACCGAACAAGCTGGCCTGATCAGGATAAGGTCGAAGGCACACTCAAAGACATAGTGGCTAAGGTACGCGACAAGAAATTCACGCGTACCTCACTGATTTTGGTGGGACAGGTGCTAGGCACGGAAGACTTCAGCGATTCCTACCTTTACGATAGTGAAAAGGCACACGTCTTCCGGCCCAAAGTAAAACCTGCTACCCAGCGTAATGTGGATAACAGGCGCGCCGCTCACCCGACGGGCAGCGAAACGTAATCGAATGAGCTCTAGAGTATCTCTTTATATTATTTGCCGGGATGCTTGCAGCTAGGCGTGCCTTCACGCACAGGCTTTACCAACATCTCTTCATCAATGATGTATTGCGGAAACTGGCTCATGAAACAACAACAGATGTTTTCGTTGATCATGGTTCGCGGGCCATGGATGTGAGCAATGTGCTTGTACGGCGCGTGACTATGCCCATGTGAGTGGCCATGCGAATGCCCTTGTTTTTTTGTTGGTGCCTTGTCATGATCTTTGTTATGACTGTGGGCATGCTCTTTTTTGCCTTCGTGCTCGTGCGTATGCTCATGGGGTTGAAACTCGGCGTGATGATGATGCACATCGACCTCTCCTCGCGCCAGCCGGGCCTGGAAATCCTGCATGAGACTCATGGTGGGTTCGGGGCCTGTGACGGTTTCGCTGATGCGTTCAATGAACGTGTTGATGACGTGCTCTTGATCACGCAGGTAATCTGCCGTCATAAAGGTAATATCCGGGTGCTCCTCGGCAACCTTGTTGACATAGCCCTTTATGCGTTCGATCAACCGACCACCGAACAGAAAGTAGGGTGCTATGACTATTTTCTTGAAGCCAAGTTTGCAGGCCATCTCGATACCGCGACCGACTGATGGGAAGGTGACGCCGGAGTAGACGGTCTCTGACCATCCAAAGCCCAGGTTCTCACAGACGGTACGAGTCAGTTTTGCAGCCTCTGCGTTCGCGCTGGTTACCGATGTGCCACGGCCAACAACAATCAGCATCGTGTCATACAGGGAGCCCGGTTCCGGCATTTCGTTTTTAACACTGTCTTTGATACCTATTGCGTCCAGAACCCGAGCCTGAAACGCCTTGATCATTTCGTCGTGCAACCCTAGCTCTTTGCCATACTCGATGGACAGGCCAGGGTGTTTTTCCTGATAGGTGGTGAGTACAGACGGTATGTCGTTGCGTGCATGTGTAGCAGAAAACAGCATACCGGGCACTGCGTAGATTTTTTTAACTCCCTGAGCTACTAGATCATCGAGTGCCATGTGGATATTGGGTGATGAATATTCAAGAAAACCGTAGGCGATTTTTAGCGAAGGGTAGCGTTGCTGCAGACTACGTGGCAAGGAACTGAATTCCTCGGCAGCAAGCTTTGCTCGGCTGCCGTGACCACAGATTAGTACGCCCGCATCATCGGGTAGTTCGTTCAAATTCATAGCTATAAAAACTCTGCTTGGATTGTGGGCATTGGCTTTAACGGAATGGCACTGACTTAAGCGAAAACTCGCCAATTGTCATTCCCAAGTAGGTGGGAATCTATGTGTATCGTGGCATCGATTCCCGCCTGCGCGGGAATGACAGGCTTAAGTAAGTGCCATTCGGCTTAAAAGTATTATCTTCTTTTTACGCAAATCATTAAAGCGTGCGTCAGAAATTCTCGCGCTATCAGGCAATTTTTTCACTGAAACTCTTTACAATAGAGCCCTAAAAGGGCAAACGGCCGCTTGGCTTAAAGTTGGTGCTTGATCAAGCAGCCCAATCATCACTGGAACACCATGCAGCTAAACAAAATTCCCGCAACCGTCGTAACAGGTTTTCTGGGCAGTGGCAAAACGACACTGCTTTCCAATATGCTTAAGGAGGCCAAAGGCAAGCGAATTGCCGTTATTGTCAATGAGTTTGGCGAACTGGATATCGATGCCAATCTATTGCGCAATTGCCCCTTGGATTGTGACGATGAAGAAAGTGCAATAGCTTCGGCTAATGCGAAGGGTTCAGATTCTGGAGCAGCCAAGTCTTTGGGTGATTCTGTCACCAGCGGCGGAATATACGAACTGGCAAACGGTTGTATCTGCTGTACCGTTGAGGAAGAGTTTCTGCCCGTTATGCAGCAGTTGGTAGAGCGGCGTGATGATATTGATCACATTCTGATCGAGACATCAGGGCTTGCTCTCCCCAAGCCTCTGGTTCAAGCGTTCAATTGGCCTGATATTAAACAATATTGTACGGTTGACGCCGTTATTACGTTGATAGATGGGCCTGCCGTAGCTGCGGGTCGCTTTGCCGACGATGCCAAAAAAGTGGAAGCTCAGCGCAAAGCTGATGACAGTCTCGATCACGACCCCAGTCTACGAGAGTTACTCGACGATCAACTCAGCGCTGCTGATCTTGTGATCGTCAGCAAGAATGATTTGCTGAGTGATGAAGAACGCAAGCGGGTGGAAGCTGTCGTGCAGGCAAAGGTACCAGACTCAGTGAAAACCCTGTACATCAGTAATGGTGAGGCAGCCCTGGATGTTGTAATGGGTATGGAAGCAGCGGCTGAAGAGCGTATCGAATCCGTACACACTCACCATGATCATCACCATGATCATGGGGAGCATCATGATCATGCGCACGATCATTTCGATTCATTTGTCATCTCCATCGGTGAGGTGGAACAGGAAAAAATCCAATCAATTTTGTCAAGGTTGATCAGTGAACACACTATTTACCGCGCTAAGGGTTTTGCGGCTATCGCTGGCAAGCCCATGCGTCAGGTACTGCAAGCGGTAGGTCAGCGACTTGACGCTCATTTTGATCGACGTTGGGAAGCTGATGAAGCGCGCAAAACTCAACTGGTGTTCATTGGGAAGGACTTGAACGAAAAAAGTTTGACCGATGCTATCAAAGTAGCTGAGGTTGGCTAACGTCGTGTCAGTATTAATGCACAGTATTCATGAAACCTCTGGTTGAAGACACGTGCACTTAATAGCCGGACAACCCGGCGGATTTACTGATGATGAAGGCATTGTTGATCTAGGCCAGAGTCCTGGGCGCATTGTTGTACTTGCTGCTGCTGACAGCACGTTGGCAGCCTTGGCGAATAGTGCCGAATCACTAGGAGCAGAATTCCCCAGTATTCGGCTAGCTAACTGGATGCAGTTATTAAAGCCTGCAGCACTTGATCTATACAGCCACAAGGTGCTTGATCACGCTGAATTAATTGTAGTATCGATGCTCGGTGGTGCCAGTTACTGGCCTTATGGCTTTGAACAGTTACAACACTGGACCACTTGTAAACCAGGCCGTACGCTGATACTGGTACCTGGTGATGACGCGCCGGATAACGCTCTGTTTGATGCATCCACTGTGTCCAGAGATCATGCGGTGATGGTATGGCGTTACCTGCGCGAAGGTGGTGTGGATAACAACCGTCAATTACTACATTTTCTTGCCGATCAATTTCTGAACCATCCTTCCATTTGGCGTGATCCACAGCCGCTGCCGCGCTGCATGATCTATCAGCCAGAATTGCAGGTGAAAAATTCCCAGGCCAGTTTTCAGGAATGGAAGCAGCGAGCCAGCTCGCTGCTTCCAGAAGCGCCTGTGTGTCTGTTGCTGTTCTATCGTAGTCATCTGCAGTCAGCGAACACGGTTATGTTCGATAAACTGGTGAAAGAGCTGGAAGCAAATGGTCTTAATCCTCTGCCTATCGCCATCGCGTCGCTCAAGGACAAAGAGTCACTGGCGCTGGTAAATGCGTTGTTAGTCGAGAGTTGTGCATCGGTAATTCTCAATACCACAGGTTTTGCCAGTAATACTGTCAGTAGCCCTGATCTATCGTCAGAGCCGAGTACATTTGAGTCGGTCTTTGTACGAAAAGTACCTGTACTACAGCTGGTGTTGGCCAGTTCATCGGTAGACGACTGGCGTGAATACAAACAAGGTCTGCGTAGCCGGGATATTGCCATGCAAGTGGTATTGCCAGAGATGGATGGACGGGTGATTACGCGTGCTATCAGTCATAAAAGTTCGATCTGGTATTCCCAGCGCTGCGAATTACCTGTTATTGGTTACGCCCTTCACCATGAGCGAGCACAGTTCGTGGCGCAGCTAGCGCGGCGCTATTGTGATCTTGCTACAAAGCCTAATAAGAACAAGCGCATTGCGTTGATTCTTGCCAACTACCCAACGAAGGATGGACGAATCGGTAATGGTGTTGGCTTGGATACGCCAGCCTCCACTATTACTTTACTCAATGCGTTGAAAGACGCTGATTATCGGGTTGATGAAATTCCTGATGATGGCACGGCATTGATTGAAGCGTTGCTCGGTTCGATTACCAATAACCCGGATACATTGCACCAGCTGCCATGTTGGCAGAGCCTGGAAGTGCAGGAGTATCGTACGTATTTTGCGCAATTGTCTGAAAGTTGTCGTAAGGCTGTGACCGATCAATGGGGTGAACCTGAAGCCGACCCTAAATACAGATCAGGCCGAATCATGCTTGCGGGAATGCGTCTGGGGGAAACCTTTGTCGGTATACAGCCGGCCCGTGGTTTCAACATAGATATGCAGGCCAATTACCACGATCCGGATCTTGTTCCACCGCACAGTTATCTTGCGTTCTACTTCTGGTTACGCCACTGCTACAAGGTGGACGCTTTCATTCATGTCGGTAAGCACGGTAATCTGGAATGGTTGCCGGGTAAGGGTAGTGCCTTGTCACACTCGTGCTGGCCTGATGTTGCTTTAGGGCCTATGCCACATTTCTATCCGTTTATCGTTAATGATCCGGGCGAGGGCGCTCAGGCAAAACGTCGGACACAGGCGGTTATTGTTGATCATCTAATGCCACCGATGACTCGTGCTGATACGTATGGGGAGCTTGCTGATTTGGAGGCACTGGTGGATGAGCTTTATCAAGCCATGGGAATGGATGTCCGTCGCGAAAAATGGTTACGAGACGCCATACTCGACAAGCTCACCAGCTCCAATTTGTTGCAGGAAATATTGCCTGGCGCAGTTGGCTATTGCGAAGAGAATGCGGATGCTGTGCTTGAGCAACTGGATGCTTACCTGTGTGATATCAAAGAAGCGCAGATACGCCATGGTCTACACCGGCTTGGAGAATTACCAGATCCTGCCAAATTGAGCGACACGCTAGTTGCGTTACTGCGTTTACCGCGTGGAGGTGAAGGTTATGGACAAGGAATACTGCATGCCATAGCAAGCGATCTGCAACTCACAAACGCCAATACTGCATTCGATCCATTGAGCAGCAAAGTTGAGCCTTGGGCCGGTGCAAAGGATACTTTGCTTGCGCAAGCATCAACACAGCCGTGGCGCAGTTCAGGTGATACCCGTGAACGGCTCGAATTGCTCGCAATCCAATTGATTAACGTGTTTGTTCTGGATGGCGAGATACCGGATGGTTGGGAAGAACTTTCATCCCGTTTACCAGGTACGTTCATTGTGCTGAACTACGTTAATGCAGTGTTAAAACCATCGCTTGAAAAAAGCGTTGTGCAAGAGATAGCCTCGCTGGTTAGTGGTCTGGAGGGCCAGTTTATCGAACCGGGTCCCAGTGGGGCACCGACGCGTGGTCGTCTCGACACATTGCCCACCGGTCGAAATTTCTACTCAGTTGATAACCGGGCCATACCGTCAAAGGCTGCCTGGGCTATTGGTAAGCTATCTGCTGAGGCTTTGATAGAACGACACTTGCAGGAACAAGGTGATTACCCTACACAGCTCGGCCTGTCGGTTTGGGGCACGGCCACCATGCGAACTGGCGGAGACGACATTGCGCAGGCCTTTGCACTGATGGGCATTGAGCCGGTTTGGGCTCCAGGTTCTCAGCGTGTGGTAGATTTTGAAATCATACCCAGCCAGTTGATGGGGCGTCCAAGAGTGGATGTCACTTTGCGTGTCTCTGGTTTTTTCCGCGATGCATTTCCTAATGTCATGCGATTATACGATGCCGCCATTCTGGCTCTGGCTGAGTACGATGATCCGGGCGATGGCAACACTATCAAAGCACACATTGAAGCACGTAAGCTATCATTGCAATCAGATGGTTTGAGCGAAGCGGCCGCCCATCGACAGGCCAGCTATAGGGTATTCGGCAGCAAGCCTGGGGCCTATGGAGCAGGCTTGCAGGGATTGATTGATGAACGTTGCTGGGAGTCTCGGTCAGATCTTGCTGAGGCGTATCTGAATTGGGGTGGTTATGCGTATGGAAGCACGGCAGAAGATGCTGACGGTATTGATGCACGCCAGGCCTTTCAACACCGTCTGGGCCAGCTAGAGGCGGTTGTACATAATCAGGATAACCGAGAGCATGATGTTCTGGATTCTGATGACTACTATCAGTTTCAAGGCGGTATGACAAATGCGGTTGCGCAGTACTCAGGGTATGAGCCTGTGGTCTACCACAACGATCATTCTAATCCATCAGCACCTGTTGTACGCACACTTAAGGAAGAGTTAAACCGGGTAGTGCGTTCTCGCGTGTTGAATCCAAAATGGATAAGTGCCATGCGTGAGCATGGTTACAAGGGAGCCTTTGAAATGGCTGCAAGCGTTGACTACTTGTTTGCCTACGATGCAACCACTAATCTGATTGATGACTATCAGTATGCTTTGGTGTCTGACGCGCTTGTTTTTGATCCGGAAAACCAACGTTTTCTGAATGAGCATAATCCTCACGCTTTGGAAGAGATGGCTGAACGTTTGCTTGAAGCTACTCAGCGCAATCTGTGGCAGAACGACGATGGATATGCCAAACGGTTGCAGAATTTGCTTCTGTCCCTGGATGAGCAACGGGAAGGGCAGCTCCTAGTTGACAAATAGTCACCGAGCGAATGGGGGCTGAGAAAGACTGAGTTCCATGACAGGTGTGATTTCAAGTATATGGACAGGCATGTACCTATAAGGCTGTACACAGTGCAAAAGCCATGAATCTGTGTTTTCTGTGTGGCAATTCGATAGTGCTAAGTGTTTAATTCTTCCTATACTCCACTCAGACGCTGTTCTTCTGATCTTGGTTACCGATGTCGTTGTCAAATTTTCCAGCTTTCTCGAACTAGCCACTTGGTTCTTGTTGTAGCTATACAAGTCGTGCTTCGCTCTGCAAGGTAAATGTACGCCATGGTTTCCGATTTCTATTCTGATATTCCAAAAATTGCCGAGTTCATTGGGGTTATCGATGAGAATAATTTCTTCCCGGTGCCCGATGATTGGATCATTGTCATAGCCGACATACGAAGTTCTACGGATGCGGTCGCTCAAGGACGATATAAAGATGTCAATATGATTGGAGGGGCTGTAATTTGCGCGGTACAAAATGCGACAGGATCGCGCAATTTGCCCTTTGTATTCGGTGGTGATGGGGCGACGTTGCTAATTGAGCCAAGTGATTATGGTGCAGTGAAATCGGCACTGGTAAGAACTCGCTCTTTGGCCAATGATGATTTTAGTCTTGATCTTAGAATAGGGTTCGTCCCTGTGAAAGACGTTGTCGAACTTGGTGCCAGTGTGCTTGTTGCGCGCTACGAAGTGTCGCCTGGAAATTACTTTGCCATGTTCGGTGGGGGTGGGGCAGAGCTTGCGGAGACGTTAGTTAAAGCAGACAATGCGGCTTCAAAGTATGCCGTGCCGAAATATTCATTGTCAGGGTTTCCTGATCTAACAGGATTGTCTTGTCGTTGGGAATCGCTGGATCCTCAGAAAGGACGTATACTGTGTGTGTTGGTAAAACCACTGGCGAACGAGTTCCACAAACGACAAGCTATCCTGTCCAGGTTTCTCTCCAAGCTCACTGATATTATTGGTTCGGATCTGAACCAGGCCAGTCCGGTGACGGCAAAGTCATTGCGTTTTAGCTGGCCGCCCAAGGGGCTTGCAGCCGAGGCAAAAGCCACCCGTGCAAAGAAGCCATACTGGCGACGAGTGTTAGAGCTGTATTTTGAAACACTTATACAATGGACTCTTGAGCAATTTAATTTAAGTGCCGGCGGGTACAACTCATCGGTTTATCGAGAGGAATTACGATCTAACAGTGATCATTGCAAGTTTGATGACACACTCCGAATGGTTCTCGATTGCACGCTTGATCAGGTAGTTGCCATTCGGACCCTGCTGGAACAGATGCATAGTGGTGGCGATCTGGAATTTGGTTTGTTCGAGACAGAGCAGGCGCAGATTACCTGTCTACTTCTCGATCTGGAGTCCAGCCAGCATTTGCACTTTGTTGATGGTGGGAACGGAGGCTTTTATGAAGCCTCAAAAGAGTTAAAAAAGCAATCTGCTTTATCTAAACCTGAATTTCGCTAGTGCTGAGTCACAGCAACGATACGCTGAGCATGTTTACGGTAGATCTCACATTGCAGCAGACTTAGTAGTTATCAGGCTCAATTCGGAAACCGTATTCCCGGTGCCTTGAAATTACGAACCCATTCGTTCAGGTAGCCTGCACCACGCAGCTGACCACCAACAGTGATCGAATTGACATCCGAACCGCTCCAGCCCCATTGTCGTCTGTCTGAACGCGAAACCAGCTGTTCGATTTCTTCGTTTGAACAGGTTCCAGAGTCTGGCACTCGGGCGTTTCGCCCCAAATTATTGGTGCAAAACGTAATGAGTGATTCGCTACCTGCTTCATTCGCTGAGTAGACGACGATACTTTTTGGGTGAATCACACGCCGTGTTCCGTTCATTGGATTGCGTACATCTTCCTGTCGGGTTTGACTAACCAGATCGCCAAGTTCTGCTGGCACCTCGCTGCAAAACCCCATGGCTTGACCGCGGTAGGCGGCATTGTCGTCAAAGCACAGATCTACGGATGATACGTAGCCATCGACCGCACCGCGTAGCGACCATTCGTGATCCAAGTACCTTGCTGGATTAGAAACCACATAGTAAGGGCTGAAATGAATGAAACCACCTCCGGGTAGTTCGACGATACCATCACTCTTCCAGAGCTCCTCCAGATGATTTTTCCATATAAGATTGTTAATGCAGGCAAATTCTCGCTTGCCGTCCAATGGTTGGGTAACTGGCGTGCCGGCTGTTGCTGCTACTCCGGATGGAAAAACCTCGCTAGTGTTACCTGGATTACTGAGTGCTTGCATTTGAGACACAGCTGGATTGTTACAAATATTAGTCACGAGTTCAGGTGGTCCAAATGTTACCAGTTGTTTGAGGCGAAGCTGGACTCCATCAGTACAACGCAGGTTCAGAAAATATTCATGGGCGTTGTTTGCAAGAGCATCCCGGGACCAGCTTCCCTGATGCAGTTTGGACAACCAGTCACAACGGAAACCAGTTTGAACGATAGCGTCAGAATCTGGTTGTTGTCCGTTCTGAGGATTGCCAGCAACTAAGCCCCAATCAGATTGAACAACAATTTTATGCCCAACGTGATCCTCATGGCGCATCAAACCCTCACCGCCATGGGTAGCTCCAAAAGGTACACCTTCGGCAAACGCGTAATTCGCTGAAAGTCTTGGATCGTCTCCGTGCTCATGAGCAAATCGACATCCGCTGATCGGCTCCACCGGGGGATGCCAGGTAGGGTGAGTAACGCCTTTAGCATCTCGTACCCAATAGCGATTGTGTACAGCTTCGGAACACTCACCAACACGGCGCGGGAACGCCTGATAATAGGCTTTTATGGCCATAAAGCCCATGCCGAGAGATCCAGATGGGGCGGATTGACCAAATGAATCCACCACATTG
>JALZVU010000080.1 GCA_023301795.1 Granulosicoccus sp.
GCATGTTTACACGAGAACTTGCAACAGCGCTTCAAGCGGCAGCGAAAGGGTACCCTGTGCTTTCGGTGCTGGGGCCTCGTCAATCTGGAAAAACGACCTTAGTCCGTACAACATTTCCAGATAAACCCTATGTCACCTTGGAAAATCCGGAAGTACGAGCAAGGGCTATAGAGGATCCAAAAGGATTCCTCGACCAATTCAGCGGTGGCGCCATCCTTGACGAAGTGCAACGGACTCCTGATTTGCTTTCGTACATTCAGGGCATTGTTGACGAGAATCAGATACCGGGTGAATTCATTCTGACAGGTAGTTATCAAAGCGAGCTGAGACAAGGCATTGCACAATCGCTGGCGGGGCGAACGGCCATTTTCAAACTATTACCGTTGACGCTAAGCGAGCTTGGCGACAAAGCACAGCCGTTTGATTTGTGGACAGAAATACTCACTGGGGCCTATCCCCGCTTGCGAGAAAAGAACCTGGACATTTCACTCTTCCACAGCAGCTATCTAGCGACCTTTCTCGAGCGTGATCTGCGAGCTCAAATACAGGTTCGAGACCTAAACCAATTTCGCGATTTTCTTAGATTACTTGCCGGGCGAACAGGGCAATTAGTCAACTACACTGATTTAGGAAATAGCGTTGGTGCCAGCGCGGCAACCATCAGGCATTGGATATCAGTTCTCGAAGCCTCATGGATAGTTTTTATCCTTCCACCCTACTTCGAAAACTTCAGTAAAAGAGTTGTTAAAACTCCAAAAGTTTATTTTACCGATACTGGACTAGCGTGCGCACTTCTCGGCTTGGAATCAACAAACCAACTCAACCGAGATCCCATTGCCGGCGGGCTCGTTGAGAATTGGCTCATCGTTGAATATATGAAACGACGCTGGAATCAGGGGCGAGATGCACATATATATTTCTTTCGTGACAAACACGGCAGCGAAGTAGATCTGCTGATTACGCAGGGTCCAGATTTGGTAGCAGTAGAAATAAAATCAGCCAAAACTTTTCACGCCAGTCATTTAAAAGGCCTGAAACGCTTTCGAAGTCTAGTCTCAAACCGAGAAGTCATCAGCTATCTTGCGTACAACGGAGAGGAACGAGGGTCTGTATCGGAAGTGAAACTGATAGGACTAAACGATGTTGAGACAATACTCAATGAATAGTCCAAGAACGTGCCTGAACGAAGTGTTCGTGATTGATTAAACTGCTAAAGGCGCTGCAATAGAAGGATCACCCTTATACCTATCCAGCGTAAAGTCATCAAACTCGAACGCGAACAGATCAGTTACTGCCGGGTTAATATTCATCACCGGCAGCGTCTTAGGCATGCGCGCTAACTGCGTCTTAATTCGCGCTGAAACGCGTGGCAATGTTCATCGAACTAGAGCCGCTAAACTGCGACATCCCCTTTAATGGCAGCGTGAGGGTCATAACCCTCCACTTCAAAGTCCTCGATACGATAAGCATCAATACTCTCTGCTTTTCGAGTTAGCCTCATCGTCGGAAACGGACGTGGCTCACGGGCAAGTTGCTCTCGCGCCTGATCAATATGATTGAGATAAAGATGAGTGTCACCACCAACCCACACAAATTCGCCTGGAGTGAGATCAGCTTGTTGCGCAAGCATAAGTTGCAGCGAAACAGCGCCAACGTAGTTAAAAGCGGCTCCAAGAAATAAGTCCACTGACCTTTGCATCATCATGCAGTTCAGCTTTCCATCTGAGGTCACGTGATACTGATAAACCATGTGACATGGAGGCAGTGCCATCGTTTCCAACTCTGCAACATTCCATCCATGAAACAGCATGCGCCGGCTAGAGGGATTTTCACGAAGCATATGTACAAGATCAGCAATTTGGTCATGCTCACGACCGTCGGCACCAAGCCATCGGCGCCATTGTTTGCCGTACACCGGACCAAGCTCGCCCCAGCGTGCAGCGAAATCATCGTCGCCCAATATGCGCTGCTCGAATTCATCTTGGGAGATTTCTTCGCCTGTCTCTTTTCGGTAGCTTGCGAGCGGCCAATCGCTCCAAATGCGCACGTTGTCACGCAGCAATGCCTGAATATTTGTGCCGCCAGAAAGAAACCACAACATTTCCTTGACAGCTGTCTTCCAATAGACACGTTTGGTCGTAAGAATTGGCGCAATACCCTCCGACAAGTCGAAGCGAACCATAGTGCCAAAAAGGGAGCGTGTACCTACGCCTGTGCGATCAATTCGCTCGTCGCCTCGCTCGAGCACATTTGCTAGCAAATCTAGGTACTGATGCTCTGGATGTCTCATGCCCACGACTCTTGAAATTGATGGCGAATGTATTTCAAGAATAGTAACACCATTTAAAATAAAACTCTATAACTTGCTGATATTACTACATATATTATAAACTACCTACAAAAACCCAAACAAAAAAATGAAAGGGACAGTGCACCTTAGGACCGTCATCAACAAAAGTCCGTTTCGGACCTGAGAATATGACAGTATCAGCAACCCAAGTCCTAATTTTCGTAAGTCACTCTTCTCCAGTTTACGTTTCAGGCCTCCATGAACGCTGAATTGTTGTGATTGTCAAAGCATTACTCATGCGAAATAAAACCTGTAACTTTGTACAGTTTGACATTTAATATTTCAAAGGTTTCGTGTGCTTTCATTGCTTCTGATCAGTACCTCGATATATGCAATGGGCCTACTCTTTTCGATTACCATTTTGCTACTGCCTACGGTGATATCCAGCTTTGAACGAATACCATCCATTCGACTACACATTTTCCTCGTGTCTTTGACAGCTGCCGGGAGTTTTGCAGCAGGGTTAATTTTATCGCTTTAGTTTGATCGAATCTCGACCGTGCCTACAATTGCGCTAACCACTGCTGTATTAACTACTGCCTGTCTTGGTGTATTGGCACTCCAACCTTCCGGTAATCACACGCGTGTGAACAAACAGTGGTATCAAGGCCTTGCTAAAAATTCAGTTGAGATACCTAACGGCAATCCCCACAAACGCAGTTAATTTCAAGTTGAGGACTAACCAATTCAAACCCGACCTTTTTGACATTACCCTTCAGCGAATCCAGCATAGCTTTGCTGATTGCAGTTTCCTCTACACGAAAACACTCATTGCAAATTAAAAACTGTGGCACCTCGTGCTGATGATCACAGGTGATATGCATACAGGCTACATATCGATTTGCCAGTTTCAGCTTGTGTACCAGTCCCTCTTCTTCGAGAAAATCAAGGATTCTGTACATCGACATAGGCGGCAGTTTTTCATCCATTGTTTCGCGGCAAACTTCAATGAGCTCGTAAGCTGACAAGGCCCTCCGAGAGCTCAAGAGCCCAGTCAGTACCGCCTTTCGTTTGTCGGTCAGGCGTGTACCACGGTGCTCGCACTGGATTTGAGCATGTTCAATGATCTTCTTTACGCTAGCCAAAAATATGAGCCTTTGTCATCCCACATGGGAATTGGTTGCTTGTCGCAATTACACACGAATTAGTAGCTGATGGCTATACCGTAGTCGTCGCCAACGACTGTTGAAGCAACAATAACACCATTCGTGGACGTCTAAAACGTAAACACAGCTAAATACCGGTGAATGATGTGAACCCTTAAGTTTCTTATTCAATACTAAACCTAGTATCGCGAGCAAACCAATAATCCAGAGGGCACTAGACGAACCCTGGGCGCTGTCTCTACACTATTCTGCACTGGTGATTGTCAGGCACTGCAATAGTTGAGCTTCCCAATCATCGTTGACCGACACATTGATAAACTCGATGCAGCTTTGCCCGTGCCCGAACAGAGGCAGCTCCGTCAGCGAGCCGTCGACGATGTTGTAGCCAAACACACCGTTTTCGGTGTTCATTACGGCCTTCACTCTTTCGGCTTCAATGCCGCTTAAGAAGCTAAAAAGAGCATCTCGCCTAAATATTTTATCCTCCCTGAAACGCCAGCCGACGCTGCGATACCCATCGCCTTCATTTAGCTTCTTAAGATAACCACAAGCGGGCAATGTGGCTACTGCAGGAATATTCTTTTGGTGGTGATGATGCGATTTCTTAGGTTGATCTACTGAACCAATTGAGCGGGAGAGGCCCATCAGTAAGGAGTAATCTAGTTCGCCATTGACTGTGTAAACGACTCTTACTCCGTTAATCGCATTTTCCTGCACGTATGACTGCAACATCTCCCTGTCGTTTGGTTGATACAAGTCATCTTTATTACCCACTACTATGTCTGCCACTGCAATTTGCTGGTTAAATGTTTGATTTTCGGTATAACGTTTATCAGATAGTTGGCGCGCATTCACCAGTGTGATGACCTGCTCTACGGATAGCACTTCTCGATAGGGCCCGCTCGTTAAAACCTGTAACACCTCTCTGGGATGACCAAGTCCGGTAGGTTCAATTAACAGCCGATCCGGTCTGGCTATTAACAACAACTGGTTGAGCACGATCTGCATTGGTAGCCCTCCCGCGCAACACATGCAGCCACCTGGCACTTCACGAATGAACACACTCTGCTCTTCACTGTGGTGGCCCTGCATCAGAGCTCCATCCACGCCTATTTCGCCGAATTCATTGACCAGTACGGCCCACCTCTGGTTTGCGGGTTTGTTTTGCAACAGATGCAGAATCGAAGTAGTTTTGCCAACACCTAGAAAGCCCGTGATGACGTTAGTGGGAACAGCTCTTATCGGTGGCTTACGTCCGGACATTGTTCGTTCTCTGGTGACTGAAACTATGAATACTGGTGCAGTAGTGCAATGAGGTACATCAGATAGTAACTACACGGTTTGGCTAAGGCTATTCAGCGCCATGGTGGACATCTATTTATAAACACCCCCGCTTATCGATTGCTGCATTTCGATTTCGTGATCCAGGTAGATTTAAGTGTAGCGATCTTCCATCGACCTGTTATGATACGTTATATCATATCTATTTATCATGACGGCAGCATGGATAAACACAAACAACCGTCCGACTGGCACACAAAGGTATTGGCAGTCCTACGAAAGAACAGCGGCGCCGTATCTGCCTACGAAGTGTTGGGTGAGCTCAGAGTGTTCAATCCTAAAATAGCACCGCCCACTGTGTACCGTGCCTTGAATGCCCTTGCAGAACGCGGTGAGGTGCATCGTCTCGAATCCATGAACGCCTATGTCGCCAGTCGCAGCTTAAAACATCAACACGCCCCCGTGCTTTCAATCTGTGACGACTGTGGTCGGGTAGAGGAATATTTAGCGCCGCAAGTAATAAGTGCACTGTCCGATATTACAGGCCAAACCGGTTTCACATCGACTCGTCAGGTGATAGAACTGCATGGACGCTGTATCTCGTGCCGTGACAGGGTGACTTCATGAACCGACTTCGCGGTGACAGCGTCGGTCTGATCATGCTGAGCGCAGGTCGACGCATCGCCATTGCTTCAATCCTTGTCGCAGCACTGTGGGCGTTGTTCTTTTGGGCTACCTCAACTCCGGGTGGGTTATGAGCGTCGCCGTCGCTTTCGAAGACTATTCACTGGGGTATGACCGCAACCCGGCAGTGATGTGCCTACGCACTGAAATCGCCAAAGGCAGTTTGACCGCCGTAGTCGGCCCGAACGGCGCCGGTAAATCAACGCTCTTAAAAGGCGTAATTGGCTTGCTGCCACCGCTCTCCGGGCAGATGTCGTTCGGCGCCATTCAATGTAAAGACATTTCCTACTTACCACAGCAGTCTGAGATCGACCGGTCTTTCCCGATATCGGTACGTGAGCTAGTCGCCATGGGCTTATGGCGCGAGGTCGGTTCATTCAGAGGTATAGGTCGCTCACACAATGCTCGCATCGCCGAAGCGCTGGCCGCGGTCGGGCTGGATAGTTTTGAAAAGCGAGCTATCGGTTCACTGTCAGGCGGACAGTTTCAACGTGCTCTCTTCGCACGTGTACTTTTACAGAACTCGCCATTGGTGCTGCTCGACGAGCCGTTCAGTGCAATCGATGCCGGTACTACTGCAGATCTGATCAATGTGGTCAAACACTGGCACGGTGAAGGCCGAACTATTCTGGCAGTGTTGCACGACATCGAAGCCGTGCGGGCACATTTTCCGGAGACTCTTCTACTGGCTCGTGAGATGGTGGCGCATGGTCCAACAGATAAAGTACTGACTGCAGAAAACCAGTTTCGCGCACGTCAGATGTGTGAGGCCTGCAGTGGTCCACCCCATACCTGTACACGGCACGCTTCGTGATGTGGGAACTATTGTTTCAACCGTTTGTTGACTTCGGTTTTATGCGCCGTGCACTGCTCGGTTGCGTGGCGGTATCAGTTGGCGCTACTCCGCTTGGTGTTTTCTTAATGTTACGCCGAATGAGCCTCACGGGTGATGCGATGGCACATGCCATTCTACCGGGTGCTGCTGTAGGTTATCTGGTGTCGGGATTATCACTGGGAGCAATGACAATAGGCGGTCTGATTGCCGGCATGGCCGTCGCGCTGCTTTCCGGCTATGTCACACGAATGACTTCCCTGCGTGAAGATGCCAGCCTCGCAGCATTTTATTTAATTTCTCTCGCACTGGGTGTTCTGATCATTTCTACCCGTGGCAGTAATGTCGATTTGATGCATGTGTTGTTTGGTTCGGTACTGGCGCTTGATAATGCAGCATTAACCTTGCTCTGCGTTATAGCTTCTCTGTCATTGTTTATGCTTGCGCTTTTCTTTCGGCCATTGGTTCTGGAATGTGCAGACTCACAGTTTCTGCGATCGGTCAGCCGACTAAGCGCCGTATCACACTTTATCTTTTTAACATTGGTAGTAATGAATCTGGTTGGAGGCTTCCATGCACTGGGTACGCTGATGGCAGTGGGCATCATGATTCTGCCTGCAGCTGCCGCAAGCTTCTGGACAACTCGCATCAGTGGATTAATTGCACTGGCGGCAGCGATTGCATTGCTAGCCAGTTACAGCGGTTTGCTGCTGTCATACCACTACAGTCTGCCAACAGGGCCGGCCATCATTCTGGTCGCAGGAGCGTTTTACCTTGTTTCAGTTGTGTTTGGAATACAGGGTGGGATTGTGCAACAGACTCGTACAGTGAGCGCCGTAGAAATTTAAAAATCAACTTTAGAAAAAATGATCATGATTAAACGTCGCACATTCATCAAAGCAAGTACTGTCATAGCAGCACTGGTGGCCTCTGTTCCATATTCTGTGAGAGCGCAGCAGGAATTACAGCTTGTCGCCACGTTTTCTATTCTCGGCAATATGGTGGAACGTATAGGTGGCAGTGCTGTGTCAGTCACGACACTAGTCGGTCGCAATGGAGATACCCATGTTTTTCAACCCACGCCGGCTGACGCCAAAGCCGTTAAGCGAGCCAGTATATTGTTCACCAACGGGCTGGAGTTCGAAGGCTGGCTCGACCGCCTGGCCGAAGCGGCAGAATTCGATGGTCAGCTCGTTGTTACGACTGACGGCATAGAAACCATCTCACTTCAAGAACACGCAGATGACGAGCAAGCCGAGTCGAAAGATGACAATGATAGCGAAGAGCACGACGATCACCATACTGGAGAATTTGATCCGCACGCCTGGCAAAGCCTGCAAAACGCCATCGTTTATGTCGACAATATTACAGCGGCACTGGCGAAGACGTCTCCTTCAAACGCCTCCATTTTCTATGAGAACCGTGCAGCTTACGTTGCAGAGATCGAATCATTAGATAAACAAATCAAAGACATGATCGCAGCCTTGCCATCCAGCGCGCGCACTATCGTCACCTCACATGATGCATTTCAGTACTTCGGTCGAGACTACGGACTCACGTTTCTTGCACCGCAGGGGCTCAGCACAGATAGCGAAGCCTCAGCAAGCGATGTGGCGCAATTGATCAAACAGATTCGTGCCGAGAGTATTTCTGCTGTGTTTGTTGAAAACGTCGCTGACCCAAGACTGGTGCAGCAAATCGCCACAGAAACCGGCAGCATTGTCGGTGGCAAACTTTTCCCTGGCGCGCTATCGAAAAATGATGGCTCCGCTGCCACGTATCTCGACCTGATGCGTCACAATGCAACGACCATTGCGACGGCATTGACTGAGGCTAAAAAGCTTTGATGCATACAGCCCCTACTTGCCGCCACTTTGAGAGCATTGAAGCAGCATGGCCACAAATGACTACCGCTTTGAGGAAGACTCCGGCGCTTTGTACGCCATATACAGAAGACCCAAGCCCACCAGAATCATCGGAAACGACAACAACTGCCCCATCGTCAACCAGTCAAACGCTATGAACCCAAGATCACTGTCAGGCTGCCTGACAAACTCGATGAAGAAACGATACACCCCATAAGCGATAACGAACACACCGGATACCGCTTTTGCAGGTCTTGGCTTGGAGGAGAAAAACCAGACAATAAGAAACAGCACCACGCCTTCAAAGAAGAACTGATACAGCTGATTAGGGTGGCGAGGTTCAGGGCCTGCATGCGGAAATACCATACCCCAAGGCACATCGGTGACTCGGCCATAGAGCTCGCCATTGATGAAGTTGCCAACACGCCCTGCGCCCAAACCGATAGGAAACGCGGGTGCAAAAAAATCAGCAACTTGAAAAAAACTGCGTTTCGTGTGGCGAGCATAGAGCCAGAAAGCCACTAGCACCCCGAGAAAGCCACCGTGAAAAGACATCCCTCTAAACCCGTAGGGGCTGAATGGATTTAGCGCTTGCAGCGGTTGGGTAAATAGTAGTTCGGTCTGGTAGAACAGCAAAGAACCCAGCTTGCCACCGGCGATAACGCCGATAACAATGTAGAAAACGGCGTCACCGATTTCGTCAGGATTCCAGCCAGAGCCGGCCTTTGAAGCGCGGTGCTTGGCAAGCCACCACCCGGCCGTGAACGCCACCAGGTAGGTGATTCCATACCAGTGCACAGTCAACGGGCCGAGACTTAAAGCGACCGGGTTGATATCAGGGTATTGCAGCATTGGCTGGGGTCTAAGCTACGCGGGAAGGCGCAGATTATAGCCCGTTTCGCCATGCCAACACAGCAAACCACAGCCAATGCCTTACTCTTACTCCTACTCTTACACCACGCGGGCGATGGCACCGGTCAGATACAGTGTTTCAGGCATGGCAACATTCACCGGATGATCAGCACCTTGCTGTAACGGCGCCAGTATCTGTAA
>JALZVU010000081.1 GCA_023301795.1 Granulosicoccus sp.
CCAAGCAACATTCCAGAAGACCCAAGATTTGAAGGTCTGGAATTCATTAGCAGTGCTACAAATCGGTTTGAGGGACGCATGGTATTCATGATGGATGATCGCTGGATACTCAAAAAGCCGCTTCATCTAGGAACAGGGGACATGTCAGAGGTGGAACGTCGTATGTATCTCCCCCAATGGCTGCAACATGAATATTTCCATCACCTTTTTCTTAGTGAGTTCCCTGAATTTGGGTTAGAAAGTAGTTCACATCAATGGTTTAATGGCGCAAACTGGCCACAAGACTTCCGCCGCCCACCAGGTCGTGAGCCAGATTATTATGCCGAGGCGGTAAACAAACGCTTTTACGATGCCTCCCCCAGCGTTACAGAGAGATTGTCACACGCCAATTTCACCAATCAACCTGTCAAGCTTTATGCGGGAAGCAACTACAGCGACCTAGCGTGGGGAGTCAACCAAGGGACGTTTAGCTTTGGTGTTGTAAGCGAGTCACCCGTGGGCAACGATGCTATAACGTCAGTTGAAATAGCTGACGGCTATTTAGTGAAGCTCTGTGAGCATAGTGGAGGCAGAGGTACTTGTGAGACCTACTCAGAGTCCATACCACAGCTTGAACGGCCATTGAATAATGCAACCTCGCACATTGAGGTCACCTTGCGCTCCCAACTAAGTGTTGCCGGCAACTTTACCCGCTTCCCCACAACGAACAATTGGCACCGAGTCACTCTTGTGGATGACGCACAAGGGATATGGTGGACCAATCAGGCTGGCATTCGTTGCGAACTATCATGGAATGGAGGCGCATTGATTGCCGATACATCTTGCCCTTATGGGCAGAGAGAAATTGGTGTCGCTGTGGGTACCGACGGGAATGTTGCGGCCATTAGAATTAACAACGAAACGTACGTGCGCACTGGAAACTAATCTGCAGTGGTGTCTTTTAATGCAGACAGTAAATGTACGACATTGGGGCCGTGATTGCACTTGGAGACGCCAACAACGGCTTGTCAGAAAAATCCGCGAGCGAAACGTGTTGTTGGCTACGAGTATCTAGAAGGGTAAAGTCGGCAACTGGTGCCGCCTTGGGCCAAGGTGGTCGATTCTGTTAACATGATAGCGTAGGTGTTCTTGTTGATGCATCTATGGGGTACAGCGAACCACCCGATTCTTGATCTCCGTTGTATTTTTGTGTAAAGCCCACATGCTCCGGTTGACTGCTTTACGCGGTAAATCTAACTTCTAAGCTACTCGTGTTGCACTACCGCTGAGTACATTACGAGTTGATACCGTTCAACACAATGCCTGCGAGCAGGAAGTTAATTCTTGCATCGCAGGCTCTTGGCGTTCTCAATAAAATGCTTAATCAATAAACTGCTGCATTCGATTGGCATATCTACGGCCAAGCGTTCTCATTGACGACGCATCGAAATGAGTGTTATCAAAGGTGTCGAGACCTCTGCTACTAGCCCATTCAACATCATCAGTGCCGAAGTTTCCATCGTCTACAGTACGAATTGCCCTGTTAAAATCGCGATTTATAAATGAACGCCGAACCTCTCCCACAATAAATGGCACGTCACCAAACTCATCTCGGAAAGCCTCTATCAATGCTCGTAGTCTTGTGAAGTGCAAGCTAGGAAAATCTCCAGTAACTGAATTGATGTTGCCCTCACCTTGATGCCATAGTATTCCTGTTAGGCGGCAGTTACAGGCTGATTCAGCGTCGTTGACTCTATCTACGGCGCTTTCGAACAAATTGTCTCCAGCGACCCAATCTCGAATCGCGGTACCTCCTCTTGCGTTCACGACAAGATGTACTCTCCGACCGTTGTCTTCGTGCATTTCTTCAGCAAAAGATAGTCCGAGATTTACCCCTTGATCCTGATTTGTATTCCTGACGTTGGAAAACCGATTGAGGGGCTGAGTAGCTATCTCAAAAGTATTGCCGTCGGTAAATAACCGAATTTCGGAGTCAGGTGAATCCGCATTGTTTGGTCGGATATTGGTGTCACGTCCAGCAGCGTTGGATTGGCCAATGATTAAATAGAGATCCTGTGCTACGACTGCCGAAGATGCTGTCAGGGCAAGGAACAGCGTAGCAATGGGCAACATACATTTAAATATTCCGGCAATTACTACAGAGCTTTGTGGCGCTGTGATCTGGCTAATATTCTGTCTAAAAATAGTAGATTTTTTCATATTGAAGATTTAACCTCTTTTGAAAATTTTGCTGCCTTTCGGATAATGTACCTGACTTGTATTACTACCAAACTCGATTTCGAACTTAGCATGAGTAATTACATTGGATCAACAGGAAATGTTCACGAATTTTTAACATTTCATGTAATTGCTTTCACTTTTTTTTATTGCTCAACAGAATTTTTCAAATTAAGAAAATATCGTGAAACAAAGTACACTAAGGAAGAATACTCTCACTCGTGTCGTAACTTTTTACTCTGCGTTTTCTTGCTTTTTTAGTGCAACTTAAATCGCAAGGTGCAACATAGATCGTTTTATCCTCCATGTGTTTTCACCTTAACAATTGCAGTAACTACTCAGAAGAAATAGGCGGGTAGGAGATACGTTCGTTGTTTGTGTTTGCAAAATTTTTTTGCACGAAAGTACCGGTTGCATAGTCGTAGTCTAATAGGCCAGCTTCAAACTGCCGCAGACGCACTTGCTGTAACTCATTTAGCCGCTCTGAGTTAACGGTCTCATACGATTCCAGTTCATCGTCCGAATAATTTTTTGAATCTATGTTTGACGTATTCTCATAGTCTAGCTCTTCAGGATTTTCCTCACTATCTCTTTCAACGTAAGTTTCGGCGTAAGCTCCAATGTACTTTCTGGTTTTGAGGTCGTAGACAAGCTGGCGCTCCTCATTGTATTACGCACGTTGTTCTTCCAATTCAATCGGGCGTGATTCGGCAGAGTCCTCCAATGTATCTTCGTCGTATTGAGCATTTGAACCGCCGAATTGCACTGGGGTTGTGGAACCAACAGGTGTATTTACAAAGTTATAGATCACACGAGTTTCTGTTGGGGGCTCAGATTGAGAACGAAGCGCGACCACCTCTAGCTCTAACGCCAGCAACTCGCGGTATTGGTCAAGAGTTTCTGTCTTGAGGGCATTCAGCTCTCTCTCAAAGGCGCTATTCTGATTGTTCAGCCGATCAATCTACGAAGGGTATTCTTTCTCTTCAAGACGATAAGGTAGGTCAGGGTTGTAACGTCAACGGAGGCTGCGTTGAGTGGTATTCAGCGCCGTGGGCGTTATATTGTTTTTGGCAGCTTTAAACAGTCTTCATGATAAGGTAGGCGCTTTTGTGCCTTACGAACATGTGATAAATCCAGATGCACCAACATGCAGGTGCTGTCGCCTGCTGCACGTGCCAAGTCTTTACCATTCGGGGCAACGATGCAGCTTCCGCCAAAGTAGCTCATACCGTTTTCGTCACCGCTGTGATTCACGTAGCAAACATACACACCGTTTTCGAAAGCCCGAGTTGGCATCATGCTCTGAGATACCACACCCCATTGCGCACCCAATGCTGTGGGCACAATCACCAGATCAGCTCCCTGTTTTGCCACTGCACGAAAAGCTTCTGGAAATTCTGCGTCGTAGCAAATCAACGTAGCAATCTTGAACTCGCCTAATTCAAACTGCGAGTACGCATTACCTGCGGTGAAATAATCCGCCTCGAACCCCGGAGGCAATAGTAACTTTCGGTGATGGCCTATCATTGTGCCTGTGTTGTCGTAACAAACGGCTGAGTTATAGATCTGTTTGCTATCATTTTCAGCGTAACCAAAATGTATGGCAATCTGACTCTCGCCTGCCAGCTCTGCGATCTGTCGTGAAAAAGCACCATCACGCTTTTCGGCCCATTGCTGCACGTGTTCGCCTATGTTGTATCCCGTTAGGAATAACTCTGGCAGCACTACAAGATCTACATTTTCTAATCCATCAACGATGGTGGTTAACCAGTCTATTCTCGACTTGGGGCCTACTAGAGACCCGGGTGCCTGCAATGCGGCTATCGTCAATACGTCATGCATGTAATCAAACCTTACTGAGTAAGATTTCACGCGGATAATCAGTGATATATTCAGAACCTGTTGCGGTTACAACAACAGAATCACCAATGCGCCCTGCCACGGTCCCATCAATGGAAATACCGCCATCCACAGCAAACGTCATTCCCTCTTGCAACACGGTTTTATCCCCTGCCTTTAATTCAGGCGCCTCCAGATACGCGATGCCAATTGAGCGCCCCACGCGATAGCCAGTTTCAAAGCCGCGTTCTTGGTACACCGCATCAGCGGCGGCGGCAACTTCTTCAGCGAGTACGCCCGGTTTGATACTGGCTATTGCAGCCTGTTGCGCCGCAATAGCAAGCTCTTGTATATCTCGTGCCTGATCAGTAACATCTTCAATATGGAACATACGATCAAAACCTAGCTTGTATTGTTTGAATTGAGCCATGTTACAAAAGCAAAAATACACCGGATCAAATTTTTCATAGGTGCGGACACCTGCACGCCTATGCACCATAGAAGTATCTGATCCACTTTGAAGAATCTGCAGGTTATGAATCATGGGTGAAACAAAACGATCCCAGCCTTTATCCGTTAAAAACGACGCTGATTTTCTAGACCCTGCGTTTATCACCGCCAAAGCGGACTCATACTCCGGTACGCCCAGCTTTAAAGAATCATGTGCTGCTGCCATCATGGCCCCGGCAATATCTCCTGCCTGCTTCATCACTGAAATCTCAAACGCTGACTTGATCACGCGTAGCTCGGCCAACACTGGCGAGATATCGCTCAGTTTTGCACGGGGGTAGGTGTCCTCCAGAAAATTTCGGACAATGGCCGGAATATAATTGCGCTCTATCCAGATGTTGCCTGACACTTGCCCGATGATGTCGCCTAAAGCACGCCCCCAGCTACGCTGCCCGACATCCTCCCATACACGCACATCCTCAACCCAGGTCATCGTGCTAACCATCTCAGATTCCATGAGAGGCGTGACGACAATGGGAGCCTCGTTAGCATCAACGACCAACAAGGTCGGCCGCCCGAAGTCGATACCCAGATATCCCCAGAAACCGGCTAGATACGCTATGGAGCTTTCGTCGGTAAATACAGCTTTACTGATATTTTGCTGCCGCATGCGTTCTTGCAGCTTCAGGGTTCGTTGTTGAGCTTCTTCAAGCACAGCCGTGCTCCAGTGTTAATCGTAGAGAAAGCTTACAGCAACAGCGCTTAGAGCATTTCCCACTGAGTGCATTGGCACCATGGTTGTTGAAATATATTTTTCATCGCCCTGTCAATTCAGTGGCGTATCCATAGAGAAGCGCTTGGGAACAGAGATGCCAGGAGTTGATACGCTCGCTTGGCCTTGAGCCGCAGCCAAAACTAAAGTGTTATGGCGGCGAGGTAATTGCTATGCAGGGCTATGACAATTATCAACGTTACAAACCTGCCTGACACATCGCGCCGCCTACACTCAGCCCTGCCCCTCTGCAAAGCCACCTGCAAACGCCAGTGGCTACTCCCCGTACTGGTCCTGATCATTACCCTGGCAGGCTGTGGAAAAGAGCAAACTCTTACCGCCTTACCCGCCGACGCCACCATTCTGGCGTTCGGCGACAGCCTGACCTTTGGAAAAGGTGTTTCGAAAAGCGACGCCTATCCCGCAGTCCTGCAAAAGCTGACATCACTCAGTGTGATCAATGCAGGCATTTCGGGTGAGACAACCAGCGAAGGACTTCTCAGACTGCCCGAGCTACTCACCAGTGAAGCGCCTGATTTGTTAATCCTCTTCGAGGGTGGCAACGACATCCTTCGTAAGCAGGATCTGACGATAACAAAAAGCAATCTGGATAAGATGATCCAACTTGCCAAGAAAATGGACGTTCCTGTCGTGCTGGTGGGCGTACCGACAAAATCCTTACTGGTCAAGACCGCCGGTTTTTACGCAGAACTTGCCGAGCAACATGAGATCCCACTAGAGGGATCGATTGTCAGCAAGCTCATCAAAAAACCTTCCATGAAATCCGACTCAGTGCATTTCAACGTTGCAGGGTATAGAGCATTGGCGGAGGCAATTTTTGAGCTTCTGAAGGACAATGGCGCTGTGTAAAATATTCAGAAACTCAGAAGGTAAAATCAGACGGCAATATCAACTTGCGCCTTCATTATATTACTTCGCCGCAAGCCCGGATTACTGATAAATAGCGCGGGATAGACGTAGATTCTTTGGCACGTTCGTCTGACCACGCCGGAAAGATGCAGGTCTCTACGTTGCGATTAAAACTTCGGTACTAGCACTACACTGGATTCAACCAGGGAAGACAACTCCTCACGCTCCCAGATAGCGTCGCTCAAAAACAGTCTCACCAGCGAGGCCGCAGTAGCGAGGCCAACTCCTAGGACAAGTAACAGCGCTAGCAAGAGCTTGCGACGAGGTGCTACTGGTTCCAGAGCGGCGAAAGGAGCATCGATAACAATAAGCTGGCCAAGCAAATCTGCTCCTCTCATGCTGGAACTTAGTTTTGCAGCAGTCAACTGTTGCTCCATTTCAGTGTAGCGTTGCTCTTCTGTACTGTGAGCACGTTCGAGCTCACCAAGGTTCAACTCAACATTTGGAATTTTTGCCAACAATTCTCTTTGCGCAACTTGCTGTTGTTCAAGTTGTCCGAGAAAGCGAAACTCTCTAGTCAACTCTGCTTCCAGTGCGGCAACTCGACCCTGTAGCCGGACGTATGCAGGATTAGAGGGTTGAGAGGAGCTCCGTGGTGTGCTGGTTATTGCAGCACTCTGGATTGCTGAATTCAAACGGCTCACGCTACGCCTTGCGACCAATACATCAGGATGCGTTTCAGAATAACGCTCTGATAATTCAGCAAGTTCAGCTTGCGCATCTGTCAACTCTACTTCGAGCAAACGTGTGTCCGAGCCACTTGCATGCTGCCTCAATGCAGAAATTTCCCGGTCGAGTCTGATGAATTCTGGATGATTTGAGGAATATCGTGAGGAGGCGAATGCAAACTCTACATTCAGCTGCTGCAACCTTTCTTCCACTGACTCTATTCGAGTTCCGTCGTCAGATACCAGTAATGCGTCAGGACTGGTTATGGCAAGGTCAGTAATCGTAGCGTCGATAGTTCGCTGTAAATCGGCAATATTATCCTTTTTTCTATCAATCTGATCGCTGATGTTTTGCAGCTCTCTGATGGTGGCTGGATAGAGCTCAGGCAAGCTAAAAGCGTTATTGTTTTTGTAGGCTGAAATTTCCTGTTCAATTTCTGTGAGCTTTTCTAATGTTATTTCTAGCTCTTGTGTCAGAAATTTCGCAGCTGTACTCTCTGAGCTTCCAGTAGTAAAACGTGAGCCTGACAGCACATCAGCCATCAATAAGTTCGCGCTTTGATAAGCGACGTCAGGGCTATTGTCCCTGTAGGCGATATTCAGACCTAGCCACAATAAACCTTGTCTTCCCGTATTACTGATAATTGTTGAAACGTTGTCAAATTCGATTCTTGCATTATCAAGAAAGGTGTCTACTGCTTCGGATATTTCCACCTCATTTGCGTTAGCTGAAACGACATTAGTTTCTTCCAGTATTCTATGAATATTCTCACGTCGTAAGACATTAGAAATTATCAAGTGCATTCTCTGACTCAATGCTTCAGCATCAGGCGAGTCGTCTCCGAATATAAACTCGTCCGCCCTTTCAATGACAAGTTTTGCACTACTTTCATAGGTGTCGTCAATAAGCTGAAGGGCAAAATATCCAAAACCTATTACAAGTGTTGAAACCAATAAAAATATTCGCCAAGTACTGGCAAAGCGACTGAAATACTTCATAGTTATTTTTCCGGATTTCCTGTAACCATCAACACTGTTCTAACTCCATGTTTTACACACTGCGAAAGTGGTACTGTCTGGCTCGGATTATTCATGAAAAGTTCCCTTTACCTGTAGCGAATCCTGCTCAGAATGGGTCACCCGACTGCGCGTCCCAGTCGAAATACAGTCAGTGTTGCAGCGTCAGAAATGCGCGATTATTCCTTATAATTCAATAGCTAAACAGCAATTTTTAAAAAACACGTACCAAAACCGCTAATCCCTTGCGTGTGCATATTATATTCGCTGCCAGCACTACACATCTGAACCAACACGCATCTATCGAAAAAACTTCGATTGAGAAAGCTGGAAAAAACGAACTTGTTATTCTGTTTGCAGTCAGGTGGTGTGAATATACGTCTGGTGTCTGGTTTGACATAGTGATTAGAAATTCGTCCCATTAGATTCATCTATTCTTTTCGCGTTTCTGGTGCGGTTGGAATGGATAAGGGCTGAAACGAGCAAGGACGTTAACGCAACGCCTTCACTTTGGTGTTGATAATATAAACTGACTTCCAGATTCGATCTGACTAGAACGAATCCGGCAAAGTAGATGCCTGCAATGACGAAAGGTGAGCCGTGTTCTCCAAACAGCCTAGGCAATAGTACGCAGAAGAGTGCAGCAGGGACCAAAGCCATTGCAACTGTACCCAACAGACCCAGACCAACCAAAGCTTCTAACCAAGCGTTGTGGAAGTGTGGGGCATCATCAAGAAAGCCGTAAACCGCATTGACCTCTGTGCTGAATTGCTCGGATGTCCAAAAGCTTTGATAGCCGACGCCCAACCAGGGGTATTCAGAAAACGTTGCAAGCGCAATTGCCCATAGAGAGGTACGACCATTCAGGTCCCGACCTTTGCCTGCTAGCTCCAAACCTATATCAATTAATGACAGTTCAAATATCTCCAGTAACATCACCAGAAAAACGCCTACGCAAATAAGACTTATGCCTACGATCAACCGTAAATTTTGTTGCCGGCACAGCAGGTACACAAATGGCATCGATAGTATGCAAACGTACAGAACCAGTGAGGTGGTAGAACGTGCAAACAGCAAGATTGGCAGCACTGACAACAACAAAATGACAAATGGCCAGCGCGGTGTTGATTTAAGGACCAGATACGAAAAACAAATCGAGGCCATACAGAGGACGCCGCCCAGTTTATTCTTGTGCGTGTAAATACCGGTAAAGTACTCGTTGCCTTGTAAGTACACCTCTTGCTGGAAAGCCGGAACAATCTGCAACCACAGATTGGCTACTGAGATAACGACTAAACCACCAAAAGCGACAGACATGGCCAGCATCAGCTGATGAGGTCGCAAAGCGCTTCCGATACTTGCGGCCAGCAATACAGTAAATATCAGCTGAACGGAGTGGCTGATAGACACCTCCGGGCTGACCCCCCAAAAGGCAGAGGTAAATGCATAGACTGGGTACAACATCACGATTGCAAGAATCAGAGGTCTTGAAAAAAGCACTGGAGCTTTAAAGCCGATGAGCAACACACCACCCAGATACACGATCGCCGTTGAGGTAGCTGTAAGTTCGAACATCGCGAAGGCTGAGGTAAACGCAACAAATACTAGAACCACATACGCAAAAATAAATTTCTCGACGACTGCAGGCCAGTTTATCGACTCGCGTTTGTCAGGATAATTTGCACTATCAGCTGCTGTTTGTTTAGGGTGGATTGTAGTACCAGCCATTGCTTTGAACTCACAATTTTCAAATTGCTATTTCTAGTATGGTCACACAGCTTGTGGCCGTTATTTTCGGTATTTATCACTATTGAGAACAGTTAAACCGTAAGAACGTGATTATTGGCTGAAATCAGCGAATTGAGGCAGTTTCATGCGGTAGACAAGGTGAACAGATCGTCTGACCTGTTTGGACAAAGTCCTGTTCAACGAATATTAACGAATGACACACCTAGCGGAGCATGCGGCGGTTCGGCTGCCGCCGTACTTTCAAGCCGCACAAACTTACCACACAGAGCGGACAAATGCCCGTTTGGGACGCAACCAAGGACGGGATGCAGCATCACTCTGACTGCGTGTGCGTCGCTCTATTCGGCACAAAACCACAACAATCGGTCAGGGTTTAAATGAACGCACGTAGTCTCTCAGTGCGATAATTTCGGCCTCAGATAGTATGTTCTCCCATGGCGGCATAGCAGGGCTTTGGCCAACACCTTGACCACCTGCCTTGATTGCGACAAGAATCTCATCATCACTACGCCATTTTTGAAATTCTGCACTTTGAAAATTTGGTACCCAGGCGCCAAGCTTCTGGGAATCCGGCCCATCAGCCGCTCCTGACGCACCGTGGCATCTTGCGCAGTTTGCGTTAAACAATACCCTAGCATCCTCTGAGCTTATCTTGGCTCCAGCATTTTCTGCGACTGTAATTGCAGAGGGTGAGAATTCTTCATCGCCACCCACCAAACGGTAAACTATACCGCTTGCTGTGTTGAATTTGCCCAGCGCGGTTACCACCAAATCTCCGTTGGGGGCAGTAACCAGTGAGGTAATGCCGGCTTGTGCAACGAGAGGACTGCGCGCAACACGCTCCACCTGATCAACTTTCTCTCCGGTAGCAGGTAGTGAAAAAATCTCACCGGAGTAGTTATCAGCGAACAGATACATCCCCTGCAATTCTGGAAACTCTGCGCCTCGGTAAACTGACCCTCCTATCACAGCTCGCAGCAACGCCGTGTGTGCATAGGCGTAAACCGGGGCCTGCTCAACACCTACTATATTTTCTGGTTTAACACTTTCTGTTTCTATGTTGCCGGCAATGAATGGGAACTGATAATTTCCACCTTTGACGATCTGATTGACCTCTTCCCAAACCGTTTCGCCAACATCACCGGCCCACAGGGCACCTGTTTGTTTATCAAAGGACATACGAAACGGATTGCGTAGTCCATGAGCCCAGAATTCTTCAAGCGCATCGGCCTGTCCGACGTAGGGATTATCGTTAGGAATAAAGTAGCCGGTAGTTTTACCATCTCTGGGTTGACGTGTTGGAGGATGACTGACGTCACCCCCAGTCTCGTCAACATCCAGTCTTAGAACACCGCCGACAAGTGAGCAATCGATGCGTTGATGACAATCTTCAATCTGAGCCTCACCGATAGACACGTAAAGGAAACCGTCTGGCCCAAATTCAACGCTACCGGCGTTGTGATATCCACGGTTATTGCGATTTTGCTCTATTAGTTTAACCTCGCTGCTAGCGCGAGACACCGGATCCGGCAGTGATAGATCAAAGCGACTCAAGAAGTTTATTTGCGAATCCTGTAGGAACGATGTGTAGTAAAGGTAAACGTAAGGTTTACTGCTATTGCTGGCATCAGAGAATTGCGGATGAAAATCGAAGCCCAAAGCGCCGTTTTCCATTTCTACATACCCGACCATGTCTGTCTGGTCAATTAGAAGCGTTTTGTTGGAACCACTTGGGTAGTCAGCACTGTAAAGACTACCTGATCGTTCCAATATGTAGATAGTGTCCTCATCATCAGGTGCAAACCTGGACATGATTGGTTGTAAAAATGTGGCTTCGGCAAGTATTGGCTTCAGCTGATACGGAAAGTCATAAGAGATATTCGCAGAGACACGCTTTTCAGTTATCTTGCTTGCAAAATCCGGGTCTGCCTTAAACTGGAACGCCAGAACCAAGGGGCTAAGCGCAAAAACCAGTACTACCCATGCAGCAGGTTTTTTCAATAATCCAAACAGGTCTTTGACAAAGGTCAATAACCGAGCGCCGACACCAGTTTTTTCATCAGCACCCAGTATCAGATACGCAATTGCAAAGAGCAAGATGGAAATAATGGTGGTATCGAGCAACAATTCTGCGCTGAAATTCACTGTAGTAAATACAAACAAATACAGTGACGAGGCCACTATGCCCACTATAAGTACATAGACCTCTTGCGCGGTGCGACGTGCCGTCGAAAACACATCCCACCCGAGAACCAGACGGCCAATTAGAAACGCCCCACCACAAAACGCAAGGAATACCTTCGTATTAGTCAAGATATCAGTGACGTTGAAAGCTACCTTTGACAAATTAAGCAGCCATAGAGGAATCAGCCGAAAATTTTGCGCAAAATAGCTGCCAAGCAGCACTGCGACCACAATTATCACCAATTGCAGCACCAGCTTAGATGCATGTAGCATTGAAATTTCCAGGTAATGTTCTATTGAACGATGAGTGATGTCGGGCTTGATTTTCCCAGCGTACTTTTTTGAGCCAGCTCTGAGTTATCAGCCGAAAATCTTAACACTTTTGAAAAGTAGTGGTGAGTACCTGCCCGCCATAGTGACAATGTTGTGACCTAAAAACAGGAAACTTCGATAAGCACCACAAAATGGCCGTGCGTAGTTCTCTTGGATACGATGGAGAGGATCGTCTCGATCTGAGAACACGCGTGAGAGCAAGAAGCAGGAACGTATTTGTCGGGGCGGCCCCGCCGGTATAATTACCGCCCCGCACTATCGGAAGCGCACCTGGAGCTGACAGATCAGGGGATGGTCAGATATGCATTGAGGAGCGCGTATCGGGACGCGACCAAGGGGCGGCCTATCCGACACCTAGTGTTCGACCGCGACGCCTTCGCTGAGGAGCGTTCAAGAGAAAAAAACCGATCGAGCCTGCACTATTCATGGAACTACAAGAGTTTCATAAATAGTGCAGGACGATCGTTTAGATCACTTCAAATGATGAACAGAATTATCCTTCAGCTTTCATTTCGGAGACGATGTTAATTGTGATTGCTCCTGTAGAGTAGCCACCCACGTCGAAGGCTTGGTGATCAATTACGGTCGTTGCCTCTATAGCAATCCACTCGCCTTTGTAGTAGTCGAACGAACCTCCCAGAGGGTGCGGTCCCTGATGAGTTATGTTGGCTTCCAGCGTAACTTCTTTGGTCACACCATGCATCGTTAGATCGCCAGTTACGTCCATAGTGGTATCACCGGTTTTCACAACCCCAGTACTTTTAAACGTGATTTCCGGGTATGTGGCTACCTCAAAGAAATCGGCGCTTTTCAGCTCATCGTCTAGTGCTTCGATTCCAGTGGAAACACTAGCGGGGTTGATGGTTACGTCCAAGGTTGATTTCTCAAGCTCATCAGCCAAAATTACTGTGCCTGATGCTTCTTCAAACTCACCGGTTTGAATAGACACGCCCGCATGACTCCAGCTAAAACGGACTTCTGTGTGACCCTGGTCAGTCTGGTAGGTCACGTCAGCAAATGCTGATCCAGCGAGCAGCATTGAGGCTAAGGCTGCCAGTTTGAAAGAGGTAGGTGTTTTGAAACTATGCATGAGAAATTTTCCTTGTTTACTTAACTGTACGATGTCGGGAACTGTGGACTTACTATAAGCAGTGACCCCCAGCCCAGACTATTCATGGATAGTCCGGACTAAACTCCGTTTAAAAATCATAGAGATTTCGTGTCATGGCATGACGGATGTCGCTGGTCAGACAACGTAACTGAAGCAAAATTCCCTTTTATACAAGGTCTTTCTCTACACAGGACAGAATCGACGGCTTGCATTATCGGGATTCCGCTTTCGCTACGATGAACCAGGCCCAAACCCCGTTACTAGTGAATAGAGAATAAGGCGAGGTAGAAAAATTGTGCAGTTAGGATCTGGATATCACCCTTTATCAAGCCCCTTTCAATTCATCTATACCTCGATTAGCCAGTTGATCCACCAGCTCGTTCTCAGCGTGCCCACTGTGGCCTTTCACCCAGCGCCACTGAATGGTGTGCTTTGACGCTAGCGCGTCAATCTGCTTCCACAGCTCCACGTTCTTCACCGGTTGCTTGGCAGCGGTAAGCCACTTGCGCTTTTTCCATCCCTCTATCCACTTAGTGGCACCTTCCAGCACGTATTTCGAATCTGTCGTCAACAGCACTTCGCTGGGCTTTTTTAATGCCTCAAGGGATTTGATGACAGCCGTCATCTCCATCTGATTGTTGGTGGTGTGCTCAGCGCCGCCCCACAACTCTTTTTCATGCTTACCAGAGCGCATCAGAGCGCCCCAACCACCGGGGCCGGGGTTTCCGCGGCAAGCGCCGTCGGTGTAGATCTCGATCATGAAGGGTATGTAGGTGTTAAAGAATGTAGAAATGAGCTCTAGAGCGTCAGCACTAGCGTGTTCGCGAATCAATACGAGCAACCGTGGCACGAGGTCGTCTGGTGCCAGTTTGCTCACCCGTACGAGCAAAACTACCAGCCGCCAGTGACTGACGTTTGCGACCAGCCCAATGACGCACCGTGCTCATAGGTAAGGTCTGCTTTCGCGCTCGCATGATGTAGACACCACCGATACCACCGAGCCAGCGGTGCAGGCCCTCAAGCTTTGCCAGGCGCCTCATGACTCGATCGCTGTTGATAGGCGGCCGCATGAACACAGCGGCGCTGTCCAGTACTCGATAATCAAGAACCGACAGCCAATCGCTAACCCGATGTCGGGCATAAAAACGCCCGTTCCAGGGTTCCTTGCGCCGCCACGCAGTGAGCGCATGCCGTGCACCGAACGCGCTGTAAGGGTTAAACCCGATGATAATAAGCTGGCCGTCATCGGTGAGAACGCGGTTCGCCTCGCGTATAGCCTGATGCGGGTTATCGCAAAAATCCAGCGTGTGAAAGAAAGCCACCGCTTTCATGGTCCCGCTAGCAACTGGAAGCGATAAAGCATCGCCCAGAATATCCGGCGCGACCGCAGAATTTGGAGCATCAAGCACCAGATGACGCTGTAATCCGGCACCCGCGAGCAGGTGCATCCCAGGAACAAGATTGCCCACCTGCAGCCCTTGATAGCCGAACACATCACCTAATCGACTGCTTAGTTCACTTTCCAGGCGTTGGGCAATAGACTGCCCGAGGCCGGTTGCGTACCATTGAGCCAAAGGCGCCTGCGCCTCCAGCCAGACAGGACCAGGTCGAGATTCTCTGCGCGCGATATTCAGCATTGATGATTTGCTCTTAGCCCGAACCAATAGCCCACTATCTTATACAGGCCGCAACGAAGTGTCATGACGTCAGTTGATCAAAGGTGCCGATCTTTCGACACAAACCCCAAAACACCTCGTGCGGCATCATTAAAAAGTTATGCTTGTAACCGTTAGTACGCAGCTTTTGCCTCTGCGCAGAATGGCTCAGCAAAAGATTGCGAGTACAGCCTCGGCAATGCGTTCAAGGCCAACGCTCGCGGTTTGGCTGATTCTCCTGGTTGGCGTGTTCTCATTGCAGCCCGTTGTGGCACTCGAAACACCGCAGCTACGCAATACACCACAGGGCGATCGCGTCTTGCTACTCGAAGTCAGTGACAGCTATATCCACGACACAGCGAAGAGCAAGCCCACAGAGAGCCGTTCAGCTCCCGCACGCACCGCCAATAGCGGCAAACCACCCGCCGAACTATCAAGCTCAGTATGGAAATACGTGCAACACAGCACACGTTTGCAATTGGGCGATCATGAAAAAATCAGTAACTATCGAGAACAATATCGACAGGAAGCACCTTGGATAGGCCTGATACTGCAACGCGCCACCCCTTTTGTCGGCTACATTGTGGAGCAGCTTGATCAGCGATATCTGCCTGTGGAGCTAGCGTTGTTGCCAGCTATCGAGAGCGGTTTTCAGCCTGATGTACAGAGTCCGCAACAGGCTGTCGGCATATGGCAAATTGTTCCAGCAACCGCCAAAGACATAGGACTCTCGAGCACTCCTTGGTACGACGGTCGATCTGATATTCGCGACGCCACCATCGCAGCTGTAGATTACCTGAGTTACCTGAATGCTGAATTTCACGGTGACTGGCTGCTGACGTTAGCAGCCTACAATGGCGGGTTGGGCCGTGTTCGTAACGCCATTGCCCGAAATGAGGCTGCAGGTGCACCCACTGATTTCTGGTCGTTGAAATTGCCACAAGAAACCCGTGAATACGTGCCAAAATTTCTGGCTCTGGTGGCCATGTTGCGCTACGACCTGCCCAAGGGTCTGGTGGTCCCGGATATCGAGCGCGGGAGCGCTTTTGATATCGTTGATGTCCGCCAACGTGCCAGTATTGACAACGTGGCGACTCTGACAGGCATCTCCCTGCGTACCCTAGAGCGACTCAACGCCGGACTGACGCACGGGGTAACACCGCCAAATGGGCCTCATTACATTTATGTCCCGCAAGGAATGGGTACATCCTTGATTAACTTGTTGATTACACAGGGTACATCGAAACTTTATACTCCCGTTGAGACGCATATTGTAGCGGCTGGAGACAATCTCAGCTCCATTGCGCTAAAGTACAAGATTTCGCAAAAAAGACTCTCAGAAATCAACGCACTTGAATCAGATCTGATTCGCATAGGTCAGCAACTTCTCGTGCTCGATATGGATGGCACTAGGCCGCAATTTGAGTATGTTGTAACCATTGGTGACACTCTGTCCGGCATTGCGCAACGTTTCTCTGTCAATATTGCAGACGTTCGTGACGCAAAAGGTCGTCCGTTGCAAAGCGATATCATTCATCCCGGAGAGCGTTTGTCCTTGTCGACAGCCGTTCAAGCCTCGCCTACACAATAAAGTTGACGGCTCCATCACGATTGCCAATATAATCGAGTCATCGGCAGTTTGGCATCTGGTAGGTCAAACCTACTGCTCTGAACAAACCTTGGAACCCATCCCAAGGCACGCTACGCATTCGAAGGAATCTAAATGACAACCATCATCGTCACCCACGAAGACAATGAAGTAGACGAATTTCAGTTCGATGCAGCGCAGCGCACCATCACACTGGGACGCCGTTCATCCAATGATGTCTGCATTCCCGACCTGTCTGTCAGTGGCAATCATGCAACCATCACCATCGAAAATCACAGGGTGGTGCTGCAGGATCTGAATAGCACCAACGGCTCCTACGTCAACGGCCAGGTCATTAAGAACACCACGCTGAATGCTGACGACGAAATCATTCTAGGCAAAATCCTGTTGAGTATTAGCTCAGACACATTACCCACGCACAGCGATCACGAGGCGCATAGCGCCACTCATTCATCCGATGCCTCTTACGAGACAGCGTCACAAGAATCTCTGTCGCCTAGCCGTACGCCGAGCGAATCTGCACTCGAAGTCAATGGAGCATCAAGGCAACAATCTGGCAACGCCAACTCGGGCTCGTCTATGGATGCCCAAGCGGATCTGCTTGCCAGTGCTAATGAGCTTGACCTCGAGCCACACAACACCTCGAATGCTATTAGCAATGGCACGCATAGGCCACCAACAGCACCCGACACAGCAGCCCCGCAGCTTGTCACTGAACATACCAGTCAACGCAGCAATACTGCTGAAGCTCATCCTCTTGAAGGCATAGAACATCTGGTGGTGCCGGCTACGAAAGCCACGGCCACCCCTATGCACGAACTCGATTCACCGGCCGGCAGCTCCAGAGGCGCTGTTATCGAAATTAAAAACGGCGCAAAATCCGGGCAAATCCTACCGATTGACAAGCCAGTGACCACTCTGGGCCGTCCTGGAATTCAGATTGCGGCCATCATGAGAAAACCAGATGGCTATTTTCTGATGCATATCGAAAGCGATGGCGATGTAGACAAACCAACGCTTAATGGCGACGACGTAGGTGATGAACGCGTACCACTCAACAGCGGTGACAAACTGACAGTTGCAGGGATTGCCGTGGAATTCATGTTGTCCTGAGGCACTTGCGTTTTCCGAACCCTCAGGCAGAGAGGGCCTCGGAAGAATCTGAATTGGGCACCCCTACGGACTCATGAGGGATTTGGGCTTGCTACGCCGGAAACAGGCCGCTGGATAAATACCGATCCCCTCGATCGCAAACGATACTGACAATAACTGCATCATGAGCATCGGGCAGTAGTCGTAAAGCTGCGGTCAGCGCCCCACCTGACGAGACTCCCGACAGAATGCCCTCTTCCTTTGCCAACCGTCTTGCCATGTTCTCAGCATCGGTCTGATTAACATCCATAATCTGATCAACTCGCTCTGGCTCATAGATCTTGGGCAGATAGGCCTGTGGCCAGCGACGAATACCAGGAATACTGGAACCGTCCTCAGGTTGCACCCCAATGATCCGAATAGCGGGGTTTTTCTCCTTCAAATAACGTGACACACCCATGATCGTACCGGTGGTGCCCATCGAACTCACAAAGTGTGTGACTCGCCCTTGGGTGGCTTCCCAGATCTCCGGCCCAGTAGTGCGATAGTGGGCATCCCAATTATCAGGATTGGCGAACTGGTCTAGGACCAGCCCTTCACCACGCGACGCCATCGCCGCCGCTGTATCGCGGGCGTATTCCATGCCCTGCTCCTGAGTCACCAGTATCAGTTCAGCACCATAGGCCGTCATCAGTGATTTGCGCTCGGCAGTCATGTTGTCTGGCATCAACAGCTTGAGCTTATACCCTAGCGTTGCGGCCACCATGGCCAACGCGATACCCGTGTTACCACTGGTGGCTTCCAGCAGCGTGTCGCCAGGTTTGATTGTTCCACGCTCCTGAGCGCGCAGAATCATATTAGAAGCAGGCCTGTCTTTAACAGAACCCGCCGGGTTATCCCCTTCCAGCTTGCCAAAAATTTTGTTACCACGCTCACTACCGGCAATCCGCTGGATAGGCACCAGGCGCGTGTTGCCAATCTGGTTGACCATGGAAGGCAGGTTAAGTGGTTCGGCCGAGGTAGTCATGTTGAACAGTTCTATGTTGAGATTAGGCTTTGTGTTGTTACGAGCGCGACTTGATCTTCGACGCACACAGTATTGCATTCGATAGTGGTCACGTTTGCCATGGAACGCAACCACGTCAGTTGCCGTTTGGCTAGCTGCCGAGTTGCTGCCACCGCCAAGGGCGTCCACTCTTGCGCACCAGCATCATTGGGCATCGAATCAGGCAATGGTTCATCCTGAGTATCCAGGTACTCCCAAACCTGACGGTATCCAACACTTCGCATGGACGGCAGTGCCGCGTGAAGCCTGTCATCTGCACGCAGGCCGAGCACCTCACTGAGCAATCCTGCATCCACCATGGCAGCAAAGCGCTGCTCGATGCGCTGATGCAACCAGGCACGATCGCCGGGAATGAGTGCGTATTTCTCAGGTGCGGCCATAAGCTGCGATTTTGTGCGACGCTGCAGCTCGCTCAAGGCAACGCCTGTTAGCCGATACACTTCCAGCGCCCGTTGTAATCTTTGCGGATCGTTAGGATGGATTCGCTGGGCAGCAGCTGGATCGATACCGCGTAGCTGCTCGTGCATCGAAGCCCAACCTTTCTCTGCTGCTTCCTGCACCAGCTGCGCGCGAACAATCGGGTCAGCTTCAGGCAGTTCTGCAAGCCCCTCCTCCAGAGCTTTAAAGTAAAGCATGGTGCCACCCACCAGCAATACTCGCTTGCCACGCGCGTGAATCTGGGCAATCAGCATGTTGGCATCGTTACAGAATTCTGCCGCTGAATAGCTTTCCCATGGATCACGAATGTCAATCAGATGATGGGGAATGCCCGCTTGTTCTGCCACAGTTGGTTTCGCTGTGCCAACATTCATACCGCGATAGACAAGTGCAGAATCCACACTGATAATTTCAGCGTTTAGCGTGTCAGCAAGTGTTAACGACAAGGCGGTTTTACCGCAGGCCGTTGCACCCATCAGAAATGTCACGGGTGTATTTTCAGGTAATGGAATCACGCGGGTAGTGTCATCGACCACGCAAAAACAACTTGTCAAGATCCTGCATACTCAACGCTGTCCATGTGGGTCTGCCATGATTGCACTGCCCGCTATTGGGCGTTGATTCAATCTGACGCAGCAAGGCATTCATTTCAGGCACACTGAGCCCGCGGTTTGCACGCACCGAACCATGACAAGCCATCGAAGACAGTACATTGTCTACAGCGGCCCGTAGTCTTTCGCTAGACTCGACACTCATTAAATCTGACAGCACATCACGCAACAAGGCCGCCACGTCGGTATGCCCCAGAATGGCAGGAACTTCGCGAATAACAAGCTGCTCTGGCGCAAGGCGATCCACACGCAGCCCCACACTGGCAAGCCAGGCCGCCTCGCTTTCACAGCGATCAGCTTCGCTCTCACTGACATCCACAGTGACTGGCACCAGCAATGCCTGAGTCTTCAGCGAACCCTGCGAATAGTCACTCTTGAGACGTTCATACGTAATGCGCTCGTGCGCAGCATGAGCGTCTACCAATATCAGACCCTCGGCATTTTCTGCTAATACATACACCCCATGCAGATGGGCACGGGCAAAGCCCAGAGCAGGAATACCCTCACCGGTATCCGCATCGTTTTCGCTGGACTGTCCTGAGCCCTGTGAGTCAGGGTTCAGATGTTGTCGATCGGCGCCAACAGACGAGCGTGAATATGGGCTGATCGGCAGCGGTGCTCGAGGATTCGTATCAGCACCCAAACGTTGTAGCGCGTCCAGCTGCTCGCGCACTTGCAGAGGCATCGGTCGTTGCAGCGGAGCATGCGAGTTGTTATACGATGCAGGCCCACCGCCTGTCTGAGGCACCGCATTCCCCGACGGCATCTGGTTCATTGCAGGATCTGCCAATGGTGTTCCATCTGCTGGGTGAGCGCTTGGTGAATCACCAGGCCTTATCGCAGCCAATAACTGCTTGATAGAATGACGGATAAAGCCGTGTACTGATTGTGAATCCCGAAAGCGCACCTCCTGCTTACCAGGATGCACATTGACATCAACGGCTTGCGGGTCCATTTCCAGAAACAAGACAAACGCTGGAAAGCGTTGATGATAGATAAGATCGCTGTAAGCCTGTTTGACGGCGTGCGAGATAACCCGGTCTCTGACCATTCGGCGATTTACATAGAAGTACTGCATATCTGCCTGTGAGCGAGAAAAAGAAGGATCCGCAATCCATCCTGACATGCCAAGACCGGCCCCCTCGATACTCACATGATGTGCAGTCTCACCAAAACCCTTGCCCAGTATTTTTGCCACCCGAATACTCTGAGCCTCAATGCTCTGTGCACTGGTGCAATCAAAAACACCCTTCCCGTTATGAAGCAAAGAAAAAGCGGTGAGTGGATGCGCCATGGCAAGCGTTTTTACAACACTCTCACAGCGGGAAAATTCTGTTCGGGCTGTGCGCATAAACTTGCGCCTTGCAGGTACGTTATAGAACAAGCTTTGCACATCAACTGCAGTACCCACTGGGTGCGAAGCTGGCTCAACATCCAGCGAGCCAGAGCTGGTGTAATGAATACGGGCAGCGTGCTCAGAACCCTCGGTGGCCGACGTTATCGATAATCTTGAGACTGACGCAATACTGGGCAGCGCCTCCCCACGAAAACCCATGCTTGACACCTTCTGCAAATCGTCCATGGATTGGATTTTGCTGGTGGCATGACGACTCAGCGCCAGTGGTAATTGTTCTCGGTCGATGCCAAAGCCATCATCGCGCACGCGAATCCTGTCCAGACCACCTTGCTCGAGTTCCACGGTGATTTTGGTTGCGCCTGCATCCAGCGCATTCTCCACTAACTCTTTGACAATCGATGCAGGTCTTTCAACCACCTCTCCGGCCGCAATCTGGTTAATCAGATGGTCGGGGAGTTGCTGAATGAGAGCCATGGGAGCAGTTTGTCAGTGAGTGGATCGGTAAGCCGTTTAGTTATTTATGCATAGTTATTTACGCAACGATGCCAAGTATGTGCCTTCAGGCGCACGCTTGATCAAGTAATTGTACAGCCCCTGACCGATAGCAACGGCAAGCTGCTCCTGATATTCCGAGTTGATCAGCTTTTTTTCTTCCTCGCGATTTGACAAAAATGCCGTTTCTACCAGAATCGACGGAATATCCGGGGATTTGAGTACCGCAAAAGCCTTCTGTTCCACGCTGGTCTTGTGAACTGGGCCAATGCGTGTGAGCTCTTCAAGCACGGAACTACCCACCTCCATACTGCGCTCCATGGTGTCTCCTTGCGTCAAGCTGATCAGAGTCTGCGCCAAGCCATCATGCAGACCGTGCAATGACACATCACCGTGAAGCGAGACCGACTCGTCCTTGTTTTTGGCAAGCCAGGCTGCAGCTTCCGAACTGGCACCGTCCATGGATAGCGCATAAACAGAACCTCCTCTGGCGGCTGCATGAGTAGCGGCATCAGCGTGAATAGAGACAAACATGTCGGCATTCGCCTTACGCGCCAGCTCCATCCGCTCACGCAAGGCGATGAAGACATCATCGCTGCGAATCAAGACAGGTTTGACGCCTTTTACCGCCATCAATTGGTTGTGCAGCCGAATAGCAACAGCCAGCACCACATCTTTTTCGTAGGTATTACCAGGACCGATAGCGCCGGGGTCCTTGCCGCCGTGCCCTGCATCAATAGCGATGACGACATCACGCGGCTCTGAGTTTTGCGGACCCAGGCGGGAGTTGTCTTGGTCTGGAGCTTGCCCCAGCTCTTGAGTTTGCCTTTCCGGCTGCTCTTGAGTGCGCGATATCAATCGCCCTCGATTGTCGAAAGTGCCGTTACCAGCCACGCCAGTATCAATAATTAAACGCTGTCCGCCTTGGCGCGAGACCATGCGAGAGGTAGGGGATACAGGCCCGCGCAAGTCCAGCACAACCCGGAGATAGTCTGTCCCATGCTGAGCATAACGGACTGCCTTGACGATCCCCTCCTGAAAGGTTTGCGTTGGCAGCTGCGTGGCCAATGTGGCCTTTGGCAAATCAACAACTAGCCGATGCGGTTTCACCAGCGTGAACATCTCAGAGCGAGCTTCCACATTATCCAGATCAAAATGCAGCATCACATTATCCTGCTGAACGATCGTGAATCCGTAAAGCTTGGGCGCAGCCTGGCTCACCGCCGCTGCCTGTGAGGCCAGTCCCATCAATAGCCCCATTAATAACCATTGAGTGATCGATGACAGCTGACGTAGCATTATGGCCAGCGGATCCATGCACGGCTGGTGTACACCCCTATCGCAAAATCTCACGTGTTATCTCATCTTTTAATAATCGACACGACCAAAAACTGCACACACATCAAAAACGCAGATAGCTCCATCTATGGACACTAGTACGCAAAACGTTGATCAACAGGCGTTGTTGATAGTGCAAAAAACTCACTGAGCTCATCACGATTTATCAAAAAAATCGTGTCAGCTGCGCCTCAGTAAAGCATAGTCGAGGAGTGTGAAAAGACAATTAAATCAGAGATTTTGTAACCTACTGCCGCTGTATCAGCCCTCTATGGCGCGAGAAACAACAACACAGGACTGCCAAATTTTTGCTCTATATTGGCCCTTAGCAGCATCGCACCTGCGTTGTTCAGACGTACACCTTCAGTACCGGGACGGGCAATTTTCCCAGCCACCGATAGTGAGGCAATCGGCTTGTTTTCGCCAGCCACAACAACCTCGTCGCCTGAGCGGATAAGCTCGCGTAACACGCCTTGCGAATCGACATGCCAGATAGAATTGTACGGTCTGAACAACGGTGCAACTGTCGTTGCACTGCCAGGTACCGCGTTCTCCAATAACTCATTCTGCTCCGCTATGGCCGCATCAGATGGCTCCACTTCACCGTAAACGATGAAGCTTCCCGTATTGTCCAGATAAGGCGTACCCAACGCCCCGAGCACAGCGCCCACCGATTGGGTTGGCAACACAGAATTTTCAGTAAAGGCGTACGTCAGAGCCGAAGCCCCTGGCACCTCAATGGATGCATGTGGCTGACCGGAGTGACCCGTACCGGTTAGAAACACCGGCTGCTCAGCATCTTCCAGTAGTACTTTCAATACAACCTGATTGCGCGAATTGACGTCCAGAGACAAACTGCGCGGTTCGCCTGACAGGATGCTGACAGAAAGCCCAATCTGGACCTCCTCTCCCTCCAGGGCGATAAGTCGGGCAGCGCCTTGCGCTGGCATGATCCAGAACGACCATAGACCGTCCTCCACATCGCTTTCATCGACATCTGGCATGGCATCCAGTGTAGTCACAGGCGTTGCGGGCGTAGCGGTTGTGTCTGGCTCTGTGGTATCCGCCGATGAATCAGCTGTTTCATCAATTGCCGCATCGACAGGCGTTTCAGTGCCATCTTCGATGGCTGCATCAGCCGTTGTAAGTTCTGTATCGTCAACGGTTTCAACAGGCGTTTCAGCAGGCGTTTCAACAGGCGGTTCATCAACCGTTTCAGCAGGGGTCTGGGCAGCTATCCGAGCGGCAAATTGTTCACTTGTCAGCAGATTGGCAAATACCACCACGGAACCATCTGCCGTAACATCGGCCAAGGACACATCGTTGAAAACATGCGTAGACGAACCTGGTACGGCGTCGCCATTTTTCACAATTTCGCGTATGCCACCGCCCTCATACCGCAACACAGCACGCCCTTTGTCGCAACCACCATCACCACCCACTTGCGCCTGAAAAACCAGACTCTTGCTGCCAGTAATGGCCAGTCGTAAATTGTCGTCGTTGTTATCCGGGGCATAAATTCGGCAGCCGTTACCAAGCTGAGGAGTGCTCTGCGCGCTGCCAATCCAACTGTGCGCCACCGGCCTGGTCGAGGCCCCCTGCAGATACCACAGTGTGTACTGTGCGGTAACTTCTTCGTCGTATTCAATCTCGACCTCCTCGCCTTCGGGCACCACAACGCCAGGAGCAGGCTCAATGGGCGTTTTGGTGACAATCTTCTCGATACTGACAACCGCATGGGTATCTACGTCGTGGTCAACGACCTCGATGGAGTTGATGGCCACTGGCCCGTTCAGACCTGGTAATGAGGTGCCTGAGCGCATAAGCACTGCATGCTGAGCACCACGGCTGCTCATGTAAGCCTGAGTTCGAGTGTCCAAGCCCTGAACTTCAACCAGCTGTGCCAGCGAACCATCATCGCCCAACCCCAACTTTAAGGTCTTGACGTACGTATGATCGATCTCCATTCCAGGCATGGGCGCACCCGTTTGAAATATCTGCTCAGGATTGCTGACATCTCCCATCCAGACGCCGAATAAATCCTCACTTGCTTGGCTGAAACGCCCGGTGAACGCAACCTGATTGCCATCGTTAAGGTAGTACTCATCAATCTCTTGCATCACATCACGAGGGGATTGAATAATGGGAGCGCCGGCTGCGGCCAACGCATACGAGCGCCTGCCATCGATGGTGTAAGTGGCAGCTGCTTCATCCCCAAACGGTTGGTAAACAGACCCCGAGCCCCCGAACTCTCCCTGCGCTAACGGCGGCTGGACACTGGGAATAACGCCCAGCTCGCCATCGGGTGATAACTCAGGCAATCCACCGGGTAGTATGGGATTTCCAGCAGCATCCAGAGAACCTTCTGCGGGCACCAGTAGCTCACCAGTGACTGGATCGAAATTACCTTGCGACAATGTGGGATCATCAATGAGGCCTGGCTCTAGGCCTTGGCCTAAGTCGCCGCCCTGATCACTGCTCTGCTCACCATCGATGCCCACATCACTACCAGCCTGCGCATCGCTGCTTGCGTCGTCGGAGTAAACCACCGTGCTATAGGTACGTTTATCACAGCCAGATAAAGTCAATAGTAAACACAGACCCATCAGGATAACTTGCGTCAATGAACGGGTAATAAGTCGAATCCGCATATTCTGCCTTTTTGCAACGCATTATTAATTAAGCACCTGAGTGCGATTTCCATGCCGCGCTACATACCGTCAAGATTCTTACATCTCATGAGTAACGTGGTGCGGCGCAAAATTTCAATGACTCGTGCGCGGCATAAGGGTATCTCAGGGTTACTAAAGGATTTGTCTGCCAGCGCATAGGCTGTTACCTTCAGGATCTCCATGAGGAAATCTAAAGGGAAGCAAGACTTATGAGCGACTACATTTTCCACAGCCCTTTGGCACCTGTGGATATTCCGGAAGTGCACATCACCGAATTCGTTTTGCGTAAAAGCGTCGAGCATCCTGATCAGCCAGCCATCATTGATGGATCCACAGGAGCCACCCTTTCATTCGCCGAACTTGCTAGTCAGATAAGAAGCACCGCTGGCGGATTACGATCCAAAGGCTTCGCTGCAGGAGACGTGCTGGCTTTAATGGCACCCAACAGTCCTGACTACGTTGTTGTGTTTCACGCCGCAGCACTGTGCGGCGGCACGATCACCACAGTGAATCCGACCTACGGCATCGCTGAAGTACGTCAACAGCTGGTTGATTCGCATGCTCGTTGGCTTGTCTCAGATCTGGCCTGTATTAGTGTTGCAAAGCAGGCCATGCGCAGCACCAAAGTTGAAACCCTTTATTGCATTCAAGACGATGAACATGAAATGGGAATTAGCGCTTTACGCGCCAATGAAATCGATCAAATCCATGTTGATCTGCATAACCATCCTGTAGTGCTGCCCTACTCCTCCGGTACAACAGGACTTCCCAAAGGCGTCATGCTCAGCCACTACAACATGGTTTCAAATCTGGTTCAGATGAACTCGGTGATTGGCTATGAAGAACACGAAGTTGGATTAGCAGTACTGCCGTTTTTTCATATTTTCGGTATGCAGGTTCCTATGGGAAGCCTATTGGCGGACGGACACACCATTGTCACCATGGCGCGTTTTGATATGGCAGAGGCGCTAAGCTTGATTGAACGCTATGAAATTACACAATTTTATGTTGTCCCCCCAATTGTATTAGGCATGGCCAAGTCACCATTACTGGATAACTATAACGTTACAAGCTTAAGGAAAATGTTCTGTGGCGCCGCACCACTTGGCGCGGAACTTTCTGATGAAGCACAGAAACGCATAGGCTGTGCTGTCGTTCAAGGCTACGGTATGACAGAACTCAGCCCTGTTAGTCACCTGACCCCCGGTTTCGATTCAAAACCCGGTTCAAGCGGTGTCACAGTGCCTAACACTCAGTCACGCATAGTCGATGAAAACGGTAATGACTTGCCACTTGATACCGAAGGTGAGCTGTGGGTAAAAGGCCCTCAGGTGATGATGGGCTACCTCAACAATAGCCGTGCCACAGCAGAAACACTGGATGATGACGGTTGGCTGCGCACCGGCGATCTTGCGGTGATCGACGAAGACGGCTACATGACGATCGTTGATCGCGTAAAGGAGCTGATCAAATACAAAGGGTTTCAGGTTGCACCTGCCGAACTGGAGGCTTTAATAATTACCCACCCGAACGTGGCAGATGTTGCCGTCATCGGCATCGACGATGACGAGGCAGGAGAGATACCAAAAGCGTTCGTCGTGCTCAACGGTGAAGACGATGATAAAAGCAAGGAATCACTGGACAACATTGCTAACGATATCAAGGCGCTTGTCAGTGACAACCTAGCGCACTACAAGGCCGTAAGAATTATCGAATGGATAGACGTCATCCCTAAATCTGCCAGCGGGAAAATCCTGCGCCGAACCCTGCGCGATCTGCAGGCAAAAGAGCCTGCCTAATACAGGCTCAACCGAGCTTTAATAATAAGAAGACTAACGCTAGTAGGTAGAGCCAGTCAAAGGCAATGAATCACATTCGATGGATCAAGGATGATCCTACTCCGTTGCCGCAACAACGCCGCCCGGTACAAGCTCGAACAAAGGATCGATAAATTTTCCGCGATGAATCAGTTCAAAGTGCAAATGCGGGCCGCTTGATTTACCGGTGTCACCCACTTGGCCAATTATCTGACCACGCGCTACCTTATCGCCCTCCGCCAGATCATCTGCAAAAGCATTCATGTGGGCATAAGCGGTGTGAAAATTATTTTCATGCTTTATGCGAATATAATTACCATAGCTTTTGCTGACGTAAATTTTGTCAACAACACCAGTAGCGGCAGCATAAATTGCCGTGCCACGTGGCGCTGCATAATCAATACCCTTGTGCTTTCTGGGTATTCGCACCCCTTTGGGGTTAAGGCGATAGCCAAACCCCGAAGAGAGTCGGCCCTCTGCAACAGGCTTTCGCATCAGCGTATGCGGCAGCTGACCACGCGGATATAACCCAGCGACTTCAGCAGCATCACCGACATTACCCGATGAATTGCCAGGCGCAAACGAGGTTAGTTTAGAGAAACCGCTCTTGGCACCGGATCCGATTTTTGACCCTATGTTGGATAGGTTATCCCCTATCTCCGCTTTTTCGACAGTGGCGCAAGCACTCAAAATCCCTACACTCAACGCAACAAACAACACTGCGCGCTTGTTCAATCTGGAGTACTGTCGAAGCGTGATCATTCTTACGGGCACCATGGTTATGTATCTGAATAGTGAACAAATCGAAAGGCATTAAACATCTGCACACCAGATACATACCCCGACCGCACCACCTTACAAAACAGCAATCTTACTGTCAAGCAACCATGAGGCTATTAGCACTCAGTAACACCAGATATTAATCGACCAATAGACAAACCTACTGGTAACTCCGGTCAGTTGATATGAGGCTCGCACTGCATTGAATTCATGTTGTTTACACCTGACTCTGCAAGCGAGTAGACCAGCTTCGGCAATGGCCCCCACGCCACGGAGCTGGCAGACAAAACACCCTTCTTAGCCAGCTCGCTGGCGTTCAATGAAATAGAAGGGTTGGACAGCGATCCGCCAATTTCGGCATATTTCACAATGGACATAGCGCTCCAGTCGAACATACTCCGGCTTTTGCTCCGAAACGCGAAACCCAGCCTTTCACTCTGCAGATCGATATAGCCTGAACTGAACAGAACATTATCGGGAAACTCGATGATAGCGCCGTTACTCACCTCCACTCTGCCATCGTTGATATACAAACGCAGCGAAGCGCAGTCGACCCTGAGCGGATCACTCAAATTTGAGCTATTCCTTCGCGCGCTGCCTTCCTTGGACAGGAGTGACAATCTGTCGACCGCCCAGCTCACTACACCGACATCAATTAATGTCGAATATTTTTGCTTGATTCTGGCATCGTCTACAGCAGCGATAACATAACCATCCAGAGTGGCCACGAGGTGACCCAGCGAAGGGCCAGAACCGCGTAACGCCAGAATAATATCCGCTTCACCACGATTAAAAATGGTGTCACTACCATCAGCGGATCGAACTCTTTTCAGTTGTACATCGTCAATTTCCAGCTTCAGTTTTAACCCCAGCAATTGGGACAGGCTGTTGTCCAACTCTACCGAAAAGTCAGCTTCTCCACCCATCAGGAACAATTCGTCACTAGAGATATCCATCACCCCTTGCGCAACTTTTATCTGTAGCTCACCGTTAACGATAGGTTGCCCGTGCATGCGGATAGCACCTAGATGTAACTTAACGTCAGCGACAAGATTATCCGGTATCAGATTGCCGAACAGATCATACGAAAACAGCCGATCCGCCGACGATGACCGCGCGGATTCCGGAACACCTGATTGGCTGCTTGTAACGTCCCATCTACGAAGCTCAAGAGCCGAGTTGACAAAAATCTGTTCGGATTCGTACTGGATAGCTATGTCACCTTTGAGCTGGGCCTTATCGGATGTGTATTCCAGCGCCTCAAGGTTTACTACATTATCGAGAACCTCCCACCGGCTTTCAAATGTGTGCGAATGAGCGTGATCTGCAACAGCATTTAGCGCCACAGCCAGTGTTCCGACAACAGGGCTATTCCCGGCTTGCGATACAGAGGACTCAATAACAAGTTGTGCGTCGAGCACTTGCAGAACCTCGTCCTCGTCAAGCACATCAGCGCTTGCCGCAAACACTGAACCTGACTCGCTGCGCATGACGACCTCAGATAAACGGTGAGTTCTATTACCCTGTTTTTCGTTGCGGCTAAGCACCGTAAATTCGCTGATGCTTAACGTTACATCCAGTCCGGAGAGCCTGCTTGTAGCAGCGTCAATCTGATCCGACAGAGCGCTTCCAACTTGAAAGCGGCTACTCCCACCAACTTCGAACTCCCCGGATCGAATGATCAACGTCATGCTCTGTGCTGTGAGATCAACACGGCCATTGCTGCCACCGCTGAACAGGAATTGAGGATTTAGCGAGACTTGTAGACCCTGTAATCGACCTCGCTGAATACCATTTGCCTGCTCTGATGCCCGCAGTTTCGCATTGGGCAAAGTCATCGTCACCGTTGGGTAGACTGAATCGATATTAAGTTCATTGCCTAGCTCGACTGATTCGCCAAGCACGGCTGATAGTTTTTCAGCGATAGATGCAGTGAAACGATCTGAATGCAAATAGGCATAGGCTGACAATACGCCCCCCAAAAGCGCAAGCGCAGCTCCCGCTCCAACCTTACCCCAGATTTTTTTCATGGTATTGATCCGCGTGTCTGGCGATGGTCTGCCACTAGCGATTTACCGACGGTACACACGGACAGCTTAGCGCTAAATCGGTCTATCAGATCAGGCTAGCCGCCTGGTCTATGGCATCAAGCAAAGCCTGAGTAGGACGCCCGTTAATTCTCAAATCGTTATCAAGCTGGAAGTCCTGAATGGCGGCTTCAGTGCGCGAGTCGAGGCGCCCGCTGATAGGGCCGGAGTAGTAGCCCAATACACGCAGCTTCTCCTGAATATCAACCAGCAAAGGCTTTTCGCGAACGACAGGCTTCTCAGTCTTTGCATCTTGCTCGCCAGCCGGCACCAGTTCGCTAGCCAGTTCGGGATCATCTTTTTTACCGAATTTTGTCGAAACACTTGAACTAACGGAGCCGTAGGTATCGCTAACCGTTGCACAACCACCCAACAAAACAACCATACATAAGCTTGAGAGCACTAACCAGAATGATGGCTTGGCGCAGATGCCTGAGCGAGTGGATAAATGCATGTGCTCTGCAGGAAGTTTACGCATGGCTACCAATTATTGTTAGACGATGTATGTCTCATTGACTAAGGAGTGTGTCCGAGACTAGACGGATAAGACAAGCGCCTAGTACATCAGCACCTCTATGCTGTGATGAGTCTATCACCTGAACCCGAAAGGCTCACCCTTAGCGATCAGGCCAAGGGGGCAATTTTTTCACAAGCGAGACAAGCACATCACAAATCAGTAGTCGAGCTCAACAACAAAGCAAAAAAACCTAAGGCATTTCAGCCGCAATCTGACGCAACGCCTGCGCGAACACTTGAGCGGGCTGACCACCCGATATCAGATGCTTGTCATTGATGATGACAGCAGGAACTGACGAGATACCTTGCTTTGAATAAAAGCTTAAGCGCTCGCGCACATCGGTTGTAAATTCATCGCTTGCCAGCACAGCTTTGACGCGTTCAGCATCCAGCCCGCTTTGAATGGCGCAATCGCTTAATACATCATGATCCCCCATACGCATTGATCGAGTATGGCAGGCACTCAACAGCGCTTTCTTTAATGTCTCTTGCTGGCCGGGCTCACCTTCCACTTCAGCCAGATGTAGCAAACGGTGGGCATCAAACGTGTTCCAGATACGCCCACGTCCATCAGGGTTAAATTCAAACCCTACCTCAGCTCCACGTTCGCAAATTGTGTTGCGAATTTCAGCCTGCTGCTCAGCGGTAGAACCGTACTTTTGCGTTAAATGTTCAATGATATCCTGACCTTCAGCGCCCATCGCAGGATTCAGCTCAAACGGCTGGAATTGAATGTCTGCGCTGAGCTCAGACTGTGTTTGCTCCAGAGCTTGCTCAAGAGCTCCCAGCCCGACGGCACACCATGGGCAGGAGACGTCAGAAACGAAATCAATTTTGAGGCGCTTGGTCATAGTCTTGTCGCTAAAATGTTGAATCGAAGAAAGGCCTGATAACAGGATATGAGGTCAGAAGTTCCAGACCACAAGAGCACGCATCAGTTCATGTCATTGTTCGAACGGCTGCCGTCGCCCGCCAAGCCCGTATGGATTTTAAAGGCTTCGATTAGCAATTTAAAGGTCGCGCTGCACTAGAGTTCCTGATCGAGCCCTGCCAGTGGCAGTTTGGATACCACCGTAACCACCCGCCCCTGCTCGCTTTCACCGTACTCAATACACACGCTAACCGCAACCTCAGGTAGCTGACGACCAGCACGCACGGGCCATTCGATCATTACCAGGTCATAGTTATCCAGAACGTCGTCAAAGCCCAGATAGTGCAACTCATCAGGATCAGCTAATCGATACAGATCCATATGAGCAATCTTATGGCATTGTGTTGTTGGCGCTTCGATATCGTATGTCTCTATAAGAGTGTAGGTAGGACTCTTGACGCGCCCGACATATCCTGCTGAGTGGATCATGGCTCGAGCCAGAAAACTTTTTCCAGCTCCCAGCTCACCCGCGAGCGTCAACACAGTGCCCGGAGACAAAGTGCTCACCAGCCGCGAGCCTAGTACTTGCATTGCCTGCTCATCGTCGCAGGAAATAGTAAATTCAACGCTCATTCGTCCCTCAACCCCGAAAGTGACTGCGTCCATTGTGCATCCATAGGCGCCACGACTTCAATATCAACACCCTGCCATTTGAAAGCCAGCGCACTGGAATGCAAATACAACCTGGCTAGACCCAGGTTCTTGAAATACGCTGTGCGTTTGTTGTCCGCGTATCGTGTATCACCCACCACCGCATGCCCGGCATGCCTGGCATGCACGCGAATCTGATGCGTGCGCCCAGTATCAAGTTCAATATCCATCAGCGTTGCATCACGGAACCTGTGAGCGACACGGAAGTGGGTTAGCGCTGTCTGGCCTGCGGCATCCACCACGACGCGACGCTCTCCAGCATGCTCAACATTCTTCATCAACGGCGCATCCACCTTATGCAAATGATCAGGCCAATGACCATTCACCAATGCAATATAATTTTTTTTTATTTCGCGCTGCCTGAACAAATCCTGCAATCGACGATTCGCTTTCATGCCACGCCCAACCAACAGGCATCCACTGGTGGCACGATCAAGCCGATGACTTAACTCCAGTCGTTTTTCGTTCCGATGCTGGCGAAGCGCATCGATAAGCCCAAAAGCTAACCCACTGCCGCCATGCACAGCCACACCTGCCGGTTTATTGACAACAAGGAAATCCTCGTGCTCCAGTAGCACTGATGCACCAACAACGTTTGCAAGCCTTGTCGGCACATTGACCTCACCGGCTGCCTTGATTTCAACCGGAGGAATTCTGACCTGCTCACCCAACACAAGCTTGCGTGTCTGCTTGATACGCTTACCGTTCACCAGAACCGCGCCTTTTCTTATCATCTGATAGATATGACTGCGCGGCACGCCGGGGCAATGCCTGATGAGAAAATTGTCCACACGTTGACCATCCTGATCCTCGCCCACTCGCTCATGACGCGATCTGGACAGGGTCACGCCGTCAGCTAGTGGGCCATTTCCATCGTTAATTGACTTACTTGTCATAGTTTTGCGCGGTTTTGCATGCTTTTTGCGTGAGGTAGCACCTGATATGACGAAAAATGATACATTTTTAACACGGCAAGGTTAGTTTACTGAGAAGTAAGCCACATCTGCGATTGCCCAAATCTGTTACCGCTGCTATATTAGTAATATCGGTGCAGAGATGGATTTGCGTCACCGACAGGTCTGACATTATCGTTGATTCTGGCAGTCTTGGCATTTATTGATCTGAGCAACAATCTCGGAAACATAAAATCATTTGTTTGATAGCCACTGCGACCAGTCATATTCGTTAAGTTTCGGGCGAAAGAGTAACCCGCCTTGCGGCGCAATTCTCCAGTGCTCAATGACCACGTCAGACATCCGACGGCTCTGATTGTCGGATATATACCGTTTTTCTTTTCCCCAAGCATCTTGCAAGGGGGGTTACAACAGGCCGGAAGCCGGTTGTAATGACAATTTCAACACACTAATGGTGAACATGTTTTGCGCAGGATTCTTATTGAATCTGGATGCGCAGGCTGTGTTCCCTACAAATAATAATACGGATTCCGCCTACTCGGCCAACAATATGCTGAGCGCACTTATAACGATTCGCCAGATCTTCCTTGCCTGGTTACAAACCGATGCAAGGTATGCGGCGCGCGCGAAACACAAGCAGCTACCGGCTTGGGCAGGGTCCGCAAAGGACCATACCTACAATGAAAAGAATGCTGATCAACGCAACTCACCCAGAGGAGTTGCGTGTTGCCATCGTCGATGGACAACGACTGGTCGACCTGGATATAGAACATAAATCTCGCGAACAACGTAAATCCAACATATACAAAGCCAAAATCACCCGTGTAGAGCCCAGTCTCGAAGCGGTTTTTGTCGACTATGGCGGCGAACGACATGGCTTTCTGCCCTTCAAGGAAATAGCCAAGGAGTACCACAAGGACGGTGGCAAAAAGAGTGATGGTGGCGGTCGCCCCAATATCCGCGACGTCATTAAAGAAGGCCAGGAAATTGTTGTTCAGATTGAGAAAGAGGAGCGCAGCAACAAAGGCGCAGCCCTGACTACATTCATCAGTCTGGCAGGACGATTTCTTGTCCTGATGCCTAATAACCCTCGCGCCGGTGGCGTGTCTCGCCGAATCGAAGGAGATGACCGCTCCGAACTCAAAGCGGCCATGTCTGATGTGGAAGTACCCGAAGGTATGGGTACGATTGTCAGAACGGCAGGTATTGGTCGTACCACCGAAGAGCTGCAGTGGGACATGGAATATCAGGCTGCCATCTGGAAAGCTATCCAGGAAGCTGCCGGCGAACGCAAAGCGCCCTTTTTGATCTATCAGGAGAGCAACATCATCGTGCGTGGCTTGCGCGATTACTTCCGCGGCGACATCGGCGAGATCATTGCTGACGAGGCGGGCACGCACCAGCAGGCAGCCGATTTCATCAAGCTGTACATGCCTCAAAACGAGCGAAAGCTCAAGCTGTATCAGGATGATGTGCCCCTGTTCAACCGTTATCAGGTTGAATCCCAGATTGAAACTGCTTTTCGCCGTGAAGTACGCCTGCCTTCAGGTGGCGCGCTGGTGATAGATCACACGGAAGCCTTGATCTCGATCGACATTAACTCGGCGCGGGCGACCAAAGGCAGTGATATTGAAGACACAGCCACAAGCACAAATCTGGAGGCTGCTGATGAGGTAGCTCGACAGTTACGCCTGCGAGATCTGGGCGGTCTGGTGGTCATCGATTTCATCGATATGATGGCCTCCAAGCACCAGCGGGCTGTTGAGAATCGTCTGCGCGAAGCGCTCAAGCAAGACCGCGCACGCGTGCAAATCGGGCGTATTTCCAAATTTGGTTTGCTTGAAATGTCACGTCAACGACTGCGCCCCTCTCTTGGCGAATCATCGGAAAATGTGTGCCCACGCTGTCACGGCCACGGCACTATCCGAGGCATTGAATCCACGGCACTGTCTATTTTGCGCCTTGTGGAAGAGGAGGCCATGAAAGACAACACCGGCCGCGTGCTGGCTGATGTGCCTGTCGATGTGGCTACCTACCTGCTCAATGAGAAACGCCAGAGCATTAACGAGATCGAAGCGCGCAACAAATGCACTTTGCTTATCGTGGCTAACCCTTCCATCGAGACACCCAACTACACTATCGAACGCATCCGCTCGACCGACGGTGAACACGACACTGCCAGCAAGAAAAGCTATGAAATGTCGGTAGACAATACTGAGAATTACACACCTCAGGCTGCCCACGACAAGAAACTCCCAGAAGCTGCGGCCGTGAGCACTGTTGCGCCAGTCGCACCTGCGCCAACGCCTGCGCACCGGATGCCTCAAACAGAGACTGCAGCATCGGCCAAGGCACCGGGCGGATTTTTCAAGATTTTCGGCGCCGTCAGCTCGCTCTTTGGAGCAGGTGCTAACAGTGAGTCGGCAGCTGTCGTTGAAGATGCCGGCAAGAAGAAGCCAGCCGCAAAAGGTGGTAACAAGCAACATAAATCAGCGGACGGTGGCGATGAGACGTCTGGCCGACGACGCAACAACAAGCGAAGTGGAAATCGAGGTAGGGGTAAGGGCCGTGGAGATGGCGAAACAGCCAATGAGAACTCAGGTGAAGGTCGCACCAATACCCGCAACGCCAACAACCGTCGTGGTAAAGCTGATTCTAAAGAGAACGATAAGCCTGAAAACGAACGTGCTGCAAGCAACAAAACAGCACAAGACAAGTCGACTGAAGAGCAATCATCAGGTGGCCGTAATCCCCGCTCACGCGGCCGTGGACGCGGGCGTAAAAATGAGCGTGTCGAGTCTGGTGAAACTGCCCCAGAGTCAGGTTCAACAACCGACACCACTGGTCAAGTGGAAGGCACCGATGCTGCACCCTTAGCGGATACGGATATAGCAAGTAATCCTGACGGCACGGCTCAGGAGAATGCACGCACTCGAGGCCGACGTGGTGGACGTCGACGTGGTGGACGTGGTCGTGGACGCAATGCAGAAAGAGGCGAGACTGCAGAGTCCACAGAGACGCAGAACAATGGTGATGCAGCAGAATCTGCGGGGCCAAGGTCTGAGGCTTCACCGTCTCAAAACGACTCAGCTGGCACACCTGACAAGGGCAGCAAAGCGTCGGCAGCTGTTGGTATGGCGGCACCCTCAAGCTCACAGACGGCACCGGCTGACGTGCCACCGTCAGACAAAGGCCAGAGCGACAGTGCGGCACCTAGGGAATCTGCCAACGAAGCACTCAACACTGATAAGTCTGGATCATCTGCGACTTCGAACAGCAAAGAGTCAAAGCCCCAGAAGCCAACTGCCAAGGCTGACAATGCTGAAGCTGCAAAGCCAACTGCTACTGCTGCTGAAACTCAAACTGCTCCTGAAACCGACAAGCCTGCGGCTGCAAAAACAGCCAATAGCGAACCTGCGATAAGTTCTAACGCTAATCAGAAGCCTAGTGAATCAAGCACAGCTGAGCAGGTGACTGATTCTGCCAAGTCGGCAGTAGAGAAAAAACCCAGACCTCCTCGCAAGGCTCGCCTGGCCAAGAAGGTAGAGTCTGCTAACGCGAAAGCGGCTAACGACAGTGGTGAATCTACACCTCCACCTGCGCAAGCAGTGACGGCAGAGCAACCAGCACCGGCCACCGAAACTGCAGCACAGAAAGCACCCTCCTCTGCGCCAAAGTCTGCGAATGCATCCGCAGCGGTAAATGCACCCGAAGCACCGGCAGCTTCAGATACGGTTGCGAAGTCAGCTGACAAGCCCGGCAAAGCAGATTCCTCCACAACGGATGATGAAGGAAACGCTGAGCCTGCAAAAAGTCGTCGACGTAGCCCTGCCAAACGTGGAGAAAAGAGTTCCAGCAAAAAGACGCCTGCACAAACAGACGCGGCGGCGGATAAGGCAGCTGCTGTAAACGCAAAACCTGCGGTGGCAGACAAACCTGTAGAGAAATCTGCGGATGCTAAACCCGCAGCTGCATCCAAGCCTTCAGAGTCATCTTCTTCCGCAGAGCCCAAGCCAGCCGCAACGCCCAAAGTTGCTGCCAGCCCAAAATCTGCAGCCGCTGCACCAGAGTCTTTGGGCGCTGATGCCAAGGTGTCTACGCGACAACCAAGTCAGCTGAAGAGCACGGTTCGATCTCTGGCCAAAGAAGGCAGCGGACGATCGTCCTTCGCATCGAAAAAGGTGGCTGATGTAGATGTAGCTTCCTCTAGTGCACCTGCTGCTGCACCGAAGAAAGAGGGAGATGCTGCCGAGTAGGTAGCTGATAAAAGGTGCTTGTCTGAACAGGTGAGCACCTGATTAACCGATGGTTCTGCCCCGTTGATGGGGAAGAATCCAGACCGGGTCAATCCAGACCGGGTCAATCCAGACCGGGTCAATACCTGTATCTGAAAGCAGTATCGAGCGTTATAAGACGCTCGATACTACAGGTAGATCGCTAGCTTCTAGACTTTGCCTGAAGGATTCGTGAACTGATCGTTCAACGACTCAACAAATTCTGAGGCGTGCTCGATAACCTCATCAACAGCCTTTTTCGACCGTCCATTCCAACCTGCGGGTTGCTTGGCAAAAACACTCCGAAAGAAGCGCGTATTGCTTCGAAAAGCGGTGATATACGGCTCATCTGAGGTGTCTTTCATTTTCTTGATCATGTATTTAGCAACACTTTTGCGGATCATGAAATGAACAATCAAAAATACGACAACCAGAGCGACAATCGTCGCCAGCATGGATATTGGCTCGGCAATCAGACTGAGTATCAGCGCCATCAGGGCTCCGATGCTGCCTGTAGCCAGTGAAATCCCTACTACGACCAACGCAAGGGCGCCAAATATCAGCGCGTCGAATCGAAGCACACGTTGACTCCACAACTGCTTGAGACGCGTTATCGCCGGTATAGCCTGATCCCTGATGGAATAAGCCTGCTTTTCCATCGCACCGACAATACGGTACGCACGTTCAACACTCACCTGGGCAATACGGCTTTCAATATCGGCCATATCCGCATCACGCTTGGACTCAAAGCGCGCTTTGCGGGTGTCGTCCTCAATCGGTATAGACACATCTTTATTATAAATTGTGTAAAAACGCCCTGCCGTAAGTCCGGCTTGCGATAAAGCACGTTGCCAGGCACCCACAATTTCCTCGGTGTTATCTTCCCTGGCTGCAGAATCAATCTGGTTCAGCACAAACAGGAACTTGTTACTGTCGTTTCGGCCGATGGTATCTTCCACCAGATGCTTGAGCGTATCTTGCATCGAACCAGGCTCTGGGTGCCTTGCATCGAAAAACACCAGCACCAGATCCGAGATATCCATGATGTGTTTGGTGAGCTTCAGCGTTGAGGTGCGCTGAGCATCAGCATCAAACCCCGGGGAATCGATGAGGATCTTGCCGCGTACTACCTCAGAATCGGTCACTTTGAGCTGCAAATACGCATCAATACGCCGCCCCTCCCCTTCGGTGACTTTTTCGATTTCGTCACTGATGCGATAAAACGGAAACCGCATGTCTGCATCCAGAGCTAGTCCCGGAAGTACTTGACCCGCGTTCTCCTCGCCGAAACACATCACGGTAAATTTATCATCAACCGCCTGATTGCCGGTCTTTTGTAGCGGTTGACCCAAGTAGCTGTTAATGAAAGATGATTTACCTGCAGAGAACACGCCCAGTACCGATACCAGCGGCCACCAGGAAATCTGCATGGCGTAGGAGTCATCAGATTCAATCAAACCGGTTTTGTAACCGATATCGTCAAGCTTGCGAAAACCGCCGATAGCGTCAATGAGCACAGGGTTTTCGCGCTGCAGGTGAGCTTTTAAACTGTCAAAACGTTTGACAATGGATTTGTCGGGTCGGACCATGACGTATAGACACTCCAGATTTTTAGTACGGAAAAAGCCAGTTTGTTTACACTTCTCCTAGAAAAAGGCGAGACTGGCCACATTGGTTGAGTTTATCAGCGTTGCCCTGTTACACCGAGACTCTGGTGTGGTTAACTGTGCACAGGTTCGTGTCCTACGAGGAGAAAAACAATATGTGGTGGTTAGTTACCTTACTGATTGTGGCAGCTATAGCATTTTTTGCTGTTAAATCAATGAAAGCCAAGACCGAGCAGCAGCAGGCTGAACACGACGTTGTGCAACAAGCCAGACTGGATGCGTCAGCGGCCGCACAAAGCGCTCCGGCAGCACCTGCCCTCGCTCAAGCCACAGCAGATGGTGGCACATCAACGGTAGCGGCAGCAGCTTCAGTCGGCTTAGCCGCCACAGCAGCTGGCGCTGTATCCACCGCTGGCATCAGCACAGACAATACGCTGTCTGATGTGCGCGAGATGATCAAAATACTGAATCTTGACGGACCTGACGCAGGCAGATTACAGATCAGCCGAGAGCAAATGACAGCTCTGAGAACAGGTGAGCAAGCAGGCCTACCAGATGCCGCGACCCTCGATGATGTGGCTAGCCGTTTGCGACAAATGCTTGCCTAAGAGCCCGCCCGAGATTATTCGTAAAGCTGCCAGACAGGCAGTCTTGTGTCATTCCATCTGTTGCGATACTCGATAAAATGAACGCTCTCGTTGATTCCCGTAATGTTCATACTATCAAACGCGATCTTGTCGGCGTGGCCGTCGTTCTGGCGATAGTCTGGATTGTTTTTGCGTTGGACTACTTTTTGCCGCTCGAACAACTTGGCCTTGTGCCCCGAAGTTTGCGAGGACTCGTGGGCATTGTGGCCATGCCGTTCTTGCATGGCGACTTAACGCATCTGCTGGGCAATTCAGTTCCATTGGCTGTTACCTTGTTACTGTTGGCGGGATCTCGAGCCAATAGCGGTGGCATTGTCGTACTGATTACGCTGCTGTGCGGGTCAGGCTTGTGGTTATTCGGGCGCGAAGCATTGCACATCGGTGCCAGCGGTGTGGTCTTCGGGTTAATTGCCTTTCATATTTTTGCTGGTCTTTTTGAACGGCGCTTGCAGTCGTTCATCATCGCTGTGGTCGTTGGGCTGCTATATGCTTCCACCGTCGTGAAGGGGGTCATGCCGTTTCAGCAAGGTGTTTCCTGGGAAGGACACCTTATCGGCGCAATCTCTGGGGCCATTGTTGCCTTAATCACTGCGCGAATGCTGCGCGATAACACTCCTCAAACAACCTGAAAACCCGATGACAGCACCTATTGCCAAAACCTTCCACGGGAACTTCACGCAGCAAGAGGCTATCCCGGAAGATGCCATTGAGGCGGCGGTGGCCGTGATGCAAGGCGGCAGATTGCATCGTTACAACGTCGCCTCATCGGATGAAGTATCACAGACCGCTGCACTGGAAATCGAATTTGCCAAGTATCAGAATCAGCAATACTGTCTAGCCTGTGCATCTGGTGGTTACGCCCTGCAGCTTGCCATGCGCTCTTTTGGCCTTGCTCAGGGAGAGCCTGTTCTGACAAACGGTTTTACATTGTCGCCCGTGCCTGGTGCTATCGAAGCGGTTGGTGGGCGCAGCGTGCTGGTGGAGTGCACTGCAGATCTGGTATTAGATCTCGACCATCTCGAGCAACAAATCGAGCATAGCGGCGCTCGCCTGCTTCTGCTGTCTCACATGCGCGGACATCTGGTGGATATGGATGATCTTTGCAGTCGCCTGAAAAAACACAACGTTGCATTGATTGAGGACTGCGCACATACCATGGGGGCGAGTTTTAACGGTCGAAAGAGCGGTTCACACGGGCTAATGGCGTGTTTCAGCACGCAAACCTACAAACACATCAATTCAGGAGAAGGCGGACTACTAACCTCGGATGATGACGAGGTGATGGCACGTGCCATTGTGCTCTCGGGTTCCTACATGCTGTACGAACGTCACGCTGCAGCGCCTGCTGCACATGTGTTTGAGGCTATAAAACTTCAGACCCCCAATTGCAGTGGCCGAATGGACAACCTCAGAGCCGCCATTTTACGGCCTCAACTGGCGCGCCTCGACGAAGCGGGCAAACGGTGGAATGAGCGCTATGACGCGTTTGCTGAAGGACTCAAAACTGCCGGTAATTCAATCGTTCTTCCCAAACGTCACATGGCTGCCTATGAGGTCCCAAGCTCAATCCAGTTTAGTATTCATCGCTACAGTGATGAGCAGAATCTGGAATTTCTTGATACCTGCGTCAAGCGGGGCGTGGAGCTGAAATGGTTTGGCGCTGATGAGCCAAAAGCGTATACCAGCCGCTATGACAGCTGGCAGTATCTTGAGGCTAGCTCTCTACCCAACACCGATAGCATTCTCAAACGCCTTTATGATTGTCGCCTCCCCCTGACATTCTCCGTTGACGACTGCCGGCTTATTGGCGAGGTTATTGCCGAGGTTGATGCCCACTTGTAGCCTGCTCTACAGAGGCTGCTAGTCGTGTTGCTTGCCATAGCTTTACCGTTAGTGGATCACCTACCAGAGCTAGCGTAGGCCCAGGCTCAAGACCTGCCTGACGCATACTGAGCTCAACTTCTTTGTCAGTAAAACCCAGACGCTGATGCTGATGTTCTTCGCGTAATTGCTCTTCTTGATGAGCCGCGAAATCAACAATAATCAGACGCCCATCAACGCGCAGCGTTCTGGCGGCCTCCAAAACGACGGCGGAGGGTTCCATGCTGTAGTGAAGCACCAGATGAACAGTGGCGACATCAATACTGGCATCGTCGATAGGCATGTTGTACATATCACCCTTGCGGATCTGGATGTGTTTGTGCTGATCTTTTTGCAACTGCATACGTGCAATTGCCAGCATCTCTGCGCTAGTGTCAATACCCACACCTCTGTCAATCTGCTCAGCGAACAGTTCGAGCATTCGGCCTGTGCCTGTGCCGATATCGAGAAACGAAGCTATGCGCTCAGTACCTATGGCATCCAGAAGCATGGCCTCCACAGCAGCTTCAGCAACGTGCAGTGTGCGGACTTTGTTCCAATGAGCCGCGTTCTCTTTGAAGTAGTTGTCAGCAATAGCGGCGCGCTTATCCCGTGTTTTTTCAAGGCGTGCCAGATCGCGAGAGAGCTCTGCGTCGTCGGCAGGTAACAGGTCCACCAAGGTGCGCGCTAAATGCCCTGCCCTTTCCTTGTCAGCCAATCGGTAGAAAACCAGGGAGCCCTCGCGAAATCGAGATAACAGACCCGCCTCTACCAACAACTTTAGGTGTCGCGAGACGCGGGGTTGGCTCTGACCAAGGATTTGTGTGAGTTCAGTAACGCTGAGCTCCGCGTGAGCACACAGCGCGAGCAAACGCAGCCGGGTTGGCTCACCGGCCGCACGCAGACCCGCCAGTAATGCTTCCATCAAATATGTACATATCTTGATATGATATCGGGAGTATGCCTTATTTCAGTGCGTGATGTACCTGTACTGAATGTCGCTGATGTTTTACTGATCCCGCAGATAGCGTATCGCAGCTGGAAGCGTAAACAGTATGGCCGCCCCCAGTGCAAGGATGCTCTGTGACACCGTGAGAAAGGATTCTCCCTTGAAAGAACTGAACAAACCATCCAGCAATATCAACAGAAGTAAAAGAAGCGCTGGAACATAAAGACCCGCAACAAACTTTCCATCATCGGGTGCCTGCGTACTATCAAGCTCAGAAAACCCATCGTCGTCAACGGGAGCTGATGCTGCCGACGACATTTCTCTGGCAGTCGTGTTAACCACCAGTTTGCGGCTGACCTGCAATGAGCCCAAGTCAGGAAAGGACTTGGCTGACAAACTTTGAAGCGTGCTGTTAGGCCAGATTCGATAAAACTGTACCTGCTCCGCCTCAGTTCGACCGCCAGCATCTACCCTGACCACGAATCCTTGAACAAACTTTCCTGCCAACCGACTGGCATATGCCCCGGTTTCTATTGCTGACTGCTTCAGCCCTTCAAGATCCACTGAATCAACCACCTCAATCACGGCTAGTGGATCAGCTGTATCCGGGTCCACTATGACAAACGTGGGTGCGCTCATGCCACTATTCACTTGAGCCGTGGGTCCCAGCAGATCAACATCAAAAACAATCGATGCCCTGGGGAAACCGGATTGAAGAAGAAAACTGTAGATGAGGTCGTCCAAGGTTCATTCACCAAAAATTGAGCTGCCAGAGTCGAGCAGGGTACTTAAGCCAAGTCTCAGCGTCAATATATCGCCGATTTATGAGAACTACCTCTCAAAAAGGTAGAGATCCACGCGCAACTATAGAGTGTTCTCCCGCCGTTGCGGGCTTTAAGCACTATCCGTTGTGGGAGGAATTTACAAGACGTGACATTTTCGACCTGTTCTTGGCGTTTAGACTCTGTCCATCGGCTTTGGAGTAGCAGCGGGAGAAAACCGCGCAAGCTGCATGATCTGTCACTGCCATCAACTTGTGAACTATCGGGCTGACTAAATTGCATTAAACAGGTGTTCAAACACTGGCTAACTACGTAATATTCCCGCAAGCAATTATGCTCGAGATTGGCGAATCGGATACACCATGCAACCGAGCAGCCCAAATTCATCCCTTAAGATCAGAAATACTCTTTTTTGAGTGAACATCCGCGCAGGCTGTGTAGCTTTTACACAGTACCGGTGGACAACTTAGTAATGACGGAGGTCATGACCCAATGTGGAAAAAAGCTCTTCCAATAGCAGCAGTGCTGGTATTAGGCTGGATCGTTCTTAACCTGTTCAACAGCAAAGATGGTGAACCAGGTACCCCAGAAGTTGCGCAAGTAGCTGACGACTCAGCTGGTGAAGTGGCTGAGACAGCCACCGACACAGTTGAAGCCGCCACTGGTGCGGTGGCTGATGCTACAACTGATGCCGCTGATACTGCTACCGACGCAGCAGCTGACGTAGCTGACGCCGCTACCGAGACTGTAGACGCTGCAACTGATGCCGCTGATACTGCTACCGACGCAGCAGCTGGCGTAGCTGACGCCGCTACCGAGACTGTAGACGCTGCCACTGATGCAGTTGCTGACGCTGCAACTGATGCCGCTGATACTGCTACCGACGCAGCAGCTGGCGTAGCTGATGCCGCTACCGAAACAGTAGACGCTGCAACTGATGCCGTAGCTGACGCTGCAACTGATGCCGCTGATACTGCTACCGACGCAGCAGCTGACGTAGCTGATGCCGCTACCGAAACAGTAGACGCTGCCACTGATGCAGTTGCTGACGCTGCAACTGATGCCGCTGATACTGCTACCGACGCAGCAGCTGACGTAGCTGATGCAGCTACCGAGACTGTAGACGCTGCCACTGATGCAGTTGCTGATGCTGCCACTGAAACAGCTGATACTGCTACCGATGCAGCAGCAGACGCAACTGATGCGGCTACTGACGAAGCTACAGAAACAGTAGAAGCTGCCACTGAAGAAGTTGCCGATGCTGCAACTGAAACAGCTGATGCTGCTACCGATGCAGCAGCTGATGCAACTGATGCGGCTACTGAAGAAGCTACAGAAACAGCAGAAGCTGCCACTGAAGAAGTTGCCGATACTGCAACTGAAACAGCTGATGCTGCTACCGATGCAGCAGCTGATGCAACTGATGCGGCTACTGACGAAGC
>JALZVU010000082.1 GCA_023301795.1 Granulosicoccus sp.
GGGCCGAATCAGCCATGACACCCAAGGCATACTGGATGTGCAAGTGCAGCCACGTGACGGCACAACCCTGTATGTCAGGACCGGCAATTGGCCTGTGTTCCTGTTCGCATTTTTCATCGTCCTTATGGTGTATACCTTCGGCAAGTCAAAACGATCTGCGATTTGATAGTACGGTTTTAATGCGTGGTTGCAGATTCTGTCCGGCTGTAGACATGCTGGTTGTTCAGTCTGGGATTGGACTGTAAACCGGAGTCATTGTTATCATGGATAATTAGGGTTATGTGGCTGTCCGAGATGAGCGATCGATCTGCCTGTTCTCGGTCAGGCCTTTGATGTTCAAGGGAAGTTTTACGTCAGGGAAATATGACTATTCAAACAGCGTTACACCAGGTGCACCTGGACGGTGCGGCCAAGCTCGTTGATTTTTCAGGGTTCAGCCTTCCACTGCACTACGGCTCTGTGATTGATGAGCATCAGGCGGTGCGTGAATCGGCTGGCATGTTCGATCTGTCACACCTGTACATCATCGAGGCGATAGGCCATAAAGCAACGCACTGGTTGCGCATTCTATTATCCAACGATGTGGCTAAACTGACTGATGGGCATGGCCTGTATTCGTGTCTTTGTCGAGAGGATGGGGGAGTTGTTGATGACCTGCTAGTGTTCAGGGTGGATGAATACCGGTACCGTCTTTATATCGATGCGGCTCGACGGGAAAAGACCCTTGCCTGGATTACGGCGCACTTAACCCGTGGCGTGGAGATTGTCCACATTACCAACACAGCCGTGGTGGCCGTTCAGGGGCCTGATGCGGTGGGGTGCGCTGAGACAGCGATAAAAGCTTTGGGATTATCACTGCCTCTGGCGGATTTACCCCGATTTGCTGCTCGTCAAGATGGTAGCTGGTTCGTTTCGCGAACCGGCTATACCGGCGAGGATGGTGTTGAGATATCGTTGCCGTCCCACCTGGCGGCTGCGCTCTGGCAAGCCTTGAGCGCCCTTGATGTCAAGCCTGCAGGGCTGGGCGCGCGCGACACGCTACGTTTGGAAGCGGGTTTCAGCTCGTATGGGCAAGATATAGATGAGCGCCATACGCCGTGCGAATCAGGCATCGACTCAACCATCGATATCGATGATGAAAAGCGACCCTTTGTCGGGCGAGAGGTGCTTGAGGATCAGAAAATGTTCGGTGGCCAGTTTTTCCAGATTGGTCTGACACTTGATGGGCCCGGTATGTTGCGACGTGGTGCGGCGGTGGAGTTAGTTGGCCAGACTATTGGCTCAATAACCTCGGGCAGCTTCAGTCCAGTGCGCGGAGCGTCGATAGGTTTGGCACGGGTTAGCCGCAAATTCACGGGTAGTTGTGATGTGACTGTGCGTGGGCGTCTGCAGCCAGCTCGTATTACTTCGGTGCCGTTTGTACCGCACGGCTTGGCACGAGAGTAGAATACCGGTCAAGTTAAACACAAAGGATTTCAGCATGGACATTCCAGGCGATCTAAAATTTGCTCCAAGCCACGAATGGGTCAGAGTCGAAGACGATGGCACCATTACCATCGGGATCAGCGGCCATGCCCAGGAGCAGCTGGGCGATCTAGTATTCGTTGAAACCCCGGAAATCGATCACCAGTGCGAAGCCGAAGAAGGTATTGCCGTGGTTGAGTCGGTCAAGGCCGCATCAGACATCTATGCACCCGTAGCGGGCAAGGTCACCGACACGAACGCACAGCTTGGCGATAGTCCGGAGCTTGTCAATTCAGACCCTTACGGTGAGGGGTGGATTTTCAAGATGCAGCCGGATGATCTGGAAGAGGTGGAAAAATTGATGGATCCTGATGATTACGAGTCATTTGCCGAGGCTGCCGAGTAAGCTGCGTCTACCCATGAAAGGTACTGCACTCATCATTGCCAGCGTGCTTGCACTTGGCGGTTGCGCCTCAATGAGCAAACAAGAATGCCTGTCAGCTGATTGGCTGGCACGCGGCATTGAGGATGGCAAGCAGGGTGCGCCCTTGTCTCGCCTCAGTGAGCACACCAAGTCATGTGGCAAGGTTGCAGTGGTTCCAGATGAGCCACTGTATGCGCAAGGTCGTGCTCGGGGGCTTCAAGAATATTGCACCTCGGAGGTCGGTCTGTCGCAAGGCAGCGATAATAGAACCTATCATGACGTGTGTCCGCTTGATCGGGAGCGCCCTTTTCTGGTGAGCTATATTGATGGGTTGGAGCTGTATGCGCTGGAGCTGGAAAACGAGAACGCTGACGATCAGAGCACGCTCACCAGTTTGCTGATTCGACAATCAGCATCGCCAGGCAGAAAGGACAAAAACCTGTTGAGTAAGATCGGTGTGCTGCAAGGCACTATCAGTGCGAACTTATCCAAGCGGCTGCAGATCAGGCAACGTATTGCCAGCCTGCGGTTGAGGTTGAATTAGCCTGGACTTTTTATGAGGTAGGCAAGGTCGCTACTCACAGTTCTTTCATGAAGAATCCAAACTACGTTCTGGTTCAGACAACGTTAAGCATGATTGCGATAAGGTATTCCGTAACGTCTAAACAATCATGAAGATCATGTCACACAAATACGTTCGAGCTGCTGCTGTTGCCGTATTCGCCCTTGCGATTGTCGGCGCAGTACCGGCCACTCATGCCGAAGGATATATAGGTCTGGATGGTTCATCCATCAATGTTGATAGCTCGGTAGAAGACGATATTAATCCGCGTGGGCTGCGCTTGAGATTGGGCCTGCGACTTAATGAGTTGTTTGATATTGAGGCCCATGTTGGAGGCGGCAGAGATGGTACAACCACTGCATTCGAAAAATTCAGCACTACCTATTATGGTGTGTATTTAAAGGGGTATTTGCCGGTTGGTCGCCGCAGCGCTCTGTTTTTTCTGGCGGGTGGGGCAGGCGTAGAGTTCACTCAAAATCTTGATACAGGGAAGTTTTCAGATGATCGGAACGGGCTTTCCTATGGGATTGGATTGGAGACGCAACTGTCCAAGTATGTTGATCTATCTGCAGATTTTATACAGTATACGTTGAGCGATGACCAATTCTCTGACGCGTCAGCAGTCAACCTTGGTGTGAAGTTATATTTCTAATATGAGCTAGTCATGAATAGCTTAGGTAAGACAACAACTCAGATTGCGTACTGCTTCATTGCCTCGTAGTACGGCTTGCACAGATCGGCAATGTGTTGTTGTTTCTCGTCAAGCTTGGGCACATCTCTACGGGCAGGACCAAACCCCGTGGAGCTGTTAACCGCATCATACCAATGAGCACCCCATAATCCGTCAGTTTCGCGAGCGCCCGCAGGCCAGTCGAGCATGCTGTGCTCAAAGTTGATTTGCAAGCTGTCGCACAGCTTTTCAAGTTGGGCAGCAGGGTTATTCAGAAAGCGCTGACTGTCTAAAACTACAGGTTGAGTGCCTTGGCTGTTGAGAAGATCAAACAGGCCCGCCTGTTGTGAATAGCCGAGGTCGCTAGCGGTAAGGCCATCGCGTTTATTGGCGTAGGAGGCAACGACGGGTTCAGGCTCTCTGATTAAAAACACATTGCTCAGGCCACGCAGCCAGTCTGTTGCGAAGTGTTCCAGCCAATGTGTGCTGATGTGCTTTTGATAAAAGATGCCAGATTCGGGCGGCGTTGAAAGCTCATCAACGACCGCCCGCCAGTCTGTATTGCCATGCTGGATGATCTGTTCGCTCATCGGGTGATCGAGCCCGGTAGCTTTGAGAAAATGAGCATAGAACGGCTCGTCTACCACGACGGTGTCAGAGCGGTTCTCCCAGGCGCGCATCATGGCCGTAGAGATATTCCGCGGCCCTGACCACATGGCAATACAGCGACCGCTCATCCTTTGGCGGCAATTGCTTCAAAGGCTGATTTGGCAGCTGCAATAGTCTGAGCAATATCGTCTTCACTATGAGCAGCACTGGAAAAGCCTGCTTCAAATGCTGACGGCGCAAGATAGACACCGGCGTCCAGCATGTGATGGAAGAACTGTTTGAAGTGATCGTTATTACACGCCATGACATCATCAAGGCAGGTGACTTTTTCAGCATTCGAGAAGAAGAAGCCGAACATGCCACCAGCGTGAGATACACAAAAAGGTACGCCTGCCGTGTCGGCAGCAGCTTTCAATCCGTCCAGCAATCGTCCTGTCTTGGCATGCAAGGTGTCGTGAAAACCGGATGCTTGCAGCAACTGTAGTGTCTTGATGCCTGCACTCATGGCAATGGGGTTGCCGGACAAGGTGCCAGCCTGATAGATCGGGCCAGCAGGGGCTATCTGTTGCATGATCTCCTGTTTGCCGCCAAACGCGCCCACCGGCATACCACCGCCGATAACCTTGCCCAGCGTGGTGATGTCGGGTAACACACCATAGCGTTCCTGAGCACCGCCAAGAGCGACGCGAAAGCCTGTCATCACCTCATCAAAAATCAATACAGTGCCGTGCTTTGTACACAGCTCGCGCAGTGTCTCCAGATAACCGGGAAGTGGTTCGACAAAGTTCATGTTGCCAGCTATTGGCTCAACGATAATGCAGGCTAGATCATCGCCGCGTTCTGCAAACAAGGCGCGCACGGCAGCCTCATCATTGAATGGCAACGTTAATGTGTGTTTTGCAAAATCCACGGGGATACCCGGCGAGCTGGGAACGCCCAGTGTCAGTGCGCCTGAACCTGCTTTTACCAGCAAGGCATCAGAGTGCCCGTGATAGCAACCTTCAAATTTCAGAATGTCGTCTCGGCCGGTATAGCCACGTGCCAGCCTAATGGCGCTCATGGTGGCTTCTGTTCCTGAACTACACATGCGTACAGATTCGATGGATGGCACGATGTCGCAGAGCAATTCTGCCATCTGGACCTCAAGCTCTGTGGGTGCGCCAAAGCTCAGTCCGTATTCCGCTGCCACCTGAACTGCCGCGATGACTTCAGGGTGGGCATGCCCGAGTAACATAGGGCCCCAAGAGCCGATGTAGTCAATGTATTTGTTTTGTTCGGTATCAAAGATGTAAGCACCGCTGGCTCGCGAAATGAAACGCGGAATGCCGCCGACGCTGCCAAAGGCGCGCACTGGCGAGTTGACACCGCCAGGGATGACTTTCTGGGCACGCTCGAATAGTTGTGCTGCGGCATTAGGCTGGCTAGGTGTGAGAGTGGCTGACACGGTAATGCTCCGAATATCTGGGTTGATGAACGTTAACCCATAACCTTATTACGCCAAGCGGCGTCTGTAAATGCCACAATAGGCCTAGTGTTTAAACAACGTGGTCAGAAGTTTGGAATTCAAGAAATACTTATGCAGTGTGTGCGGGCTTATCTACGATGAGGCGCAAGGTTGGCCTGAAGAGGGAATAGCGGCCGGCACACGCTGGGAAGATGTACCCCTGAACTGGTGTTGCCCCGATTGTGGTGCCATCAAAGATGATTTTGACATGGTGGAAATCTGATGAGCGAGCTGGGAACAACATTAACGCAGTACATTATTGAGCAGGACGTTCTGCATAAAGACTCCGACGGTGCCTTTACAGCCTTACTCAATGATGTAGCCACTGCCTGCAAGCGGTTATCAAATCTTGTCAGGCTCGGCGAGCTGGCAGGTGTTCTGGGTGCTGCCGGACAGGAAAACGTGCAGGGCGAGGACCAGAAAAAGCTGGATATCATCGCCAACGAGGTGTTTATTGATTCTATGCAGCGCTCCGGACTACTGGCAGCGGTTGCGTCCGAAGAAATGGACAACCACTATCCCATTCCCACACAGTACCCGCGCGGCGACTACCTGCTTGCCTTCGACCCACTGGACGGTTCAAGCAACATTGATGTCAATGGCGCTACCGGTACCATCTTCTCGATTACAAAGCACAGTGGAACTGACGCGCCAACCGATAATGATTTTCTGAAAACCGGTCGAGAGCAGGTGTGTGCCGGGTATTGCCTCTACAGTTCAGCGTCAATGCTAGTACTGAGCACCGGCGACGGCGTGGTAGGTTTTACGCTGGACAACAGCGTTGGCGAGTTCATTCTTTCTCACCCTGATATGAAAGTGCCTGCTGTTACCAGCGAATACGCGATTAATTCAGCGTACACGCGGCATTGGTTGGCACCGGAAAAACGTTATATAGATGAGTGCAATGCGGGTGAGGAGGGTGTTCGCGGACGTAACTTCAATATGCGCTGGGCAGGCTCCATGGTGGGTGATATCCATCGCATTCTGTGTCGCGGCGGTGTGTTTCTGTACCCGATGGATGCACGACTGCAAGCAGATGGTAAAGCCGGCAAGCTTCGCTTGTTATATGAAGCTAACCCCATGGGCATGTTGATCGAACAAGCCGGTGGTTTGGCACATACCGGCACGCAGAGTATTCTGGATATCCAGCCCGACTCCTTGCATCAACGTGT
>JALZVU010000083.1 GCA_023301795.1 Granulosicoccus sp.
GGCGTTCGAACGGATTTGACGTGAGCAACACGAACAGCAGGAAACCAACACTGATAAACCCAAGGACCGCTAGCACGCGTGCAAGCAATACCTGTGGTAAAGAACGACTGAAAACGGCAACCGCTCCAGTCCAAAGCGCTGAAATAAAGCACCAGAAGAGTATGGACCCTTCATGCCCGCCCCACACGCCAGAGATCTTGTACACCAGTGGTAACCCGGAATTGCTGGTGTTAGCGGCATAGAGCACGCTAAAGTCATTGCTAATAAATGCCCAGGTAAGGCAGGCATACGAGAGTGATATCAGAAACGCATGTGCACCCGCAGCAGGTTTGGCCAACGCCATCCAGCCGCTGTGGCCGGTAAAGCTGCCAACCATCGGAACCACCGCCAGCAAAATAGCCGTGCACAGCGCCAGAATTAGCGCGAAATGTCCTAACTCAGGAATCATGGTGATACCACCGTTTTGTTGCCAAATTCAGCTGCCGTGCCAGGCATCTTGCCAGCTTTTTCCAAGGCCTCGGCAACTTCAGGAGGCATGTAATTTTCGTCGTGTTTTGCCAGCACTTCCGTAGCGCTGAATGTACCACCGCTATCAATAGACCCCAGCGCAACGATCCCCTGCCCCTCGCTGAACAGATCAGGCAGTATTCCTGTGAATTTGACGGGCACTGTTTCCCCGTGGTCGGTTAGCTCGAAACTGACGGTGAGATCTTCGTTACTCCGCGCAACACTACCATCCACCACCATGCCGCCAATGCGAAACGCAACACCCTGTTCGACGTTACCAGCGACAACGTCTGTCGGCGAATGAAACAACATAATATTGCCGCGAAAAGCGTTGACCCCGAAGGCCACGGCAGATCCGACACCTGCCAGCATCAGGCCGACAAGTAATAGCCTTTGTTTGCGTTTAGGGGTCATTTCGCTCTCCTGGCCTGCTGTTGCAAGGCGCGTTTAAATGACTGATCTCGAACCTTGCGGTGTTGTATTGAAGACCACACCACTACGCCGGCAAGGCAAGCTGTCGTAAGCGCATAGGACATCCACACAAAAAACGCATAGCCTCCCATGTGCAAGAATTCTGCAAAGCTATTCACGATGAGCGCCTCCCGGCAAGTTCGGCTACCCACGAGGTGCGAGCTTCCCGCTCTAGAATGACTGTTCGTACTCGAACCATAAGATTGTAAAAATATAACATCTGAAAAGAGAGCACCATGATCAACAACGGTTTGAGCATGCTGATGTGCATGGAAGGTTTATCGAATTTGGTAATGGAAGCTGGCTGGTGTAGCGTGTTCCACCACTCCACCGAAAAATGGATAATTGGAATGTTCACCACCCCGACCACCGCAAGAATACCTGCCGCCCGCGCCGCGCCTTGCGGCGTCTCCATGGCTCCGCGTAAGGCCATGTAGCCAAGATAGAGAAACAACAAGATAAGTTCAGAGGTCAATCGGGCATCCCAGATCCACCACGTTCCCCACATTGGTTTACCCCAGAAGGAGCCTGTGAGCAGCGCCACTAATGTGAACGCTGCGCCAATAGGGGCTGAAGCCACGGCTACCATGTCTGCAATCTTGAGACGCCAGATCAGGAATATGGCGCTGGATACAGCCATGACCACATAAACAAACATGGACATCCACGCTGCCGGCACATGGATGAAGATGATGCGGTAGCTGTCACCTTGCTCGTAGTCTGCGGGTGCAACGTACAGTCCCAGATACAAACCCGTGACCAGCGTAAGCAAACAAATGCTGCCAAACCAGGGGCTTAACCATCCTGCCACGCGATACATGAAGGGAGGCGAACCAAATTTGTGGATCCACTGGAACAATTGACTGATGTCTCTATCTGTTTATTTCGCCATTCTAGACCGATTTACGCGCTGAGAGTTCGACTAGACTAGCCTATGGAACCTAATAACCATAAGGTTTTAGTGCGCCTATCCTACGGATTTGTAAAGAATTTGACACAGATCAATAAGCGGCACGTCCAAGGCTCAGGCAGCCTCAACGGCCAGCCGCTACCCCGACTCGTAAAGCACCGGCCATTGCCAGTGGTGCCAACGACACTGAAAGCGCCAGAATGGCAGCCAGAACGGACACTTGCATCGACGTTGTGAGCCCGAGTCCTGCTGATGTGACGGCACCGCTACCAAAAATCAGCACCGGCACGGTCAAGGGGAGCACCAATAACGACAGCAAGACGCCCCCCTGATTCACGCTGACAATCAAGGCAGCGCCGATGCCGCCAATGAAACTCAACGCCAGAGTGCCGATCAGCAGGCTCAACAGCAACACACCATAGGCTGCATCGGGTAGCTGCATAACGAGCCCTAACAACGGTGAGAGCAACACTAACGGCAAGCCGCCTGTTGTCCAGTGCGCCAATACCTTGGCAACGACAATGACGCTCAATGGTTGACCACTGACCACAAACTGTTCGAGCGTGCCATCGCGAAAATCATTGGCAAACAGCGAATCCAGCGACAACATCATCGACAGCAAAGCGCTAACCCAGACAATGCCGGGTGCAATGGTGGAAAGCGTCTGTGGCCCTGGCCCTATCCCTAAAGGAAACAACGACACCACGATAATGAAAAACAACAAGGTGTTTAACCACTGCCCCGCGGTGCGAACTGTCAGCGTTAAATCACGTTTGTACACGCGTGCAAACAACGTGAACAGACCCACTTCAGCTCTGGAAGCGGTGAGCGCGGGTGCAGGTGGGGACGCGGGCGCGGGTGCACTCATGAAAGCTCGCCCCCCAGCACAATGGAGTCGACGTGCAGTGGCTCAAACGATAATGCCTGATGGGTGGTAAAAACCACCGCACCTCCCAGCCCTACGTGATGTCGTATCTCTTCACGGACCCAGTCATAACCATTAGTATCCAGAGAGGTTAACGGCTCATCGAGCACCCATAAGCGACCCCGTTGAAGCCTTAATCTGGCAAGCGCTATGCGTCGTTTCTGACCCGCGGACAATGCTGCACTGGGTAGATCAATGCGATCTGCAATGGCAAGCTCTTCCAGCACCGCAAGCACCGCATCACGACAATCAACGCCCAGCTCAGGACACAGGGCCTGGATATTCTCCAACGGTGTGAGACCCGGGCTGATGCCCGGTTTATGTCCCAGATACAACACATCGGCATAAAGCTCATCTCGTACCTCAAAAAACGGCTTGCCACACCAGAAAATCTCCCCTTCATCGAATTCAGCCAAACCGATCAAGGCGCGCAAAAGTGTTGTCTTACCACTGCCATTGGTCCCCTGAATCTGGATGATACTGCCAGCACGAACGCTGACATTCAGCTCATCCATCAGTAGATTATCGCCGCGCCAGATAGTCATGCCACGCGCTTCAAGTAACAACGGTGCTTGATCAGTCATGAGAGGCGTCACTTTCCGACATGATCATAAATTGCCCGCTGGACTCAATACCCACCACGCCGTCACGCTCTTCGGACCAGTCAGCCAGTTGATAGAAGACCGTACGACTTATCAAGGCCTGTAATCTGTCGCGCACCACAATGTAGGGCGAAGGTTCACCATCAGGCTCACCATACTCAACCTGGATGGGGTGTTCGGTGTCAGCAACGACTTGCTCTCCCACGTTGGTCGTGAATACCAGAGTGGGGGCTAATGGGGCCCCGTGCCGCTCAACCAGTATCGCTGTGAAGGGTGCATCGTCAACAACAATACGCAGACGTTCCTGTGGGGTAACCAGATAGGTCTGGTTGTCGTCATCCCTGCGCAGAACCGTTGAAAACAGTTTCACCATGCGCGGGCGTTCTATGCGCGAACCGCAGTAGAACCAATCACCGTTTCGGGTAATACGGATATCGATATCGCGCGTTTTGTCCGGATGCCATGCGTGAACAGGCGGCAGCGATTGAGCCGATATCGCCTCAACAATGCTGTTCAGTGACGTGTTCCGAGTATTCATAATAGTATCCGCCAAATTCAAGCGAGCAGGATACAGGTGCTCCTGAAGATCATGATTCCGACATTGGTTCGATGCCGTCGTGTCGCACCGGTCTAGGCGATCCACCAGCATCAATGGCCACAAACGTGAACAAGCCTTCGGTTACTTGTTCTTCAGTGGTGTGCCGCCCACGCCTCACCCATGTTTCCACCCGAACGGTAATAGAGGTACTGCCAATACGCTCGGTAGCGCAGTAACAACTCACCTGATCACCCACGTTCACAGGCTTGTGAAATTTCATTCCGGTGACAGCTACCGTTGCAACTCGCCCCTGCGCCTCAAAAAACGCGTGCGTGCCCCCAGCCAGATCCATTTGCGACAGGATCCATCCACCAAAAATATCGCCATTGGGATTGGTGTCAGCTGGCATCGCAATGGTGCGAAGCGAAGCGGGGGTTGCGTGCCTATCGATGTCCATCTGTTGCTGGAAAGAACCTGACGTTGACGCTTGAGGGGCTATATCATAGCAACCTTGGGCGCTTAGCCTGAATAATTCATGAAGCCACAGTAACGCGTCCTGATTCTAAGCGCAGGCCGCACCTGTACGTTTCAAGCCTGAACATCAGTCGTAGTTTCGCTGGTCGTCGACGACAATGCCATCAGCAGGCAGGCTTTCGATAACACAGACCTCCCCTCCCAGATTTGTAGCCTGCTTCAGCGTTTTTGACAAACTATCCAGCCACGCGCCGTGGTTAGGCGCGCTTGGCACAGCGTCACCACTAGCACTGTCGCTTAAGGTTACCTGAAGCGTCATGGCATCACGATCGTTTACCCGCGAAATAACCAGACGCCAGCCATCAAGCTCCGGATGCAGCTTTCGCAACCCGCCCAATTGCACCGGATCAACAAACATGCCTTTGACCTTTACGCGCTGATCAGCACGACCCATCCAGCCAGCCAGTCGCTTGTTGGTTCTACCACAGGGGCTTGGCTCATCAATGAATTTAGACAAATCACCTGTGCCGAAACGCACCAGCGGATAGTCTTTGTCAAGGCGGGTGACGACAACCTCGCCTACCTCACCTGGTGCCACAGGGATTGCGGTGCCCGGCACCAGTATCTCCACGATAATGCCCTCATTAACCACCATGCCCGGATGCACCTGATCATCGGTGGAGCTCTCGTAGCCTATGACACCCAGGTCGGCGGTGGCGTAGCACTGCTGAACATGGATACCTTGTTCTTCATAGCCAGCACGCATGGCAGGAAACAAAGCACCGCCAGAGACTAGTGCACGCTTGATACCGGACAAGGGCTGGTTTTCAGCTGACGCATGATCAAGCAATATTTGCAGATAATCCGGCGTGCCGACATACACACTGGCTTGCGTCTGGCGTAGAGCCATTACCTGCGCTTCGGTGTTACCAACGCCTGCCGGAAACACCACGCAACCCATCGCACGTGCCGCCTCGTCCAGAATAAAACCACCGGGCGTCAGGTGGTAGGAGAACGCGTTGTGTACGCGATCACCCGCCCTGATACCCGCAGCAAACAACGCTCTTGCTCCCAGCCAAGGGTCTGAACCACCCAGCTGAGGCTCCCACACAGGACCTGGCGACATGAAAATACGCCGGCCCTGCAGGGCTGATTCACGGACAAACCCGCCAAAAGGCGGCGCTGCCTGTTGAGCCGCCATTAGATCGCTCTTGCGCAATACCGGCAAGCTCCTCAGCGCCTCCATGCTGTTGATACCGTGCAGATCATGCTCCGCTAAATGAGCGGCCAACCCGGGACAATGAGTTGCGCAGTCTTTCAATAATTCGCCAAACCCTGCGAACAATTCAGCCTCACGAACCGAAGGTTCAGATGTTTCGGATTCGTCGAAGTATGCATTCATGGTGTTGTGTCTTTTGCTGGCGTTGAATATTTAATGCGTTAGGCGATCAGGACAATAACCTGTCATTACACCCATCAGGCAAGCCAACGCTTACGCCTTTTATAGTGCTTTACTTCGCGAAAGCTGCGCCGACCTTCACCACCCGTACCCAGATAAAATTCTTTAACATCAGCGTTTTCGCGTAATGCCTCACCTGTGCCATCGAGCACCACTCGGCCAGATTCCAGGATGTAACCATAGGTGGCATAACGCAGCGCGATGTTAGTGTTCTGTTCGGCGAGTAAAAATGACACGCCCGTGTCTTGATTGAGTTGTTTGACGATATCAAAAATCTCTTCCACCAGCTGCGGAGCCAGCCCCATGGAGGGCTCATCGAGCAAAATCATGGATGGCTTGGACATCAATGCCCTACCGATAGCGCACATTTGCTGCTCGCCGCCAGAGGTATAGCCTGCCTGGCTAGCACGACGCTCGCGCAAGCGCGGGAAGTAGTCGTACACCATTTCCATGTCGCGCTTGATAGCAGCTCGACCGTCTTTGCGCGTGAACGCACCGGTTAGTAAATTTTCTTCAATACTCAGATGGCCGAAACAATGCCGACCTTCCATCACCTGGATACAACCTCGACGTACTAGCTCGTTGGGCGATAGGGACTGAACCTGCTTACCTTTAAATTCGATAGCACCTTTAGTGACCTCGCCACGCTCGGCGTGCAACAGGTTTGAAATGGCCTTGAGCGTGGTGGTTTTGCCAGCTCCGTTAGCACCCAGAATGGCGACAATGCCGCCCTCTGGCACCTGCAATGAGACGCCCTTGAGTACAAGGATAACGTGATCGTAGATCACCTCAATGTTGTTTACATCGAGAATGATGCTGGGCGCAGGTGCAGTCTTGCCATCCGCTGAACCGGGTACGTTGTCAGGAGAAACTTTTCCCGTCTGCTGTGTTGAATCCATGATCAGGCCAATCCAGTTAAAAGCGATGAAACAACGACCTACACTCATCGATGAGTGT
>JALZVU010000084.1 GCA_023301795.1 Granulosicoccus sp.
GCCAGAAAAGGTCACCCTATCCTGGCTGAAGAACAACCCCTTCACCGCAGAATCGAGCCTCCTGTCTAAACAACTAAAACACCGCGGCTGGAGCTTTGTCGGACCAACCACAATGTACGCATTAATGCAGGCACTCGGCGTGGTAAACGACCATGTGCACGACTGCCCAAGACGGGCAGAGATTGACAGTATGGGCTGAGCAACTCACCGGCCAATCCACGCCCAGCTAAACAGAGACCTTCCAGCAGCTACTCCAGCCGGTCAGCAAAACTATTTACCTGATCAAGCAGCTCCTGAAGTTCATCAACGTCCGACGCACCTGTAATTTTCTCGTCCAGCAATTGCAGGATCTGCTCGCGCTGCACGTTCAGAGCAGCAAGCTTTGCCTCTCGCTCTGCAGCTGCCTCTGCTGCCTCTGCTGCCTTTATGGCAGCAAGTTCAGTTTCGCGCGCAACTTGGCGTTGCGCCAGCACATCACTGACGACTTCTAGACTAAGCATCCCATGCACCGGTGCTGTGATATTCAGGTCACCCCAAAAATCACTGTTTTCGCCTGTCTTAAGATGGTGGATGGACTCAATGAATGCATCGACAAATCGAGCTGTTTTTTCATAGCGCGGGTTGTTATCACGCCACCTGTATGCGGCTAGTACCGTATCTACCGCGTAGGTCTCGATCTCATCACCCTCACCCAGCAGACCTGGCAGGTCATTTGCTGTCAAAGTGGTTGGCAGGTAGACCGCACCCACAGCGTTATTACCTAGCAAAGGCAGTACTTTTATCTGATCATCCGCTTCAAACGCCCTCACGGCTTTTAATGTGAGAGCGTCTACCCGTGAGCTCATTGACTCACTGTTTTCACTGCTCAAGTATATAAGCGCGGCCACCTCGCCACTACGTAGTTTCTCCAACCCCTCTTGCGTGCTTGAATACACAGGCTCAAAGCTAATCCCATACGCATCTGAAAGTACCGTGCCAGTGATATACGCGCCAGAAGCATATTCACTGAGACTCACTTTTTCGCCGTCAAGATCTGTTATCGACTGGATCGATTGGTTAGCGAGCACAACAATCTTGTCGGTGTGAATTTTGAGCATCGCATTGACCACGTTGCCCACTGTCGGAAAATTGCCCCGACGCTTCACATATTCGATGGCGTCGGCTCTGAAAACTGCACCATCCACACCCTGCAGAAACAGCAGATCATAAACATTCTGCACATCGTTTTTTCCTAGAATGGGCACTAGCCGAACATCTGTGTGCTCATGAACTTCTCTATCAAGATCACGCAACGCGGCGTTGAACAATTCATCGGCGGAAAAAACAAGTCCGACTGTATTCTCGTTTACCTGCGATGCCTGCTCTACATCAGGGATGATATTTACTGCTTCGACGCCACCTTCAGTTTCGGAGTCATCATCCGCCATGAGGGATCCTGACCCCAAACCAATCGACAGACAGACAGCAAACACGGCGGGTAAAGCACCCCGAAAGAATGACATGGTACGACTCCTTGAATTTACCAATAATCAAGCGCAATGAACGCCAACTACACCGATCGAAAATACCACAATGATTGCTCGAACACCGGATAGTACTGCAACAGCCTGTGACAAACTGTAAGCCTGGTTTTGGCTCTGCCACTTGTTTTACACACTACAGAATAGTGAGTTTTAAATTGCCCTGATACCAACCAGTTTATGTTGCACACCAATACAGCGAGCAACAGGCGCCGGGTTTCGCCTTCAACATCTATTTTAGAATGCGCATCATGACGCAGCACTCACGATACCGACGATACCGACAATAATCAGGCTCAGAGCCCAGGCAACATCCAGATTAAACCAAGTTCGGGTGAGGAATTTAAGGCCCAGCCAACGATAAATCACATACGACACCGTGATGCAGGCTCCTGCCATGGCGGCAGTATGAGCACCGGCGACAAATCCCGCCGCCACCACATTACCGACAATCGAATCACCCACGTCGTGCATTGCAAGAAAGATGGGCACAAGCATAAGCCCTGCTCCATGAGCCAGTGCAGCAAGGAACGACCACAGCGCCAACCGAGTGGGTTTTACGCGTGCAAGAAACCTCGGATGCTTACGGTTGAAGAGTAAATACACACCCATGAGCGCAACGAGAACGCCTGCGCTTATGCGTATTTCCACATCCCATTTAATCAGCGATGACACAAGAGAAAAAGGCAGCAATACCATGGCCATGGCTAGAAAATGCCCTACCGCCAAAGCCCCCAATGCAGGCCAAAGCGCTCGGGGGCTTTTATCCATCAGTGCAGCAGAGACTGCCAATGGCCAGCCCATACCCGGATTAAACCCATGAAATAACCCGGCGCCGATGATGGCGCCCCAGAGCGCCATCATCGAAGGTGCATCCGTCATCGATCAGTTATTGGGGTAGCAAAAACTATCCGTTGAACAATCGCCCCCTTCCAGTCTGATTTGATGAGCCCGAAGGCCTTGCGGAAAATCAACATAAAAATCTTTATCAAGCGTCAGCCCACCTTCCTCACCCACATGCGCCATCACCATCTGCCCACCTTCATCATCAGGATAGAATTGGTCATCCCACGACGAATACAAGGAGTTGGTCCAGTAAACACGCTTACCGTCACGGCTGATCTCAACCATCTGTGGACCGTAAGCGAAGTCACGCCCATTGGGATGCTTGGTGTCTTTTACGATACCACCCAACTCAACTTTACCCACTAGCACAGGGCTCATCGGGTCGCTGACATCATACTGATGCATCTCTCCTAACCCCCAACACGCTACATACAAAAAGCGATCATCGAGGCTGAGATCGATATCAGTAACCAATGGAGGCACTGCGCCAAAGCCTTTCAACAATTCAGGCAGCTGATCCGCTTCTGCTGGCACCGGATCAATGGTAATCGTCTTCTTGGCTTGCCACTTGCCGTCATCATCGCGCCACCAGGTGAAGATCGCGCCTTGCAAGTTTGTGGTGTCCACGACCACACCACAGAATCCATAGCTTTTTGCCGGATCATGAGCCGGGCGAATCTCCAGCGCCATCTGGTACTGTTCACCAAAATCCAGTGTCTGGACATTTTTTCGGGCGCGAAGATCCCAAAAATGTATGGAATGGCCGTATTTATTGGACAGTAAATCTGACGGTACAATGCCATTTTCATACTGCGGCGGTAGCCCCCACTCCGAGCTGACCATGTAATCCTGCGGCAGGTTCCACCAGAAATCATAGTGCTTGTCTTGCTTGCCACGATCCATCTCATAACGACCCAGAATTTCGAAAGTCTCGCAATCCATAATGAAGATACCAGGAGGGCCATCAGTGCCGTCCTTGCCACCACCGCCCAGTGTTGAAACGTAAATGCCTTCTGGTCCACAGTGGATAGTGTGTGGTCGTGAATATCCTGTTTTTTCAAACACTTCCTCTGGCTCAATGACTTTGTGTATTTTCGCCTTGAGGGGCTCTTTTACATCGATGATGTAAATACGCGAAGAGCGTATGCCAGGCACAATCAGATAGCGACGTTCGAGAAATGCATGACCGCTTAGTGGCGATAGAGATGCGGAACAAGCATTCCAACCAAAGTGATGAAATTCATCGCCGGGCGTTGTGGCCATCACCTGATGAACAATTTGGCCGAATGTCTTTGACGTTGAATCAAGATCGACAACTGCAATACCATCTGGTTGCGAAGCATCACCACTGAGCATCACGGTAAACCCGTATTTTTCTACGGGCGCTTCCATCGCCATCCTGGCAGTGGGATAGAACGATGAATCCGGTCGAAGTTGCATGGTAATACCTCTCGGTTAGCAATACTCAGACGGCGCATTTCCGTCGCGGCTCTTGAAGGTAACAGAAATACCAAACTTGCAAAAGCAGGCAACACCAGCGCTGCCGCCATGAGCACTCAAGCAACAATATCCTTATCGGTGGTGAAGAATACGACCGATGAAATTCATTAGCAGCTGCGCTGCAAGCGTTGCGGTGCTGCCACTGTGATCATAATCAGGCGCTACTTCCACAAGATCGATACCAACAACGGTGCCGCGTTCGGCCAGACCAGCCAGTAGCTCAAGCCCTTCGTAGTATAGAAAACCACCGTGACTGGGAGTGCCCGTACCCGGTGCGATAGACGGATCAAATCCGTCAATGTCGATGGTGACGTAATAGCGCACCCCTGCAGGAATTCTCTCTAGCACGCCTTCGACACCCAGCTTACGAAATTGACGAACCGACAGGATGTCGGAGCCAGCTTCTCGGGCAGCCGCATAGCCCTCCTTGGATGTGGACGACACATTGCGAATACCAATTTGGGACAAACCGGTGACGTGGCTGGATTCGGCAGCACGGAACATGGGATTGCCGTGCCCAAAACGTACACCATGACGCTCATCTACAAAATCTAGATGCGCATCAATCTGCACAATGTGAATCGGCTCTTGATCATCAAAAGCTGCAACACACGGAATGTTGATGGAATGATCACCGCCCAACACGACCGGCAAGGCGCCTGCGCTGAGTATCTTGCGCACGCCGTACTCGATATTCGCATGGCTCTGCACGGTATCGGTATGAATGATGTCGGCGTCACCAAGATCCACAACAGATACCTCACCACTGGGCATGTAAGTGATGTCGTCCTCAAAGTCATAGGCACCACCGTGTCCAAATGAAAATAGCGTGGAAGCCTCACGTATGGAACGGGGACCAAATCGTGCACCCGCTCGCCATTGCGTACCGAAATCATAAGGAGCTCCGAGAATGGCCACATCGCTGTCGATAGCATCCCAGTCACTGACGTACGGGTTTTTCCCGAACGTGCAAATACCCACGAAGGGCAGGTTCAATCGGCCTTTATCGTATTCAGCTGAGCTCATGGTGTTTTGAGTCTGGTTGTCTGGTGTACACAGCATAGCGCTCAAATCAAGGGTAGACAGATTCGATGACACTATGGCGTAATGATGTAGCGCTAACTGGGATACAGAGGGACGCTCTATGCCGCTAGTCACTCACGAGATTGGATTCGCATACCATTTTGCTAGCAAGTGCGTACGCAGGCGTTTCCAAGCCGACATCAGGAGTTTATGTTTTGAACAAAGTCTGCACAGTAATGGTACTGGGCGCGACTGGCACAGCAGGACAAGCTGCCACCCGCGCGCTACATCATTCAGGTCATCACGTAGTTTGTATTGTTCGCCCGGGTAAATCCGAAGACGATATTTCAGCCCTTCGGCACGCAGCCAATCTAGCCGATGAAGTAGACATCCGCCAGGCAGATGTATCAGATCCAGAATCGTTAAAACGCGACGGGTTCCGTGGTGAGCATTTTGATGTACTCGTTTCTTGCCTAGCATCACGTACTGGCGTACCTGCTGATGCTTGGGCGATCGATCATCGAGCGCAGAGCACAGCATTGGCCACCGCTATGGCATCCGGCGTGCACCACGCAGTTTTGTTATCAGCGATTTGTGTACAAAAACCTTTGCTGGCTTTCCAGCAAGCCAAACTGGCGTTTGAGCGAGAGCTGATAGATTCAGGGCTTACCTATTCAATTGTCCGGCCTACCGCCTTTTTCAAGTCTTTGTCCGGCCAGGTCGAGCGTGTGCGAGCTGGCAAACCATTCATGTTGTTTGGTGATGGCACACTCACTGCCTGCAAGCCCATAAGCGATGACGATCTGGGTAAATTTATCGCAAGTTGTATTGTTGACCCAGCACGGCACAACAAAGTATTGCCCATCGGAGGGCCCGGCGATGCCATAACGCTTCGCGAACAAGGTGAGCATCTGTTCAAACTCACAGGGCAGACCCCGCGTTTTCGAAAAGTGCCGGTTGCTATGTTTGACGCTGTGGGCGCGGTGTTAACGCTGCTAGGAAAAGTCAGTAAATCGTGCGCCGATAAAGCAGAGCTTGCGCGCATCGGACGTTATTACGCTACAGAGTCAATGCTGACTCTTGACCCAGATACTGGCCAGTACGATGCAGCCGCCACACCTTCATTTGGCACGGAGACACTCTTTGATTTTTATGCAGCCCTACTGGATGGCACCGCTTCGGTGAAACGGGGTGATCATGCAATTTTTCGCGAGACAAAAGAACCAGAGCTCTGAACTGCGTCGCCTGGAAATCGCATCGGTAAGACTGGAACAAAAAAGCCCGCGTAAGCGGGCTTTTTTAGAACACTGGCGCCATATAAGCCGCCTGATGTACCTGAACTAGTTCAGTTTGATCTGAACATCAACACCAGCTGCCAGATCAAGCTTCATCAGCGCATCAACTGTCTTTTCGGTCGGGTCAACGATGTCCATCAGACGCTTGTGGGTACGGATCTCGTACTGGTCACGAGCATCTTTGTTCACGTGTGGTGAAACAAGAATGGTGAATCGCTCTTTCTTGGTAGGCAAAGGGATAGGGCCTAGAACACGGGCACCTGTACGCTTTGCAGTTTCAAGAATTTCTTTCGCCGAGCGGTCGATCAAACGGTGATCAAAAGCTTTGAGACGAATCCGGATTGTTTGACTAGCTGCCATAATGATTACTCGATGATTTTCGCAACAACACCCGCACCTACGGTACGGCCACCTTCACGAATCGCAAATCGCAGTCCGTCTTCCATCGCGATCGGGTTGATCAG
>JALZVU010000085.1 GCA_023301795.1 Granulosicoccus sp.
GCAGCTTCCGGAAGCTGCCAGTGATTGCCCTGTGCGGCAACCCGACTCGTCAAACGAGCCGAACTGCACACACAAGCCAAAATACTACCCAAGAGCTGCCCGGGGACAAACTCCTAAATGGTAAAAGACTCTCCACAACCACACTCGTCTTTCATGTTCGGGTTGTTGAACTTAAAACCTTCGTTCAGCCCTTCCTTCGTAAAATCGAGCTCTGTACCGTTGAGATACACGAGACTCTTTTTATCAATTACGACGGTAACATTATTGTTTTCAAAGACTTCGTCGTTGGAGGCCACCTCGTCAGCAAATTCCAACACATAGGCGAGGCCTGAACAGCCAGTAGTACGTACCGCTAGTCGTAAGCCGACACCTTTACCACGCTGATCAAGAAAGCCGCGAATATGCTTAGCGGCGCTATCTGTAAACGTTACACCCATGTTGATAACCTCTTTCGACTATTGCAGCTTGGTTCAGCTAGCGATAGCAGACTCTTTCTGAGCTTCGCTACGCTTTGCCTTGATGTCAGCGATTGCAGCTGCAATCGCATCTTCGGCTAGTACTGAACAGTGAATTTTCACTGGTGGCAATGCAAGCTCTTCAGCGATGTGCATGTTGCGGATCTCACCAACTTCTTCCAACGTCTTGCCCTTCATCATTTCTGTGACTAATGAAGAAGACGCGATGGCAGAGCCACAGCCATAAGTCTTGAATTTTGCATCTTCAATGATGCCATCTTCGCTAACCTTGATCTGCAGACGCATAACGTCTCCACAAGCAGGTGCACCGACCATACCTGTTCCAACATTTGGGTCGTTCTTGTCAAGCACGCCAACGTTGCGTGGATTTTCGTAATGGTCAAGGACCTTGTCGCTATAAGCCATGATGCTCTCCGGTGTGTGTTTTGAGGTGACTCCAGACCTTTACAACATAGTAGGCCCAGACAAACTGCACTAACAATACTGTACTAATGATCGTTCTACAAAAATGTTGCCCGCTAGATAATAGCGAGCAGCATTGAAGCGTGATTAATGACTAGCCCACTCGACAGTGTTCAGATCGATACCTTCTTTGTGCATATCCCACAAAGGCGACAGGTCACGCAATTTCTCTACAGCCTCTCTTGTCTTGCCGATGGTGAAATCAATCTCTTCTTCGGTTGTGAATCTACCGATGGTGAAGCGAATTGAGCTGTGCGCTAACTCGTCGTTTCTGCCAATAGCTCTCAGTACATACGATGGCTCCAGGCTTGCACTTGTGCATGCAGAACCACTCGACACCGCAATGTCTTTCATGGACATGATGAGACTTTCGCCCTCAACAAAGTTGAAACTGACGTTCAGGTTGCCAGGAATACGCTGCTCAAGATCACCGTTGAGGTAGATCTCTTCCATGTCTTCGATGCCTGCCCAAAGTCGATCACGCAACGTCAGCATGCGAGCGTTCTCTGCCACCATTTCATCCTGTGCAATTCTGAATGACTCACCCATACCGACGATCTGGTGGGTTGCCAATGTGCCAGAACGCATTCCACGCTCATGCCCACCGCCGTGAATCTGCGCTTCAAGACGGACGCGGGGCTTACGTCGAACGTACAGGGCGCCGATACCTTTGGGCCCATAGACCTTGTGTGCACAAAGCGACATAAGATCGACATTCATGGCCTCTACATCGATAGCAACCTTGCCTGGACTCTGGGCTGCATCAACGTGAAAGATGATTCCACGCTCTCGCGTGATTGCGCCGATCGCCGCGATGTCTTGAATAACACCGATTTCGTTGTTCACATGCATGATAGAAACAACAGTAGTGTCTTCTCTCAAAGCAGCCTTGAACACATCAAGGTCAAGAAGACCGTTCTCCAAAGGATCCAAGTAGGTGATCTCAAACCCTTCGCGCTCTAGCTGACGACAAGTATCGAGCACGGCTTTGTGTTCCGTCTTCAGGGTAACGATGTGCTTACCCTTCTTGACGTTAAAAAGCGCAGCGCCCTTGATGGCAAGGTTGTCTGACTCAGTTGCGCCTGATGTCCAGACAATTTCCTTGCTATTTGCACCAAGCAGGTTTGCAACGTTATCCCGAGCCTGCTCCACAAGCTCATCAGCTTGCCAGCCGAATGGATGTGATCGCGAAGAAGGATTTCCGAAATAACCTTGCTTGGTAAGACACTCTGCCATTTTCGCAGCCACACGCTCGTCAACCGGTGTGGTGGCGGAGTAATCCATGTAGATGGGGATGTTAAGTGAACTCACGTTGTCAGCCTCAAAGTAAATGATTGGTTACGAATGATCCGTAACCGGGTAATAGTGTTGTCGCTGCTTGTACGCACCGATGTCGATCTTGTATGGTTTGTCTGAGCATAAAAATCACTCTGACTACGCATGTCTTACTTGTACCAGCATGCTCTCTCTGACGACTGACACGTTTTGGACGCGCTGCTTGTCGATCATGTCCTGCAAAGAAACACTGCTGAGAAATTCTTCGATCTGAACGCTCAACCCCTCCCACAGATCGTGAGTAAGACACCGACCATGGCTATGGCAGTTCTCTCTGCCCGCGCACTGGGTAGCGTCCACTGACTCATTCACAGCGCTGATAATATCGGATACCGCAACAAGCGAGAGCTCTCTTGACACAGAGTAACCACCGCCAGGGCCCCTGGTGCTGGTGACTAAATCGTTCTTGCGCAACTTTGAAAACAATTGCTCAAGGTAGGAGAGCGATATCTCTTGCCGCGTTGAAATCTCTGCAAGGGACACTGGACCTTGATCCCCATGCAACGCCAAATCAAGCATCGCCGTTACGGCGTATCGGCCTTTTGTCGTCAGTTTCATAGATTGAGGCAACTATAACCGTGTATCTCAAGTTTCGAGATTATCTCTTAACCCACTAAAACAGTCAAGTATTTAATATGCGGTATCGGCAGGTTGCTCGCTAGGATTCACTTAACTGACAAAAACGACTGTGAAATGAGCCTGACGCCTATAAACACACGACCAGCAATCAATTCACACCCCTAACAGGCTTTTTTTTCACTAAGTCGGTCTAGCTCTGCTCGCAATTCAGCAACTTGCTGCTGTAGCAGCTCAACCGGATCGTCGATCTCACCTGCCACGCCGTAGGCATCGAAAGGTTGCTGACTGGATTCAATCGCCTTTTCACGCACAAGCTGGAAGCACTTCACGTTTTTATCACGGCACCTTACGATCTTCCCAGGCACACCGACCACTGTCGCCCCAGCTGGCACAGCGTGTAAAACCACCGCGTTTGAGCCAATTCTTGCACCCTCTTCTACAGTAAATGGTCCCAGAATCTTTGCGCCTGCGCCGACGACAACGTTGTCGCCTAGCGTCGGATGGCGCTTGCCCTCGCTGAGCGTGCGTCCGCCCAGAGTAACGCCTTGATAGAGCGTGACATCGTTACCGATTTCAGCTGTTTCACCGACAACCACACCCGTACCGTGATCGACAAAAAACCGCCGACCGATAATCGCACCAGGGTGGATTTCGATACCTGTAAGCCAGCGGGCGATGTTACCCATGAATCTGGCAGGCCAGCGAAAGCCCTTACCCCACATCCAATGGTTAATGCGATGAAAAAGTATCGCGTGCACACCCGAGTAACACGTCAGCACATCGAGCGTGCTGCGCGCCGCCGGGTCACGATCGAAAACACAGGACACATCTTCCTTAATCAGCTGCCACATGGTAGTCACGCGCTATTCTTACGAAATTGGTGGGAAAGTGTACGCTGTTCTCTACCGATCATCTGCTTACCAATATGTATACGAGCCAACCTGAAGCCGACGATTCTTGAGGCCGTTCTGTGGAGCCCGTCCAAGCTGAAATCAGAACTTGTGAATCATTCTGGGTAAGTTATGACGGTTTTCTTGGGTTTTCAGTTGCTGACAAAAGCCCTCTGAACATTGATAGCTCGTTGGCCGAGGGTCGGTTCGACTCAAAGTAACGGCGCACCTTGCGCCTTAGCAGCCGAGGGTTATCCGGGTTCAGGAAGCCCGTATTCACCATCACCCGATCAAGATGCTCGAAAAAGTGTTCCATCGCTTCACTGGTCGCGGGTAGCTCGTCAGGATCCAGTGGTGCGGGGGCAGCCCCATCGCTGCCTTTCCATTTACCCGGGATAGGAACTGGTGCGCCTTGAGGTACGGAATTCACTGCCTGCGATAACTCATACGCCACTACCTGCACAGCACTCCCCAGATTGAGGGATGAAAAATCCGGATTACACGGAATTCTCAACAATCGCGTGCACAGGTCAAGCGATTCGTTGCTTAACCCGGATCGCTCTTGACCAAACACCATAGCAACTCGCTGCTGACTAGCGTCTGCGCTACCTGCAAGTTCAGCAACCTCATCGGCTATTTCTCGGCTGGATTTGAGAGGAACCGCTAACTGCCTGGCTCTCGCACTGGTACCGATCACGACTCGGCAATCGGCAATCGCCTCTTTGAGACTGCCAAAGCTTTGCGCCTGCTTTAGAACGTCATTGGCGCCCGATGATCTGGCCAGAGCCTCAGCTGAAAGATGCGAGCAGGTGTCGACAAGCCGCAGGCTGGTGAAACCCATGGTCTTCATCGCACGCGCAGCCGCACCAAGATTACCCGTGTGGGTTGTCCCCACCATGACGAAAACAATTTCTACACTCATTTCAGAATGATGGCATAGATGACTCCATCTATGCGCCAATAGCACAAAAGAAGCGTGACAGACGTACCGCCAAAGAGTTGGTTTGGCACTACACTAGCGGTCTTAATCACAGTAAGGCGAATTGCCATGAATCCGATGCTTAATATCGGCGTGCGGGCTGCACGTGCGGCCGGTAAAGTCATCACTCAGAACGTGGACCGGTACGATCCCTTGTCCATCGAGAAAAAACAACGAAACGATTTCGTGACCGAGGTGGACCATAAAGCCGAGGCGGAGATTGTTGCCGTACTGAGGAAGGCCTACCCGACGCACGCTTTCCTGTGCGAAGAGAGCGGCCTGATTGGTGATGAAGACGCTGAGTTTCGCTGGATAATCGACCCTCTGGATGGCACAACAAATTTTATCCACGGTATGCCGCACTTTAGTGTGTCCATCGCGCTAATGCAGAAAAAACGACTTTTTCAAGCGGTGATCTACGACCCGATGCGCCAGGAGCTGTTTACTGCAGGCAAAGGCGAAGGTGCATTTCTGGACAGCAAGCGGCTGCGCGTTTCTAACCGCGGCAGGCTCGAGGACGCTCTACTCAACTCAGGTTTTCCCTATCGCCAAGGACAAGACCTGGATTTCTACCAACGTACCCTGCGTCACTTTACCGAACGCTCTGCTGGCATAAGACGTCTGGGATCTGCAGCACTGGATTTGGCCTACGTGGCTGCTGGCCGCTCTGAGGGTTGTTGGCTTACCGGACTGCAAAGCTGGGATGTGGCAGCCGGCGCACTTATCGTACGAGAGGCTGGTGGCTTGATTAACGACTTTGAAGGTGGTGATGACTGGATGCAAAAGGGTGACGTAATAGCCGCAGCCCCCAGGATTCATCATCAGATGCTGGAAGTAATGAAACCTTTGGCAGCTGCGAGAAAGAAAAACGCCATGCAGAGCAAGCCCGTTTAGCCATTGGCATTGCTACCAACAACACTATCTGCAATGACTGACTAAGGCCACAGGCCGGTAACCAAAAAAATGACGGCCCTTTTCAGGGCCGCCATCAATTCAAACGCGCTATTCTCGAAACAGCCAATTAAGGCATGGAATCCTCTAGATCGGCACCTTCTTTTTCCACAGGCATAAGGTCTTCTTTGGTAATACCCAGCCTGAGAACTGCAAGGCTTGCGACAAAAATCGATGAGTAAGTACCAATGACCACCCCCACCAGAAGCGCCAGCGAGAAGCCGTGAATAATTTTGCCACCAAAAAAGAAAAGCGATAACAGAACCAGCAATGTGGTACCCGAGGTGATCACCGTTCGCGACAAAGTCTGACTAATCGACGTATTCATGATTTCGGCAGGTGTGCCCGAACGCATTAATCGGAAATTTTCCCTAATCCGATCGAACACCACGATGGTGTCGTTCAGTGAATAACCAATAACTGCCAGAATCGCTGCCAGAATAGTGAGGTCAAATTCAATCTGAAACAGAGCAAAAAAGCCTACGGTTATGACAACATCATGCACCAGAGCGAGCACTGAACCTACCGAGAATTTCTTTTCAAATCGGAACCAGATGTAAACGATGATTCCGAAAAGCGCAGTCAGGATGGCTATCCCGCCCTTTTCTCTTAATTCCTCACCGACTTGGGGCCCCACAAATTCCACTCGGCGAACACTCACCTCAGAATCAGAGGCCTCGCCCAAGATGCGCAGCACATCGGTACTAATCTCAGCATCGCTTGCGCCCTCTTTCGGCGCCATACGAATCAGGATGTCTGTACTCGTGCCAAATGTCTGAACCGTTGAATCAGGCAGATCACCAGTCGCCAGTGCGGTTCGTATTTCCGTTAAATCAGGTGCTTGCTCGTAGCCAACCTCAATGGTAAATCCGCCCGTAAAATCCACCCCTAAACTGAGTCCTCGTATAGCGATAGCCAATACGGCTATCGTCAACAAGGCTCCAGAGACGATGCAGGCGAACTGGTACCGCCCCATAAAATCAAACTTGATGTCGCCAATAATATTTCGCATGTGCGTATTCCGTCAGTATCAGCGCAAAATCAGATAGGTAGTGTACTGAGACGACGATTGCCGTACAGCGCGTTCACCAAAACCCTCGAACCGAAGATTGCTGTGAACATGGAGGTCAGGATGCCCAGACATAGCGTTATCGCAAAGCCCTTGATCGGGCCAGTACCCATGCTAAACAGAACAATCGCCGCAATTAGCGTCGTGATGTTAGCGTCAGCGATAGTAGTAAAGGCTTTGTCATAACCTGCGGATATGGCAGCCTGAACGGCCCCTCCAGCGCGAAGCTCTTCGCGTATTCGCTCAAAAATAAGCACGTTGGCATCGACAGCCATTCCCATCGTCAGAACAATTCCAGCGATACCTGGCAGGGTCAATGTCGCCTGCAGCAGACCAAGGATAGCTATGATCATCACGACATTGATGACCAAAGCGGCGCCAGCAATCAACCCAAACACGCGGTAGTAGACACCCATAAAAATCACTACCAGCATTAGCCCCACCACCGCTGAGAGAAAACCCTGACGGATATTATCTTTACCCAGACTTGGTCCAACGGTGCGCTCTTCTACGATTTCAACAGGAGCCTTTAGTGCGCCGGCTCTGAGAAGAAGCGCCAGATCGGCGGCCTCATTGGCGATCAATCCTGTGGTTTGAAAGCGATGACTTAAAACATCGCGAATGGTGGCGACATTAATAACTTCTTCTATCTTCGTGGTCGTTTTGACGGGAAGACCATTCACCTCTTTGGTGTCAATACGATTTTCTATATAGACAACCGCCATAGGATTACCCACGTTATCTTGAGTAACCTCTTGCATGCGCCTGGCACCTGCATTGTCAAGATTAACGAACACGGCAGGCGTTCCAGAATTGGTGTCGATGCCAGATGATGCACCTTTGATCTGATCACCCGTCACGATGATATCGCGGTCGAGCATGATGGTAGACCCGTCCTCACGACGCGTGTAAGCGCGCGCATCAGACCGAGTTGATACCAGGCGATATTCCAAAGTTGCCGTGGCGCCTAAAATTTCTTTTGCTCGAGCTGTGTCTTGCACGCCCGGCAGCTGCACCACAATTCTGTCTGCACCTTGCTGCTGGATAACCGGCTCAGAAACACCCAGTTCGTTGATACGGTTACGCAGAGTTGTCACGTTTTGCTGCAAGGCACTACGTCGTTCTTCTTCAGCCGCAAATTCTGTCAAGTTGGCCGTAATAAAAGCGTTCTCCCCTTCTTCTCGAGTGTCGAACGCCAGATCCAGCGCCTCTTCCCGGAAGATCTCGAGCATCTGGTCACGTTGCGCCACTGTGCGAAAACGCGCTGACAGAATACCGTTGTCATGCGATATGGATGTGCCCCGGATCCGGGCTTCCCGTACCTCACGCTTCCAGGCTGGCACGAAACGCTCTTCAGCCGAATTGATCGCAGAATTCATATCCACCTCCATCAGGAAGTGCACGCCGCCGCGCAGATCGAGTCCGAGATTCATGGGCTCGGCAATACCTCTCAGCCATTCTGGACTGGCAGGCTCGAGATTCAGCGTGGTGATAAATTCGTTAGGGTCCAGCACATTAGCAATAGCATCACGCGCTCTTATCTGATCATCTTCAGACTTGAACAGTGCCAGAAAGCGATTTTCTTCCTGTCTGATCTCAGCGTTGGCAAATCCGTCTTCTGCCAATATTCTTGTAAACCGACTGACATCCTGTGATGTCAGATCGGCGTTCCTACCCGATACCTGCACAGCGGGATCGCTGCCGAACAAGTTAGGCAATGCGTACAAGGCGCCTACTAACAATACAGTTGCCAGCAGCAACGTCTTCCAGATCGGGTTGGTATTGGTCATGCCTTAAATACTTTTCAGTGTTCCTGACGGAAGAAGGGCGGCAACCGACTGTTTCTGAACGTTAACTTCAACGCCTTCGGCAACCCTGAGAGATAGGTAAGCGTCACCAACTTTGGTAACTGTTCCACCCAAGCCACCATTAGTAACGATCTCATCGCCTTTTTTCAATGCCCCGACCATGCCCTTATGTTCCTTCATCCGCTTTTGTTGCGGTCGGATCATCAGAAAATAGAAGATAGGAAGCATTAAAAGCAACGGCAAAATACCCAAAAGCGAGCCGCCGCCTGCACCCTGTGCATAAGCGTTACTAATGAAAAAATCCATGGGAAAATACTCTTGAAAAAGGGAGGCTAAAACTAACCCCTGATTATGCCATATCCGACGGCAGGCTCATAAGAGTGTTGGTGGAGAAACTGGTTCAATATTTGCGCCGATGTCAAAATCGACACGCGGAAGGATCACAGACCCAGCACTCTGGCCGCCAGCCCGCTATCTGAGAACAAGCTGATTGACCGAGAACAGCACTGGACATCGAGGCCACGGCATTCCACCCAACCGCCTAAGCACCCTGCTTGCGCAGGTAGTCGAATTCCTGAACAAAGCTATCGAAGCGCTGCTCCTCAAGGGCACCACGAATACCTTGCATAAGCGTCTGATAATAATGAAGGTTATGGATTGTATTCAAGCGGGATCCCAAAATCTCACTGCATTTGGACAGATGGTAGAGATAAGCACGGCTGTAGTTTTTGCACGTGTAGCACTGACATTCCGAGTCAATGGGCTGCGTATCGATTTTGAAACGCGCGTTGCGCAGCCGAATATCGCCTTTAGTGGTGTATATGTAATCATTTCGCGCATTACGCGTCGGCAGCACACAATCAAACATATCGATGCCACGGGCCACAGAAGCGACGATATCCTCCGGCTTGCCAACGCCCATCAAATAACGTGGTGCATCGACAGGTAAATGCGGTGTTGTGGCTTCCAGCACTTGATCACGCAAGCTTTTTTCCTCGCCAACCGCAAGTCCACCGACGGCATATCCCGGAAATCCGATATCAGTCAGCGCATCACACGATATTTTTCGAAGATCGTTATACATGCCGCCCTGAACAATCCCAAACAGCGCGTTGTCGTTACCCAAATCCTGAAAGGCTGTCTTGCAACGCCCGGCCCAGCGCATCGACAGCTCCATAGATTCTGCAGCTTGGCTGTGAGTGGCTGGATAAGGCGTACATTCGTCGAACGCCATCACTACATTAGAACCCAAGTCAGTCTGGATACGCATGGATTCTTCAGGGCTGAGAAACACCTCGTCGCCGTTAACTGGCGAGCGAAACCGCACACCTGACTCATCGATTTTACGCAACTTGGCCAGACTCCAGACCTGAAAACCCCCTGAGTCCGTCAGTATCGGTCCTTCCCAATGCATAAAATCATGCAAATCACCGTGTAGTTTAATGATGTCAGTGCCAGGGCGAAGCCAGAGATGAAATGTATTACCCAGCAAGATTTCAGCACCGATTTCACGAATCTCTTCCGGGCTGACTGATTTCACGGTGCCGTAGGTGCCCACCGGCATGAACGCAGGCGTCTCTACTGTGCCACGAGACCCAAAATCCAAGCGGCCCCGGCGTGCGGCACCATCACTGCCGAGTAGTTCAAAACTGAAGTTCACAGCACTTACCTGCCTTGGTTGGAGGAGTTGTCAGCAGGCCATACCAGCATGGCATCGCCGTAACTGAAAAAACGATAGCGCTGCGATACTGCTTCACGATAAGCAGCCAGTGTATTGTCCAGCCCGGCGAATGCTGAGACCAGCATCAGCAAAGTGGATTCTGGCAAATGAAAATTCGTGATCATGGCGTCAATCACATTGAACTCGAAGCCCGGAGTGATAAACAACTGCGTTTCGCCGTTGAATGGCTGTAATTCGCCGTTCGCAGCCGCCGCTTCCAGAGAACGTACACAAGTTGTACCCACGGCTATGATTCTGCCACCGTTCTGGCGAGTAGTCTTTATATCGTCTACCGCCTGCTGACTGACATCAACACGTTCCGCGTGCATAACATGTGTTGATACATCTTCCACGCGCACCGGCTGAAACGTCCCTGCCCCCACATGCAACGTGATGAAAGTGTGGTCGATACCTTTCTCGGCCAATGACTCAAGCAATGTATTGTCAAAATGCAAGCCTGCAGTCGGAGCTGCCACAGCACCCGGTTTTTCCGCAAACACAGTTTGATAACGTTCGGTGTCTGAGTCATCAGGCTTACGTTCGATGTAGGGTGGCAAGGGTATGTCGCCATGTTGCTCAATAAACTGCGCAAGCGCGCCTCGCTGCTCTCCAACATCTGCCAGCTCAAACAAATCTGATTGGCGGCCAATGACGTGTGCTTCAACACTAGGCGGTTTGCCATCTGAGGAATTGGCCCCTTGAAGGACAATAACTGAGCCGGCTTTTGGGGATTTGCTGCATCTGATTTTCGCTAGCACCGTGCCAGCCTCATTGACACGCTCAAGCATCAGTTCAAGCTTGCCACCCGACCTTTTGTGCCCGAAAACACGAGCAGGAACCACGCGGGTGTTATTGAAAACCAGCCGATCGCCCGAGCGCAGCAGCTCAGGTATCGATTGGATTTGCAGATGCGACACACTAGCGCCGTCCAGTGCAAGCAATCTACTGTCACTACGATTTGCCAAGGGTGACTGAGCGATAAGCTCGGAAGGCAAGTCGTAGGAATAATCGCTAAGCTGGGTCATCTAATCAAAAAAAAAGCGCTAATGGTGCCTCGGGCGAGACTTGAACTCGCACTCTGTTACCAGAACCGGATTTTGAATCCGGCGTGTCTACCAATTCCACCACCAAGGCCGCGCAGCCGGAAGTTTAGGCACTTTAGCTCTAGAGAACAAGCTTGGGTGAGAAAATAATTCAGAACACCAAGCAATTTGCTCTATTCCTCACGCAATTTAGCCGGCTGAATAACCCCTTCAAGGGCCTTCATCACCTTCACTAGGTGTGGCTTGTTCGCCTCAATCTCAGAACGAGACAAACCTTCCATCTCATGCGGGAACACCAGCCAGTCGTCAGTTTTATGAGCATAAAAATCGGGTTCAAAATCAGTCTTGTTTCTGCCTGGCTTGAAATACGCAGTGGCAACACGTACATCGTGCGGCAGGTTTTTGCGAGATTTTTCACGCAACTTTTTCAAAATTGCGCTGACACTTAATCCGGTGTCAAAAACATCATCCACGATGAGCAAAGAATCCTCTGCATTCATGGAAGAAGTCAGATAGCTCAAGCCGTGCACCCTAACCTGGTTCTTCCGCTTGTTGATACCGGAGTAGGATGAGGTGCGGATTGAGATGTGGTCGGTTTCCACACCATAAAAATCCAGTAGCTCTTGAACCATGATGCCAACGGGCGTGCCACCGCGCCAGACACCCACTATGTAGTTGGGTCGAAAATCACCCGCCAGAATTTGACGACCAAGCTCCAGCGAGTCCTCCAGGAGTTGTTGGGCGGTGATATAGACTTTTTCGTCGGCACTCATGCTTGTTTTGTTCGGATCCGTGATTCAGTGATGGGGGGCTTGGCTCTAAACTATCGGAGAGTTTTACGTCAAGCTTAAAGGTTGCGCATAAGCTTAATGTTTGCGCATAAGAGAGGCTAAAAAAAACCGATCAAGCTGTCGACGCTAACTGGCTAGCAGCAATCTGCACTTCAGCGTTGATCGCATGCAACACATCGACTGGAGATTCTGCCTGTGTAATAGGCCTGCCGATAACCAGAAAGTCACTACCTTGGACGATGGCATCGTACGGTGTAAGCGTGCGACGTTGATCATCAGGAGCACCGCCATGACTGGTTATCTGACTGACCGGCACTTCACCATCTTTATCCGGACGAACACCTGGCGTGATCGTCATGAAGTTCGCCTTAGCAATCTGACGAATCAGGCCAACCTCGTGGGGTGAACAGACCACCCCATCAAGACCTGCGCTGCGCGTTAGCCGGGCCAGACGTTCCACCTGCTCAGCAGGCTCCACATCCAGACCTGCCTCGCGCATCTCTGAGCGATCAAGACTTGTCAGCACAGTTACAGCAATGAGGCGTGTTCCACCTGCCCGCTCAGCAGATCGATCGAACTGCTTCACTGCATCGCGTGAGGCTTTTAACATGGCAGGCCCGCCGCTGGCGTGCACATTAACCATCCAGACACCCAGCGAGGCCGCTGCCTGCACCGCACTAGCCACGGTGTTAGGAATATCGTGATACTTGAGATCGAGGAAAATATCGAACCCGAGTTGTTGCCATTCATCAACCAGCGCCGGCCCTCCAAGGGTAAACAGCTGATTGCCCACTTTCAGCCGTGTCAGCGACGGATCGATCCGAGAGACAAAGTCGCGCGCCTTGGCGACGTCTGCAAAATCCAATGCTGTAATTATTCTGTTCATTCGCCTTCCACACCGATGATCGTTGATACTGAATCCCAACTAGCGCATCCCGGGCAGCGCCAGTGCATTACGTTACCCTGAAAACCACAGGAGCGGCAGCGAAAGCCGGGTTTATCTTCCATAACCTGATCCAGCAAGCTACAAATCACCTGCACCTTATCGCGCTCACCCGGCTTGCTCAGGGCCAGTTGATCGTGCGCCCAGTCGCGCAGGCCTTTCAATGAGGGCCGCTTAAGAATCTGATCTTTAAAAAACCGGTCTGCTACTTGCTCATCAACCAGTTCCGCCAAAACCTTGCGAGTGGTTCTGACAACAGAATAGGCATTCTTTTGAGCTTGAATGCGCAACACGAATGCTTTAAGCGCGACCACATCACCGGCCCCCTTCAAGGCTTTAAACCGCGATTCAATAATGACAGGCATCAGCGATGCATCCAGCTCCTCGACCTTATCAAAATGCTCGATGGCCTGTCGGTATTGCTCAGCCACCAAAGCCATGCTGGCGAGTTGTATGTGTGCACGAGCACATTGCGGCCAGTGTTGAAGCGCTAGCTGCAGGTGGGAGGCGGCGTTCGGTAGGTCTGCTGATTGCACGGCAGTCTCAGCCAGCTCGCAGTAATAATGAGCAACCTGAGGTGCTACATCTCGGCCTGTATCAAGCTGGCACTGCAGCGCAAGCTGAATGGCCTGCAACCAATCCTGCTCACGCTCATGCAATTGCAACAGAGCATCGTAGGACTCTTCCAGCCGTATGCCTCGCTTTATCAAACTGCGGAAAGTGCTTTCCGAGCGATCGAGCAACCCGCCCATCTCGTAGTCTCGGGCCAATTCTAGCTGCGCTGAAGCACGCACTTCGTGATCCAGATCGGTGCGTTCCGTGATGCTCTTGTGTATGAGAATGGCGCGTTCAAATTCACCGCGGCGTCGATACAGACTGCCTAGCGCACTGTGGGTCTCGGCCGCATCTGTTTCGCCATCTGTGAAGGTACTGAAGAGTTTTTTATCAGCGTGCTGCTCCGACAACAGCTCACCCATTCCTTCGTGGAACTGTTGCGAATAGTCCCAGAACTGCGACGCCTTGCCCACCTGTCCTCGGCGCGCAGCAAGCCACCCGCCAGCAGCGGCTACAGGAAGCAAAAACCAGAGAAGATCAGGGATGTCCACTCAATGAGTCTAGACTGAACTATTCATGACGCCATCAGATTCTTCTGCGCACTCTTTCCAATGGCAAGAGCAAACTCAGCCAAGGCGGTGCTGGCAGGCGGGTATAGAGAAACTCAGCACTGATGATCGATGACGAACTGTACAATCAAAAAACGACAGCCAGCAACATACCCGCTGTCGCGCTAAACCCAACCGTCCAGATTAGCGTGCGCCATGGCACCCAGTTAAACGCGTAGGCCACGACGTACAGGATACGGCTGACCAGATAGGCCCACGCGCAGGCGGCAGTGAAAGCACTGGATTCACCGGAGAGCGCAACAGCCACGACGGCGATAGTAAACAGAATAAGCGCTTCAAAATGGTTGTTTAGCGCACGTATCAGCCTAGCAGTGCGTTCACTCACTTGACTCTGAATGGACCCTCCCAATGTAGCGTTATCACGCGACGAGAGCGTTTTGTCAGTGCCCAGTTCAAGATTGACCGGGACAGCCATTAGTGCGAATTGTACTAATTGCCATAGTCCTGCGAGGGCGAGCACCTTGACTTCAATTATCATGAGAATTAGCTTTCAATGTTTGAATTCGGTGTGAATGATACTGGCTGCACATCGATTACTGGAACAACGGGTGATCACACACTTTAAAAAAGGCATTGCCAACCACTGCATCCATATCGTCATCAATACTCACCACTACGGCACATTCATCTGCATCAGGAACTTCAAGCGTCTCAAATTGGCTGGCTAGCAGATTCTCTGGCATGAAGTGATCAGATCGCTCACGCATGCGCGCACCAATTAAATCATAACTACCCTCAAGATAAACAAATAGCACGCTGCCCGGCTGACTAAGGATGTCACGGTATGTTTTGCGCAGCGCTGAACAAGCAATCACACACACACTGTTTGATTGTCGCTGCAGCATTGTAAAGTCGTTAATTGCCTTTAACCACGGTAGTCGGTCGGTTTCCCGAAGCGGTAAGCCTTGCGACATACGATCAATATTCTGCGCAGAATGAAACTCATCGCCATCTTTGAACGGTGCCTTCAGGCGGTCGGCCAAGCGCTGCGCGATGGTGGACTTTCCGCATCCACTGACTCCCATGACAATAATCGTGAGGCTTTTTAAAGACATAGATTTCTTTCATTGTTAGTTGAGTTTCACCCATCAGGCGTCAACGCACTTCGCGTAACCCGAATAGACTTTCAAAACATCAGATCTGGGCAATGTGCGCAAAAAAACACAAAACAAGCTTGCAAATAGCTAATCTGAAGTAGTAGGATGTTAGCGGTAACATAACAACTAACACAAGGTTCGTCGATAGCAGTTCACTACATCGTAGATTGGTATCGAAGGCGGCCTTCAGATCAGAGTGGTTTTATGAAAGCAATAAGTATCGTACAAGGTGAATTGCTATCACACAGCTGCTGCATTTACCAGGTGAGTGCGCTCACACTCTCACTTGCCGCCATAGATAAAAATTAGCTTTTATGCCTATTTTACGCTTAGAAAACCTCTGCAAACGCTATGCATCTAATGATGTCATCCATTCCATTAATCTGGAAATGCGGGATAGAGAATTCACCGTACTCGTTGGACCCTCAGGATGCGGTAAATCAACGACGCTGAGAATGATTGCTGGCCTCGAATCAGTCAGTGATGGCGAAATCTACATAGACGATCGCCCTGTGAGCTCGCTTGAACCCAAAGCTCGTGACCTGGCAATGGTATTTCAGGACTATGCGCTTTATCCGCATATGAATGTAGCGAAAAACATGTCATTTGCTTTGAAGCTACAAAAGAGACCAAAAAAGGAAATTGACCAAAAGGTTAATGAAGTAGCTGAAATGTTAGGCCTGACAAACTTTCTGCATCGAAAACCTGCAGAGTTATCGGGAGGGCAACGACAGCGCGTTGCCATGGGCCGTGCCCTGACCCGTGATGCTGCTACATTTTTGTTTGATGAACCGCTATCAAATCTTGATGCGAAGCTGCGTGGACAAATGCGAGCAGAGCTTGCGTTAATGAGTCAACGTGTGCAAAAAAATATGGTTTACGTCACCCATGATCAGGTAGAAGCCATGACACTCGCTGACAGAATAGTCGTTATGCAAGACGGACATATTCGGCAACAAGGTACACCTGAGGAATTGTTCAAGAAACCTAACAGCAAGTTTGTTGCTGGGTTTATCGGTAGCCCACCCATGAATTTTCTGGAAGGCACTCTGGAGCATCGGGGTGACATGACTTGTGTTGTCGGTCAGGGATACATCCTCAGTCTTTTGCCAGAGCAGGCACAGCGTGTTAACGCCGCGAACCAGAAGGACATCATTCTGGGTATCAGACCTTCTGACCTTTCCTATGCACCAGATGCAAAAGACGGGGACGCGCTGGAACTTACCGTGTTGATATCAGAGTACATCGGTGCTCAATCCATATTACTAGCCAGTTGCGGGGATCAGAAGATAAGCGTTGAGATGAAGTCTGACAATCCTATTGAACTTCAGAAAAACATGAAATTTCAAGCTGTGAAACAAGGCATACATTTGTTTGACAGAAAAACAGAGGTCGCGCTGTAACAGTGTATCGCTGTTGTTTCACGGCTCTTTTATATAAGTGCCTCAATCGCTGCGCGATAATTCAAATCGCAGCACCTGGCCCGAAACCGTTTGAATCGTAGATCTCTTGCGAGAAAGTCAATCCCGAAGCAGGGACACGTCAATCCGAAAGTTATCCGCGTTAAGTAGTCCGTAGTACGACATTCGCTGTACGTGTGTCTTAAAGCACATAAACCACCACCTTAAGAAAGAGGAATCACACTACCCATGAACTACAAACACAACATTGCCGGCGTTGTAGCCGGCCTTGTATTATCTGGCAGCGTACTTGCCAACCCGTACGAGGAATATAAAGGCACCACACTGGTCGTCAATTTCCCCGCTCACCCACACTATGACGCTGTCAGGAAAGTACTGCCGGAATTCACAAAAGAAACCGGCATCATAGTCGAAGTTGACCAGCTTCAATATTTGAAGATGCGTGAAAAACAAACACTTGAAATGACAAAGTCAAAAGGAGATTACGATCTTCTCGCTTATGTCGTGTTTTCAAAAGCTGACTATGTATACGCCGACCAGCTGGAAAATCTTGCGCGCTATTTCATGAATCCAAAGCTTGCGAATCCCGCATACGACCCAGCAGATCTCATTGATGGATATGTCGCTAACATTGGCGTTGCAGGTGGCAAAAAAGGCTACATGGATGGTCCAACAGGCTCACTTTTTGGTCTGCCATTTGGTGCTGAAACATCAATTCTGGGATATCGAAAAGACATCTTTGAAAAACACAACCTGAAAGTACCTGAAACGTATGACGAGCTTCTGGAACTTGCTTGCAAGATTCCTGAACTAGAACCCGGCATGGGAGGCCTGGCCTCAAGAGCCGCATCCGGCCATCAGGCAAGCCATGCATTCCTACTCCATCTTGCACCTTTGGGTGGACGTATTTTTGATGACGAATGGAACCCAATCGTGAACAACGAAGCCGGGGTAGCCGCTGCAGAAGCACTAAAGACTATTGTTAATTGTGGCCCTGAAGGTTCGAAGACTTTCAACTTTGCTGAAGCAGGCGCATCGTTCCTTCAAGGCAACACTGCCATGTTCCTCGACTCCACTGTTTTTGCTGGTTCGGTAAACAATCCTGACAAATCCACCATTGTTGGCAAGGTAGGCTGGGCACCACATCCTATGGGTACTCGTAAGGGCTCCCAGACAGGTGGGTTCGGCATTGGTATTCCAAAGAATGCTCAGAACAAAGAAGCAGCCTTTCTACTTATGCAGTGGCTAACCTCCAAGGAAGCCGACAAAATGATAGCGCTTGCTGGTGGCAACCCATCACGATACTCCACTCACGCCGACGCCGACGTTAACGCTAAATTTCCACACATGGCTGTATTTGGTGAAGCACTGAAAGATGCAGATCCTGACTGGCGTCCAATCATTCCTGTCTGGGGAAAGATCAATGCTGATCTGGGCACTGAATTATCCAGGGTGTTAACAGAAGACCTTGATATCAAGGAAGCTCTGGATGGTGTTGCACAAAGAGCTACTGCCATCATGGAAGAAGCTGGCTACTACACCTGGAAGTAATCCGGTAAAACCCTTCTTTTTATAAGAACCGATGGGCGCATCTTGCGCCCATCACCTTCATAGACACAAGGCGGCAATTTTCATGAGTACTCAGGCCAAGCGTTTAACACCCTATCTATTCATGGCACCCGCTGCTGTGGTGTTGGTTGTTGCCCTGCTCTACCCCATTGCGTACATGATTTACGCAAGCTTTCTGGATTGGAATCCTAGCCAACGTATTGGCGAAGCAACATTTGTTGGCTTACGAAACTACAGCAACCTATGGAGTGATGCGAACTTTCGAGAGTCACTTAGCGTGACACTGAAGTTTGCGGCACTGGTTGTCAGCATCGAGATGATTCTGGGTGTTGGTCTTGCCATGCTACTAGACAGAAAAATTCGAGGCATGACGGTGCTTCGTACCATATTCATACTGCCAATGATGATAGCGCCGATTGTTGTTGGTCTTATCTGGCGATATATGTACCACCCTACCGTCGGTATTTTCAATCGCACACTTAATAACCTGGGGTTCGAATCAGTTCCTTGGCTCTCTGATAGCTTCTGGTCCTTGACCTCCGTCATCATTGCTGATGTATGGCAATGGACACCGTTTATTTTCATACTCTCGCTTGCCGCGCTGCAATCACTTCCAAGCTCGGCCATTGAAGCTTCGCGAATTGATGGAGCAACTGGCTGGCAACAGATCATCTACATCAAGTTACCACTCATGATGCCAGTGCTCATCGTCACGCTGCTACTGCGTCTCATTGATGCCTTTAAAGTTCTCGAGGTAATCCTAGTCATGACCAACGGTGGCCCTGGGCTCTCTACAGAAATACTGTCTTTGCGTATTGCCCGAACCGCTTCCGAATTCCGCGAGTTAGGTGTGGCTGCTGCTATGTCCAACTACCTGTTAATTTTACTGATGCTACTTACAGCCATTATGTTTACCTACAATCGACTGGCCGAGGCGCGAAACGCCCGTCTGCGCCAAGCCGCAGAGGAGGGCTAAACTCATGGCTACTTCTATTAACCAGCGCCAGAGTCCGGCTTTCGGTGTGCTCATGGTGGTGTTGATCATCATGGCAATCGGCCCCATCGGAATGATGATTGCCACATCGTTAAAACTCGATGTCGACATCATGAGCAGCACCAGCAGCTTGCTGTTCATGCCCACAATGCAGAACTACGAAACTGTACTGTGCAACGTGCTTTGGTACGAACCAGAACACCTTGACTACTGCGATCCTACGTTTGGTCGTGCGCTGAAAAGCTCGTTGATCATCGCATTGGTTTCTACGTTTTTTACGCTGGTGCTGGGTACGATGGCAGCTTACGCCTTGGTCCGATTCAGGTTCATGGGCCGAGGCGTCATATCCCTTACCACTCTGCTTATGCGCATGGTGCCGCCTGCAGTACTTCTAGTACCAGTCTTCGGCATACTGACATTCGACTTCTGTATCGGCGATGATTGTCTCGCTGGAACGTATTCTGGAATCATTCTTGTCTACGTTGCGATGAACCTGCCCTTCGTCATCTGGATACTACAAAGCTTTATTGTTCAGGTGCCCGTGCAGCTTGAAGAAGCAGCACGCATGGACGGGGCAAACCCCTTTCAGGTTTTCTATCTGGTGGTGTTGCCACTAATAAAGCCAGGCCTTGCAGCCGCATCCATATTCACCTTTCGTATTGCATGGAATGAGTTCTTGCTGGCCAATGCGCTTCTGGACAGAAACACACGCACAGTGCCTGTGACTATCGTGAATTCGTTGACCGGCTACGATACCGATTGGGGCGTGATCATGGCAACAGGAACATTGCTTGCCGTGCCTCCCATCATTTTCACCTTTGTTGCCTCTAAGCAAATCATCACTGGCATGACAGCTGGCGCAGTAAAGGGTTGATGTGTCTCGTTATCAGCCTTATGCAGCACTGTCAGATCACGGGGTTCCCAATGTACTTTCCCGCGCTACAACGTCGAAGCCAACATCTATCCGGTTTTCGGCGATGCTTATCCTGGAACCTTTGGATTTCTTGAGAAGCACCTTCGCTGCCTGTACACCAATTTCGAATCCGTCAACGGCTGTTGTTGTTAATGACGGCACGAGATGTTCACTGAAATCAAAACCACCGTGCCCAGCGATTGCCAAATCGTCGGGCACCCGAATTCCACGCCGCCTACATTCCATCATTGCCCCCATTGCTACCCGATCCGTCAATGTCAGCACTGCATCTGCATCAGGAAACTGCTCTAGCAGTGCTGCTATTCCTTCTTTACCCGCTGAAACAGAGACAGGTTGCTCATGAAGGATGACATGACGATGGTGCGCCTTATTGTATTGTTTGAGGCACTGCACAAACCCTTGATGCCGCTCGTGAGCGCGACGATCGGTCTCAGGCGGTGCGCCGATAAAGGCCAGACGCTGATAACCACAGGCAAGCAGGTGCTCAGCCATCAAGAATCCGAGTCGCCTGTGCGAAAACCCGACAACAGAACCAATGGCGTTTTCAGGCAAATCCCAAGTCTCTACGACTGGCACCCCAGCGCTAGACATAAGCTTGCGCCCACTATCCGAATGCGCACTATTAATGATGACAATTCCAGCTGGCCTACGACCCAGGATACTGCGCAACACCCGGATTTCATCGCTTTCAGAATAGAAATTTTCGCTGAGCAGCAGGTTAAAGCCTTCGCGGCGGAGCTCAGAAGACAAGCCGTCCACCGTGCGTACATGCCCTTCGAACGACAACGAGGGCAAAATGACAACAACGGTGTTTCCCTTACGGGTAGACATGTCAATGGCCGAGCTGTCGGGAATATAGTTGAGCTTTTCCACAGCTTTGTTCACCGCTTTGCGCGTTTTTTCAGCAACCCGATCAGGGGTGCGCAATGTGCGCGATACCGTCATGGACGATACACCGGCAAGTGCTGCGACTTCGCTGATGGTAGCCGGAGTACGGGTAGCTTTTTTGGGCTTGGACGAATTGGCTTTGCTAGCAGCGGAGGCCGCGCTACTGGGTTTTCGTTTTTTCATAACCTCACAAACATAAATTCCAACGTCGTTTCAGCCGTGGGCGCCATGTAACTCAAACACCTGCCTGACCATAAGGTATGGCCCGCCAACACAGTATACAGACCGCTTTGTCCATAACACAGCTGCGGTCATCGTACGGCTGCAATTTAGCCGCCTGAATAGAAATAAATACCCCTGATCAACAAACAACACTGAGGAACACAACCATGCTCGATAATTCTTACAAGCTGCTGATTGGCACATACAGCCACATGGACGCATTGGCCCACCAACCTTATGCACCTGTGCGTGGTCAAGGCATCTATTCGATGACATTGAATCAGGATCTATCGCTACACCACAACGGTACGACAAATTCGATGAATCCTGCAGTATTGATTCCTCACCCTGACAACAAGCACGTATACGCCATTCTGGAAACTATTCAGGATGAAGGTACTATCGAGCGATACAGCGTGGATAGCAACGCAAACCTGAAACTGGAAGATAGCTTCAAGGCCTCTGGACGCTCAACGTGTTACCTGGCTCTCTCGCCAGATCAAGATTGTGCCATTGTCATCAATTACTGGGACGCCATTGTAGATGTCTGTCTTGTTGACAGAAATGGTCAACTGGCAGCTCCCCACCAAAGCTTCAAACAGTTCCACAGAGCTACTGATGATTGGCGGCAGGTGACTGATCGCGAAGATCATTGGGGAAATCGACAGGTAGGTCCACATGCACATTGTGCACACTTCTGGAACGACTGGGTTTTCATTCCTGACCTGGGAGAGAACGCGATTTTTCAGTACCGCTACGACAGCGAAAGCAAAACCATCAGCGAGGAAGTTCACATAGAGTTTGAGCCAGGTTCCGGCCCGAGACATATGGAAATGCACCCGACATTGGACATTTGCTACGTGTCCAACGAACTGTTCAACACCGTCTGCGTTGCACGTCTTGATGCTTCAGAGCCTGATATGCTCAAACCAAGGCTTGTCCCCTTTCAGTATGAATCAACAGTTGATGACAGAGAAAAGACCAGTTATGTATCGGAAATAAAGCTCTCACCAGATGCAAGATTTCTCTATGTTTCCAACCGAGGTGACGATTCTATTGCCACGTTCAAAGTCAACGCCGACGGTAGCCTTGAGCGCACCGGTCTAACTTCAACGGGTGGCAAATTTCCACGCCACTTCTCGATAACACCCTGTGGAAAAGCGGTAATAGCGTGTAATCAGGATTCAGGAAATGTGCGGGTTTTCAATCGTGATATTAGCAGCGGTGAGCTTACCCCTAGCGACAGCTCATTCGATGTACCCGCGCCGTGCTATGTCCGGTTTCTGCCAGTATGATAGCGCCTCGCTTTTCAGCAAATATAGGTTTCTTGTGGCCTGAGCTGGATTTTATCGATCGAATTCATGCTGCAAAAAAAGCAGGTTTTCAAGCTGTGGAATGTCATTTTCCCTATGAAGTTCCTGAATCTGACGTCAAGCAGGCATTGAATGATACTGGCCTGCCCTTGATCGGATTAAACACTCAGCTGGGTATTAACGGCGCTGACGATTTTGGTGTTGCAGCACGACCTGATCGCGTGGACGAGGCACGTGGCTATATTGATCAGGCTGTGGCGTATGCAATAGCAACTGACTGCAAAGCAATAAATGTGGTTCCCGGCAAGACAGGCCGAGCTGAAAACTGCGAAGAGACTTTTCGCGACAATCTCAGCTATGCCTGTAAGCATGCTGCTGCGGCCGGCATTAACATTCACATCGAACCGATCAATACTCGCGCAGCCCCAGGCTTTCATCTCACCACCATCGCACAGGCCATCGATACTATTCAAGGCGTTCAGGCTGACAATCTGAAGCTGATGTTTGATTGTTTCCACGTGCAGATTATGGAGGGTGATCTGGCCAACCATCTGCACAACGCCCTACCCCATATTGGACATATTCAAATTTCGGCTGTACATGACCGTGGGGAACCCGATACAGGAGAGATCAACTATGCGTGGTTGTTCAATTACCTGGCGACTATCGGGTGGAAAGGCTTCATCGGTGCCGAATACAAGCCTAGAACTTCAACAGATGAAGGACTCGTCTGGATGACACAATTCTCACACACTGACAATACAATGACGGAGCCAGGCAGAGCATGACAAGTGAAAAACAGGTAGTACTCGTTACTGGTGCAGGTTCCGGAATTGGTCGTGAAGTGGCACTTGCCCTGACACAGGCTAACTTCACTGTGGCGATATGCGGTAGAAAAAAGCATTCGCTCGATGAGACAGTAAAACTTGCAGAAACTGCTGACTCCATATTCGCATATGAATGCGATGTGACTGATGAATCAGCGGTGGAAGACATGGTGAAGCAGATAGCAGCGCAGCATGGGCGTCTGGATGGTGTATTTAACAATGCCGGTACAAACGTACCTGCAATGAGCATCGATGAACTCACACTTGCGCAATGGAAGCAGGTTATTGATGTCAACCTGACTGGTGCATTTATCGTTGCTCGCGCAGCCTTTCGGCAAATGCGGGCACAGTCCCCACAGGGCGGTCGTATTGTGAATAACGGATCTATCTCAGCGCATGTGCCTCGGCCGGGCTCTGTGCCATATACGGTATCCAAGCACGCCATTACAGGTTTAACGCGCACACTGTCACTCGATGGTCGAGCGTTCAATATCGCTTGTGGTCAAATTGACATAGGCAACGCCGCTTCTGCGATGACTGAACAGATCAGCGCAGGCATTGTTCAAGCCGACGGTTCGGTGAAATCCGAGCCAACCATGAACGTTATTCATATCGCTGACGCAGTAGTGAACATGATGGGCTTGCCACTCAGCGCAAACGTGCAGTTTATGACCATCATGGCTAGTGGCATGCCGTTTATTGGTCGCGGTTAGCAGATTATTAAAGCATGCGCGGCGTGACGCTATTGTTGCCGCGCATACTGCTTACACTAGCCTGAATCTTTCAGCGACAGGCTCATCCTGATATAAGGAACATCGCTCTTGTAAAATCGCTCCCCTTCCGGGGCCATGTTAAAACGCCTGTAAAAATCTATCGCCGCTTCTCTGGCATCACACCAAAATAGCTCATCATCACTATTGGCTAGTTGCATAAGGATATGCTCCAGCATCTGAGTGCCAATACCGACGCCTTGATATTCAGTTGCAGTAGCAAATTTTCTCAGTCTCGCTATATTTTTATTACGAAATACCGAAGCTACGCAGACCAGCGTGTTGTCAATGTAAGCACCAAAGTGCCAGGCATCCTCATCGCCCTCCACCCGACAAAACTCAGGACTTTTATTTGGCCAGAGCACTTTGTTACGCATGGCAATCGTGTCTTGCCAATGAATTCGCTTGATGTCCAGTCTAAGAGGCGTCATGTATCATCCTGTGAATTTTCACCTCCTGATGAAGGTTACTGACGCCTCTATTGTGTCATGTATTGTCGACAATCAAATCTGTTCGCATATTAAGATCAGCAGAACTTGATCTGGCTTTTCATGGCCTGACTTCTGTCAGCAGCAAGTATAAAGGCCTGTTCTGCATTATCCAGTGGTGTTGTATGCGTAATTAATGACTTAGTGTCGATAAGATCATTGAGCATCAGCTGTACCGCCATCTCAAATTCAGTGTGGAAACGAAAGGATCCTCTAAGTTGCAGCTCCTTGGCGGTGATTTGCATCATGGGTAACAACATGTCACCGCTGAGACCTAACTGCATGATGATCCCTCCAGGACGCAACGCGCTAATACCACTGTGCAACGCTGATACAGCACCAGAACATTCAAACATGACATCAAAATAGCCCTTGTTAGCACTGTATTTTTCAAGTGCCTCTGGATTATCACCAGTATTCACAACATGATCAGCGCCAGCATTTTTGCCATGTTCCAATGCATGAGGTGACAAATCGGTTACCGTTATCTCGACTGCCCCTGCTCGTCGCGCGGCCAGAATGCACAACGCACCAATCGGACCGCAACCCGTAATAAGCACGCGTTTGCCAAGCAAGTTTCCAGCGTTACGAACAGCGTGTAGGGTCACCGCGAGTGGTTCGGCCATTGCAGCCTCACCCGGACTCAAACCGTTTGCCTTCACGCATTGAGCAGCATTCGCATTCAACACTTGCCGGAACGCGCCTTGTATGTGCGGAAACGGCATAGCAGAACCGTAAAATTGCATGTTCAAACACTGATTATGCAGAGCTTCTGTACAGTATTGGCAAACCCCGCAAGGTCTTGATGGAGAGACTGCTACCAGATCGCCTTCAACAAACCCTTGCACATCATCTCCAACAACACGCACATGGCCGGCAACTTCATGCCCCAGAATCATTGGTTCACGAAGAGTGATAGAACCAAAGCCCCCATGGTTGTAATAATGTAAATCCGAACCACAGACTCCTCCAGTATGAATTTCTATTTGTAGCTGCCCCTTGCCAGGATGCTCAACTTCCTGTTCTTCAATGCGTAGATCTTTCGCACCATTAATCACTATTGCTTTCATTTAAATAAATCGTTCCACGTCGAATGATCAAAAAACACACGCAACCCGGCGCACAACTTCCAGAACATTCTTTGAACCTGGGCTGGACTAGAGATTCGCGAGTGGACAGAGTTGCGGGACATCGTGCAAGAGGTTAGACTATAAATGTTAACGCTAACATAGCATGATTTACAAACATAGCAAACATGCTAATCCGCAAGCTGCGATCGATCCATTTCGCTTTTTTGCGAAATAAATTTCCACCATTCGCCCACTCCACCACATCAAATTGTTGCTTCACAATGAGCGAGACTCACCAATCCATGCACAAGACGTTATCGCTATTCGATCTCACCGGTAAAACCGCACTCATTACTGGCTCATCTCAAGGCATTGGTTTTGCACTTGCTCAAGGACTTCTGGAGGCTGGTGCTAACGTGGTGCTAAACGGCCGTGACGAGCAAAAGCTTGATACTGCAGTACAGAAGCTGAGTATCCATGCAGGACAGTGCCATCAGCTAGCATTCGATGTTACCGATCACGACGCGTGCTCACAATCAATCAACCGGTTTGAAACTGATGTGGGGCCTATTGATATTCTGGTAAACAACGCTGGTATGCAACATCGAACACCGCTGGAAGATTTTGACCCAGCGATGTTTGATAAATTGTTGCAAACCAATGTCACATCCGTATTTAACGTAGGTCAGGCAGTTGCCAGGCATATGATCAAACGCCGCGCTGGCAAAATAATCAATATCGGATCTATACAAACCTCACTGGCTCGTCCAGGCATCGCGCCTTACACAGCTACGAAAGGGGCTGTCGGCAATCTCACTAAAGGTATGGCCACCGACTGGGCTCAATACGGTTTACAAATTAATGCAATTGCACCTGGGTACTTTGACACGCCGTTAAACGCTGCTCTGGTGGCTGATGAAGAATTCAGCCAATGGGTTGCCAAGCGCACACCCACGGGACGTTGGGGACAACTGCCAGAGCTTGTCGGCGCATGCACTTTTCTGTCATCGCCCGCATCCAGTTTTGTGAACGGACATGTACTGTATGTTGATGGCGGTATGTCCGCATGTCTCTAGCCTGAACTATTCACGATATCACCCGATCCTCCTGAAAAGATCGGGTGTGTCGTTTATAGCCCGCAGTAGAAAACTGTGACCCAAGGCGACTAAATATCTGTTTTCTGTGATCAGGGACAACAAGCATCTCCCCCATCAAAACGTATTCTACGGGCTTACCCGGTTACGCCTGACTCGACACCAGCGACGTCAGACACATTGCCGGCAGTGAACGCCAAACGGAGTATACATTGTGTCTTTCGAACATCAGTTCACTCACGGTATCGCTTACCGGGCCCACTTTGATCCTTCGTTCAAACTCGATGATGAAGCCAGCCGCGTGTTAGAAAACACCTTTGCGCAAACCAGTAGCAAGGCGATGGAGGAGCCGTTTTTCAGCATTCGACAATCAGTTTGCTCGCAGGCCGCAATTTACGCTGCAGATCAGGCCTCTGCTCACTTCGCTTATCAATGCCTTGCGGATAGTCATACGTTTTTACAGGCTTGCCTTGAACACAACATCGTCAACCCGCGATATATGACACTCACTGTTGGAGATGTCTCGCTTGATGGTCAACGATTGTTCAACGCCTCCCGTACAACTATCGGTACTGCAGTGGAAAAAGGTATCAGCACGGCTGATGAACCGACATTTCACGTCTGGCTGACGCTGGCTGATATGACCGTTATCGACCTGACGCTTGTGCGACAGCTAGCAGCATCCGGCAAACTCCCGGAACCAGCAGATGCCGATGCATGGCTAACGGTATGGCGGCAGGAGCGCAAGGGTAGATTCGACTATCACCCTATACTCATCGATGATGACTTTCTGAGTCGCCTGCAGCGACCGAGCCATTAGGACGCTCGTTTTCGCTCGATCATCCTACCCTCGGACAGCCCCCAAGGCACTATCACTCAATAAGATCATCATCGTGCTCAGAGGGATCATTCACACCTCCGGTGCCATTATTCACTCGCTCACGCAACTCTTTGCCAGGTTTGAAATGGGGCACGTGCTTACCGCGTAAAGCGACGGCGTCACCTGATTTAGGGTTACGACCGATGCGTGGTTCGCGAAAGTGCAGACTGAAGCTGCCGAAACCACGAATTTCTATGCGATCCCCACCAGCCAGTTCAGCACTCATCTTTTCAAGAATGCTTTTCACCGCCAGCTCCACATCCTTGGGTGGGAGATGACTTTGATTGCGAGCTAGCGACTCTATCAGATCAGATTTTGTCAGGCTTCTGTCTGCCCCAGACCTATCGCTCATCTTCCACCTGTGATTTTTATGATCGCATCTGTTGTGTTTGTCCTACTCGTAGCGCGATGGCATGATCTGCAAGACATCGTGCACGCCGCCCTATAGTGTACTGTAAAACACTAACAATCAATAACTTACTCGTATCAAAAACATATTGAACTAAAAAATTACCAAAAAAAAACGGACCATCCAAGGGGGATTCCCTCGAATGATCCGCTAGTTGCTCAGCCAGCAAACCCAATATTACAAGGCCTGACTAAACTCTGCGCTGTTTGGCTAATACTTACACACGGCAAGCCTTGCCAAAACCAATCACGCTCTACTTTTCAACCTTACCGAGCTGCTCCTTGAGCAAGTCGCCAAGTGTAGTACCCGCAGGCTCAGCTGAACCGTCGTTGTAGTCACTCATGGCTTCTGCTTCATCAGCATAATCTTTCGCCTTGATAGACAGGCTTAACATGCGTGACTTGCGGTCAGTTCCGATGAACTTGGCTTCAACTTCCTGGCCTTCCTTGAACTCTTGGCGAACGTCTTCAACACGTTCACGTGAGATTTCACTGGCTCGAATAACACCTTCAACACCGTCGCCCAGATCCACAACTGCGTGCTTCTGCTCAACTTCTTTGATGATGCCCTTGACGATAGTGCCCTTCGGGTTATCAGCAACATACTGACCGAAAGGATCACGATCAATTTGCTTCACACCAAGTGAGATACGCTCGCGCTCTGGATCAACGGCCAATACGACCGCTTCGATCTCATCACCCTTCTTGTAGTTGTGTACCGCTTCTTCGCCTGTGTCGTTCCAGGAAAGATCAGACAAGTGGATGAGTCCGTCGATGCCGCCGTCAAGACCGATAAAGATACCGAAGTCAGTGATTGACTTGATAGTTCCGCTAACCTTGTCACCCTTGTTGAATGACTCAGAGAAGTCTTCCCAAGGATTAGGCTTGCATTGCTTGATACCCAGAGAAATACGACGACGCTCCTGGTCGATGTCAAGGATCATAACTTCAACTTCGTCACCCAGCGCTACAACCTTGTTGGGGTTGACGTTGCGGTTGGTCCAATCCATTTCGGATACGTGAACCAAGCCTTCAACACCTTCCTCGATCTCTACAAAGCAGCCGTAGTCAGCAATGTTAGTGACCTTACCGAACAGGCGTGAGCCTTCAGGGTAACGTCGTGTGAGATCGACCCAAGGATCTTCGCCCAGCTGCTTGAGTCCGAGTGATACGCGATTGCGCTCCCGGTCGAATTTAAGGACTTTGACTTGCATTTCCTGACCCACTTCAACCACCTCAGATGGGTGCTTGACGCGCTTCCAGGCCATATCAGTGATGTGCAACAGGCCATCAATACCGCCCAAATCAAGGAACGCACCGTAGTCGGTGAGGTTCTTGACGATACCCATGATTTCCTGGCCTTCCTGCAAGTTCTCAAGCAGCTGCTCGCGCTCTGCAGAGTACTCGCTCTCAACCACGGCGCGACGTGAAACAACCACGTTATTACGACGCTGATCAAGCTTGATAACCTTGAATTCCAGTTCCTTGCCTTCCAGATAGCTGGTGTCTCGAACCGGTCGAACGTCAACCAGTGAACCAGGCAGGAATGCACGGATATCGCAAACTTCAACAGTAAAGCCGCCTTTGACCTTGCCTGTGATGTTGCCTTTAATGATTTCGTCGTTTTCCTGAGCTCTTTCAAGAACTGTCCAGGATCGAGCGCGACGTGCTTTTTCGCGTGATAGTTTCGTTTCACCGAAGCCGTCTTCGACGGAATCGAGGGCAACTTCTACGCTATCACCGATTTTTACATCGGTTTCGCCATTTTCGTCTTCGAACTCTTCTATAGGGACGGCGCCCTCTGATTTGAGTCCTGCGTTAACGATGACGTAGTCGCCAGTGATGTCGACAACTGTTCCAGTGAGTATGGAACCGACCTTCATCTGGGCTTTGGAGATACTCTCTTCGAAGAGCTCCGCAAAAGATTCTGACATTAAATAGTAGACCTGTTAGGTGAGTGACGCAGCGTCGTCATGACACAACGAATGTGTTGGTTTTCAAAAAGCCTTGCCTTCATGGCTGAGCACTGTGGTTATGCAGGTGGCACGGATTAGACTGTCAAACCCAGACGTTGCGGTCTTTCGAGTCACTGCAACTTAATGCAAGGGCTACTCCAAACGTGCCCGACTGAGGAGCTGCTGCAACAATTTGAGAGGTATTACGCCTCTCAGATGCATCAACCAGCTTCAACTTGAAGCGCAGTCAGAATCTGTTCTACAACCTCAGACGCTGCCATATCGCTGGAATCAATAACCAGCGCATCATGTGCAGCCACCAATGGAGAATGCTCCCGAGAACTGTCACGTTCATCGCGAGCTGCTATTTCTTGTATCAAGCTCTCTAGTGTAACGTGGATTCCCTTGTCTTTCAACTGCTTAGCCCGACGACCAGCACGAACACGGGGGCTGGCAGAAAGAAACACCTTCAAATGAGCATCTGGGAACACTTTCGTGCCCATATCCCGTCCATCAGCAACCAGACCGGGCGCAACGCGAAAACAACGCTGCTCGTCCAGTAAAGACGCTCTAACGTGCGGCATAGCGGCCACTTTGGACGCCGCTGAAGCCGTACTTTCTGTCCGCAGATCGAGACTGACATCCACACCGTTCAGTAATACCTGGACACCATCAGGATTAGGCTTGAACTGCGCCTTCATAGATTGAAGACTTGCCATGACTGACTGCTCGTCGGTTAGATCCGCGCCAGCATTCAGGGAATGAAGCCCCGCAGCGCGATAGACCGCCCCGCTGTCTAGCAGATGGTAGCCAAGACGATGGGCTAAAAGCTGTGCCACAGTGCCTTTCCCAGCGCCAGATGGACCATCAATAGTTAATACTGGAATACTATCCATCGACTTCCGCAATCCGTAAACCTACACCTGCAGCTACCCGTGCAAAGTTCGGGAAGGAAGTATTGACGTTTGCACAATCAAGTACTGTTATGGGTCCGTCGCTGATAAGCGATGCCATTGCAAATGACATGGCGGTGCGATGGTCGCCGGCGCTATCCGCTGTGCCGCCCTTTAGCCGACAGCCATTGATGCGCGCACCATCTGGCATATCGGTGATATCTGCACCTAATGCCCTGAGACCATCTGCCATCACTTGAATGCGATCAGTCTCTTTAACTCGCAATTCTTCTGCGCCTGTAACAACCGTGGTTCCTGATGCTGAAGCGGCAGCGACGAACAAAGCTGGAAATTCATCAATTGCCAGCGATACCAGCTCCTCTGGCACATGAATACCATTGAGCTGAGACCCAACCACTTGCAAATCAGCCACCGGTTCACCGCCAGTTTCGCGCAGATTCTCAATCCGGATATCGGCACCCATCAGCTTTAGAATATCGATGACTCCGGTGCGCGACGGGTTCATACCAACGCCCTTGATCGTTAGCCGAGAGCCCGGCGTCATGGCGGCACCCACAAGGAAAAAGGCCGAAGACGATATGTCACCCGGAACGGTGAGGCTCGTTGCCTGCAGCTGCTGTCCGCCTTTGATTGAAGCGGTTAATCCGTCGACAACGACATCCACGCCAAATCCGCGCAACATTCTTTCCGTGTGGTCACGCGTGATAGCGGGTTCGTGGACCGTAGTCACGCCTTGAGCATGCAAACCTGCAAGCAGAACTGCTGATTTGACCTGAGCGCTGGCCATCGGACACGTGTATTCGATACCCGTAAGCTGGCCGCTTTTAGCGATTTTCAAGGGAGGCGTACCGTTATCGTTGGTGCTAATCACAGCACCCATACTAGTCAGTGGATTGGTAATCCTGCGCATCGGCCGACCATTAAGAGAGCCATCTCCAGTCAAAACACAGGGTATGTTCATGCCGGCGAGTAACCCGGTCAGCAATCGCATACCCGTGCCAGAATTGCCTAGATAGATATCGTTTTCCGGCACAGTCAGTGCCTCGACACCTCGCCCGTGTAACGTTACCTCGCCGACACCACCGCGTTCAATGTGCACCCCCATGCTCTGAAAAGCGGCCAAGGTATGCAGACTGTCTTCACCTTCGAGGAAACCTGTGACTTCGGTTACGCCTGTGGCAATGGCGCCAAACATGATGGAGCGGTGCGACATCGACTTGTCGCCCGGAACAATCATTTCGCCATTGAGCGACGTACCAGGATCCACGGCAAAGCGTTTGGTGGATGCAATATGGGAGGCTGTTTGGCTCAAGGTAGATCCTGTAAATGTTTAGCCACAAATATTAACATTGCAGGACTCTATCGATTCATGAAACACCCCATCCTTTGATAAGTTTTATCGGTAGTGAATTTTGCACAGTTCTAACAAAATGTGTCTCAGCAACCATTCAAGCCTGAGAATTAGTCACTTTCGATCTTGCATAACCATTTTTATATTGTGGCTTTAGCGTGTAGAATCCTATCCAGCTCTTGTCATCCATCCACGTTCTGGGCATCCATGAAGCAACAAACCGCCAATTCTGCGAATACCGACCTGAAAAAAGCGGGCCTTAAGGTCACGTTGCCACGCGTGAGCATTCTTGAGATTCTCGAGGAAGCTGAACAGCATCACATGAGTGCTGAAGATGTTTACAAAACTCTGTTGAAAAACGGGAACGAGATTGGCCTAGCCACCGTGTATCGGGTTCTCACCCAATTTGAGGGCGCAGGTCTTGTCACTCGACATCATTTTGACGGCGGACAAGCAATTTTTGAACTGGACACCGGAGACAATCACGACCATATCGTTTGTCTGAAAACCGGCAAGGTCGCAGAGTTCAAGGATGCCGTCATAGAAGAGCGGCTGGAGCAAATTGCCAAAGACCTTGGGTACACGCTAAACGATCACAAAATCGTGCTGTACGGCGAGGTCATAGAATCCGCAAAGGAGAAACGCAGATTGCAGGTTCGTAACACTGGTACCAAGAAAGGCCGGTAACGAGCCCAGCCTAGAAACAGCAAGGCCGCGTATCCCACTAAGGTTACGCAACCGGTTAAATTCAGGACACTCACGAATAACCAGCTTCAGCCAGGCAGGCCCTCTCCGCTATCCGTGAGCACCCTCACCTGTCTTTATCCGTCGTAATCCACCTTATCAACAAGCTTGCTCGCCTCAACCCGGTGCTTTGCCACTTCTGATAATGGCAAGGGGTCGTGAGTGAATTCGCCCCAAGACTGAACAAGCCCAGACGGGGCTACTTCTGGATTAACCGGATACTCGTGGTTTTGCTCCGCATACATGCGCTGCGCAAGATCACCAGACAGAAACTCCATCAACTTGATGGCATTGTCCTTATTGGGTGCGCTTTTCGTGAGCGACATACCGCTAATGTTCATATGGGTGCCCCTGTCAGCCTGGTTAGGGAACACGATGCGTACAGAATTGGCCCAGCTGGATTGCTCTTCATCAGTGAGCATGGCGCCCATGTAATACGAGTTGATCACGGCAATGTCGCAAAGACCTTCAGAAATAGCCTTTACTTGCGCGCGGTCATTACCCTCTGGCGCTCTGGCCAAATTACTTTTCACGCCCTCAAGCCACTGCTGAGCAGCTTCCTCGCCAGAATGAGCGATAACTGATGCGATTAAGGCCACCATGTAGCCGTGCTTGCCACTACGCGTACAAATTTTACCGGCAAACTTAGGATCAGCCAGGTCTTCGTAGGATGCGATGTCGCCTTCCGCCATCCGATCGTTTGAGGTCACCAACAGGCGTGCCCTGTTAGTCAATCCAAACCAGTGACCGTCGGGATCTCGAAACTCGGCAGGTACGTTCTGATCGAGCGTTTGGCTAGATACGCTTTGCGTGACGCCTGCTTGCAATGCACCGTCAAGCCGGCCGATATCTACAGTGAAAATCAGATCTGCCGGGCTGTTGAGGCCCTCATTGACCAAACGTTCCACCAGACCTTGCTTGGCAAATACGGTATTGACCTCGATTCCCGTCTCTTTCGTGAACGCGTCGAATATTGGCTTGATGAGGAACGGCTGGCGGTACGAGTACACATTGACCTCGCCGTCTGCGTAGGAGATAGCACTGGTGCTTGCCATAACCGCGCCCAATGCAGCGGCCATGAGCTTATTTCGGATACAAAACATTGTTGGAACCAATCTTTACGAATCGAGCCGAAAGCTTAATACGAATTATTACTATTTACAAGCACCTGATTTATTTATCATCTAACCACTCCACCCAAGGATACGTGTGATTTGTGTTTTTTTTAGTCATTTTTCAGACGTAGCATTTAAAAGCAATGATTCTCATTTGTACTGCACGCTGTATTGGAGTAATCTCCCACACAGGTCAGAGACAACCAAGGCGCGATAGATCTGATGATTGTTTGCCACTGCAATAAAGTTACATCAAATGACATAGACGATGCCGTTTGCTGCCTGAAGCGCGAATGCCCCCAGGCGGTTCTATGCCCAGAAGATGTTTACGCCGAGCTAGGCGCATGCCCTCAATGTTGTAACTGTTTTCCACTGGCTGAAAAACTGATTCAGGAGTCGGTACTGAAATTCGTCGCCAAAAGTGGATTTGAAAGCGGCATGAACCCGGCGCTGATGCCACAGAATTTGGCCTGAGAGCTGGAAAATATCGAGAGTGCCTCGTTAGTGCCTATATAGGCCGCTCAAGGAGGCAGTGTTTTGCCTGACTTTCCTTGCAAGTTGTGGATACGAGACCCACTATTAACCTTAACTGGCAGCAACGTAAATTGTAATAATGGTTATTGCGCCTGCTCCGCGAACGAAATAACATCAATAAATTTGTGAGACTTGATATATGAAAGGTAGTGAAAAAGTCATTGAGCGACTTAACGAAGCGCTCTTTCTCGAGCTTGCAGCGGTAAACCAGTACTGGTTGCACTATCGATTGCTTGACGATTGGGGCCTGACAAAATTAGGCCGCAAAGAGCGAGAAGAGTCCATTGAAGAAATGCAGCATGCTGACAAGATTATCGAACGCATCATTTTCCTGGGTGGCCATCCTAACCTGCAGACATTGGGCAGCCTGCGTATCGGGCAAGATGTCAAAGAAGTTCTCGAGGCAGATCTGGCAGGTGAGCTTGAAGCCCTAGCATCTTACAAAATATCCAAAGACGTCTGCGAAGCAGAAGGCGACTACGTTTCAAAGAACATGTTTGAGTCATTGTTGCTAGATGAAGAAGAGCATGTTGACTTTCTGGAAACTCAACTGGAATTGCTTGAACGTATTGGCGTTCAGAACTATCAGCTACTTCAGGCAGAAGGCGCTGACGCAGCCAAGGCATAGCGACAGTTGCTTCAGTAACAGCGCATGCTACCTTGTAACGCTGATGGTTTGAAACACCCAATCCACCCACTGGGTTGGGTGTTGCACAAGCGCTAGACACTATTCTGTGTGGCTGAATTCTTCGCCTGAAATACCAGTAAGCAACATGACAGCCGTGTGAACGGCCATGTGATATGTTTATGGGAAGTCCCTCACTTGCGGGTTGCTTGCCATAAACACTAACGATAAATTCGCCATCCGAAGGCGGTCATCTGCTCACAGTGCCTACTGGATGAGCAATGCGCTAGTACCTGCTGGCCTCATACTGCTTTACAGACACGGTTGGAGCGTAGAAGGTGCGCTTGGTATTTTCTTCGTCGGTATCGGTGCAACGGGATACCGCATCTATAAACAGAAAATGCGAGTACCTCTGGTGCGCCACGATGGTGTTTACCTGACCTACAGCCCGTCAGCCAGCAACCCAAGCACCATCAAGATGGACTCAACAGCGCATTTTGCTGTCCACGAACTAGGGCTTACCGCTGAAACAACAGACCTGCCAGAATCGCGCTTTGATATCAGTCGTTTAGACTTTGACTCAAACACCGATTGGGAAAGGTTTATCAGCTATCTGAAACAAGAGCCTGTAACACTGCGTATTTCAACGCCCTTGTAGCTGCGACCACTCCATGCGATTACGTTCTCAATCTAAACACTATCGATTGCTGCCCTGATAAGGACAGGAATGGTGATCTGAAGTTAATGCCGTTCGGCTTAGACCCAGCGCACCCAACCCGTAACATCTCCGCGTTGCTCTCTCAGTCCGCCCTCTATGATGCGCGCGGCCGGATGGGCTTCAGGACTAAGAAAAACTGAACCGAGGAGCTTTTCATTGCGACTGATTCCCATGTAGTCAAAAACCTCTTCATCCCTCAAAATACCGCCGCTGGACCAGTAGCTGAGCCACTGGTTCGCCTGTGCCGCCAGTAACAGGCTCTGAACTGCACTGGACGCTGCAGCGACATGCTCAATGTTTTTATGATCAAATTCAGGTGCTTGATCTGTACTCGCACCTTCACCCAAAGGCTCTGGTAACCAGGTGGCTTGCACCAGTACTCCGCAGGCTGACACCATCTCTTTAACCTTAGACTGCCAGGCTCTACTCCACTTGGCATCAGCGGACTCACCAGCCCGACTCTCAAGATAGCCAATCAGCTGCGTACACGCGTCAGGACCTACAACGTGAAATCGCCAGGGCATGGGGGCATCGAGCTCACCATCACAATGCTGTGAGTGGGCTTGCTTGTGAAATGGAGCCCAAGCGGCACTGCTGAGCATGCGACGAAGTACGACATCGTGCTCATCTTGCCACAGGGCTCGCTGTTCAGATCTCAGCGCTATCGGCAACAGAACCTTCGATGTCTTACGCAAATGCAGCGTTTGCTCGACAAGGTTCAACGAGGGTAAATCTGAAGATAATGCCGATGACTTAGTCACGTAGAACGCCTCAGTGATACTCATGCTACGAGCACATCGCCCGCTACTAATGATAGCAAAGCGACTCTGGGATTAACGCGTGAATTTCTAGTCCCTACTTGGCATCCGCCTCATCAACAATACGCTGTAAATAAGCACCGTATCGTGACTTACCCAAGCGGCTCGCATGGGACTGCAACGTATCGCGATCTATCAGCCCTTTTCGAAATGCTATCTCTTCAGGACATGAGACCTTCAACCCTTGCCGCCTTTCCAGAGTGGCGACAAATTGCGCCGCCTCAATCAAGGCATCGGGCGTGCCGGTATCCAGCCAAGCTAGACCTCGGCCCATCGTCTCCACGTGAAGGTCGCCTTCTTGCAAATAGCGAATATTAAGATCAGTAATTTCAAGCTCACCACGAGGCGAAGGCTTTATAGCCTTGGCATATTCAACTACTTTTTCGTCGTAGAAATATAAGCCCGTTACCGCATAGGATGACTTGGGCTTGGCAGGTTTCTCTTCGAGCGACTTGACGACACCTTTATCGTCGAACTCCACAACGCCATAGCGTTCAGGATCCTCAACATGATAGGCAAAGACCGTCGCCCCGCTTTGACGCTCTGAAGCCCGCGCCAGCTGAGGAGGAAGATCGTGACCGTAAAAAATATTATCGCCCAGTATGAGGGCGCACGAATCACCGTCGATGAACTCTTCACCCAGAATGAAGGCCTGGGCCAGGCCATCAGGGTTTGGCTGCACTTTGTAACTGAAGCTCAGCCCGAACTGCTCGCCTGACCCCAATAGTGCCTCGAACTGAGGTAAATCGCGCGGCGTTGAGATAATTAGTATCTCTGTAATACCAGCGAGCATCAATACTGACAACGGGTAGTAGATCATCGGCTTGTCGTACACCGGCATCATCTGCTTGGAAATAGCGGTTGTCATCGGGTGCAGTCGGGTACCGGAACCACCAGCCAATATGATGCCTTTCACTAAAATTTCCTCGGATAGATTATTGGATCGTCAACAACTACGTTACACAAATTTGTCTCTAGCGGTCTTGGCACGATGGAACGTTGCCTCTAGTCTATCAGCGTCCGACGCTTCGATAGATTGCCGTAGCGATTTCAAATGAGCTTCCAGACTGTCCATAGACTGCAAAATTGCTTGACGGTTACTAATGCAGACATCACGCCACATAACCGGATCACTGGACGCGATGCGAGAGAAGTCCCTGAAACCGCCCGCTGCATAACGAAAAATCTCTTCCGCCTCTTGCTGGGTAGCCAAGGTATCCACCAGCGTATAAGCCAATATGTGTGGCAAGTGACTGGTGGCAGCTAACACCCGGTCATGATGTTCGGGTGTCAAGCTTTCAACACTTGCACCGGTAAGCTCCCATAATTGTTGAACCTTGAGAATAGCCTCTGGCAAGGTTTGCTCAGTGGGTGTCAACAACACGCGTTTTCCTTCATACAAAGTAGCGTCAGCTGCATCCACACCGGTTTTCTCACGGCCTGCGATGGGGTGCCCGGGCACCACACGCGACATGTCCTTCAAAACCATTTTTGCATCGGCAATAAACGCAGCTTTGACACTGCCAGCGTCGGTAACAATCGCATCGTCAGACAAGTGCGCGGCAATGGCCGCCAGCTGTTGTCGCATACTCAGCATGGGAACCGCCAGCATGATTACGTCAGCGCTTGGAATGACATCAGCTGGATTCAACGAGTATTGGTCGACCAAACCGAGCTCAACACCGCGTTTGCCGGCCTCAGCGCCTCGCACCAATGCGCTGATGTGACCAGAAAAACCTTTCTGCTTAAGAGCTGCAGCTAACGAACCCCCAATCATGCCCAGACCGATAATACAGAGATGCTTACAAGGCACGGGGATAAGATCCTAATACTTTCACTAAGGGCGCAAACTCACGTAGTTGCTCAAGAACATGCGTCAGATGGCCGTCGTGCTCATGGCCATTAACATTAATAAAGAACACGTATTCCCACAACGCTGAACGCGATGGACGAGATTCTATCCGTGTCATGCTGACTCCTGCATCTTCGAGAGGTCCCAACAGACTACGCAGACCTCCTGGCCTGTGTGGTGCGGAGACTAACAACAATGAGGAGTCATCACCCGTAGCGGCTATATCCTGATTGCCAATGATCAGGAAACGTGTTGTATTGTTTTTCTCGTCTTCGATGCCTTTCATCATGGTTGTTAGTCCATAAAGTTCGGCAGCAGTCTCTCCAGCGATAGCGGCAATATGCGGTTGCTCTATTGCAAGCCGCGCAGCTGCTGCATTACTGCTCTCACTCACCCGAACTGCATCTGGAATAGTCGCGTTTAACCAGTGCTGACATTGCGCAAGTGCTTGCGGATGAGCGTGTACTTCAGTGATATCGTTCATGGTGGCGGCATTACTCAACAGACAGTGCTGAATGCGCATACCCACTTCACCGCATACCCGAAGCGTTGTCTGTGTCAGTAAATCAAGTGTCTGATTAACTGCACCTTCGGTCGAATTTTCAACAGGCACTACTCCAAATCTGGCCCGACCCGCCTCCACCGCATGGAATATCTCAGCGATACCAGGCTCGGGTTGGGTCTGCACAGCATGTCCGAAATATCGGTCTGTTGCGGTGTGACTATACGTGCCTTCCGGTCCGAGGTAGGCCACACGGATAGGCTCTTCAAGAGCAACGCTGGCAGATAAAATTTCTCTGAATATCCGCTGTAGATGTTCAGTTTGCACAGGGCCCGTATTTCGACTGGCTACAGCACGCAGCACCTGCGCCTCTCTCTCAGGCTGGTACCCATCAACGGCATCAATCGATGGAGTAACGCGATGAACATCAGCAATTTGCAAAGATACACTGGCACGTTGATCAACCAGCGCCTGTATTTTCTCGTCAATCAGGTCAGTTTGACGATACAGCTCCGCTAGCGTTGTTGCGGGTTCCTCGGCAGACTTGGATTCATCACTCATGACGTGGGATTTAGCGCAAAGTCATCAAGGTATTCCACCAGCGCATTCACTGCCTCATCGGTAACCCCGTTGTACAAACTCGCACGTAGCCCGCCAATTGACTTATGCCCCTTCAGACCAATCAGATGACGCTTTTTACACCCTTCCAGAAAACCAGACTGCAAATTATCATCGGCTAACTGAAAGGGTACATTCATGATCGAACGGTTCTTGAGATGAACAGTATTGGTGTAAATGTCGTGTCTATCGATTGCCGAATACACGCGCTCAGCTTGCTGCCTGTTGCGCTCGGCAATAGCACCAAGACCACCTTCATCGATCAGCCATTGAAACACCACACCGGCGGCATACCATGCAAAAGTGGGAGGCGTGTTCAGCATGGAGCCAGCTTTTTGCATTGCCGCATAATTGAACACGGGCGCCATAGTGTTGCACTGCTCACTGCGCTCTAATAAGTCATCGCGAATGATGACGACAGTAATACCTGCTGGGCCAATATTTTTCTGCGCACCGGCGTAGATAACACCATAGCGTGACACATCAATGGGACGCGACAGAATTGACGATGACATATCGACAACGAGCGGCACCTCGGCATTATCTTCTGGCAGCTCGTCTAATTGAACACCGTCAATCGTCTCATTGTCAGTGATGTGAAGATAGCTGGCACCCTGTGCACCCAACCATTGGTCCACCGGTGGAACCGTAATCTGTGGCTGTAGTGATACTTGAGTTACTTCACTCACGTTACTTGTGAGCGCGGCAACGGCACTGGCTTTTCTAGACCAGTATCCGGTATTGGCAAACGCTACCTTGCCGGCAACGTCAAGGTTCTGAACCGTCAGTGCAAATTGAGAGCTTGCCCCACCCTGCATGAACAGAACTTTATAGTTCTCGGGGATGGCAAGCAGCGCGCGTAAATCAGATTCTGCCTTATCAGCAATTTCAGTGAAATCTACGCCTCTGTGGCTCATTTCGAGCACAGACAAACCACGCCCCTGATAATCCAGCAGGTCGCGCTGCAGCGTTTCTAGCACAGGCACCGGCATGGCAGCCGGGCCTGCATTGAAGTTAAAACTACGAGCACTCATAAGGTATTAACGGTTGTGTTTACTGCAGTTTTAGCCCTGTCTGCTATTACTTGTCGCTCTCATCTGCATCATCTGCATCATCTGCATCATCTGCATCATCTGCATCATCTGCATCTGCGTCTGCATCGGACGAATCACCAGACATCTCTTCAGTGCCTTCGGTATTATCACCTGCAGATGCAGCG
>JALZVU010000086.1 GCA_023301795.1 Granulosicoccus sp.
CGGCTCGGTCGGATCCGAAGAGGCCCTTGAGGGCATCCGCGCTAGTGGCCCCAGTGACAAGCCGGTTACACCTGAACCTGTAGAGATTCAGGCCATAGTTCCTGACCCTGCCAGCGATAAAGCTGATCCTGCACCTGCGGAAGTCAAAGCCCGTGAGGTTCAAGTGCCGGCTGCCGTGGTTGAAGCTAGCATACGAGTCGATGTTCCGGTTCTGGATTCTCTAATGAATCTGGTGGGTGAGCTTGTACTGGCTAGAAATCAGATAGTGGAATACGTTGGCTCGCATGAAAACACTCAAGTAGTGGCTGCAGCCCAACGGTTAAACCTTATTACCAGTGAGTTGCAGGAAGGGGTCATGCAAACGCGTATGCAACCAATTCACAGTATCTGGGCGAAGCTACCTCGAGTGGTTCGAGATCTATCACGTGCTTGTGGCAAGCAGATACGCGTTGAAATGGAAGGTAAGTCGACAGAATTAGACAAGTCGCTTATTGAAGCCATGAAAGACCCCATAACACATCTTGTTAGAAACTCTGTTGATCACGGTGTAGAAACTCCTGAGCAACGAATCGCTGCTGGCAAGCCTGCAGAAGGCGTGTTGCTGCTGAGGGCGTTCCATGAAGGGGGGCAGGTACATATCGAGATCTCCGATGATGGGGGCGGTATACCCGCAGATAAAATCAAGAAAAAGGCCATTGAGAACGGTGTTATTACTGCAGAACAGGGCGCCAAGATGACCGATCAGGAAATCTGCAAAATGATCTTCTTGCCAGGCCTGTCAACGGCGGAAGCTGTTACCAACATATCAGGTCGTGGTGTGGGTATGGATGTGGTGAAGACTAATATCGAGAAGATTAGTGGAGCGATTGATCTGGATACAGAAGTAGGACGTGGCACTACATTTAAGATTCGTGTGCCGTTGACGCTTGCTATTGTTCCCGCTCTCATTGTGTCTACTGGTAAACAGCGCTTTGCCATTCCACAAGTGAATCTTATCGAGCTCATACGCATTGATGAGGAGGAGCAGGAAAACGCCATCGAGTATATTCATGGGTGCCCAGTGCACAGACTTCGAGGACAACTACTCCCGCTTGTATATTTGCAAAAGGAGCTTAAGCTCGGCGATCGTGAGCCTGGGGCTTTGAATATCGTTGTACTCCAGGCAGAGAAATGCCGTTTCGGGTTGGTTGTTGATCAAATTAATGATACTCAGGAAATTGTTGTAAAACCTTTGGCAGAGGCTCTCAAGAGTATTCCGGTATTTGCAGGTGCAACCATCATGGGTGATGGACGTGTGGCACTTATTCTGGACACTCAGGGTATTGGACATCGAGCAAGGGTAATGGGCGATAGCAAGGAACGCTCAGTTGCCACAAGTATTGCGGACGGTTCCGAAAAATCAGGACAGAGTGAAACATTGCTGCTGGTTAAAACACCCGCTGAAGGCAAGCTTGCAATACCACTTAGCCGAGTAGCGCGTCTCGAGCAATTTGAGATCAGTCGGACCGAGATGGCAGGCGATGTCCAAGTTGTTCAGTATCGTGGGCAGATTTTACCGTTGGTCGCCTTGTCAGACTTTCTTCACGAGCGACGTGCAGGATATTCGGATGAAGACGAAAACAATGCGCTCATTCAGGTGGTGGTTTTCGGGGAAGAAGGACGTCAGGTTGGTCTGGTCGTCAAAGAGATCATTGATGTTGTTGATGAGGTACTCGAGGTTCGTGGAAAGGCGAGTCGTGCAGGTGTGTTGGGCACTGCGGCCATTCATGGTCAAGTAACTGAACTGTTTGATGTCAGCTCATTTGTAGCCAGTACCTGTGATCTGATAGTTGAACTTGGAGAGGTAGCATGAGCCAGCCAGTCCTGCAAAAGTATTGCACGTTCTATCTCGATAAATACTATTTTGGAATAGAGGTGGAACAGGTTCAGGAGATCATTAGATTCCAGGAAATCACACCTGTGGCACTTGCGCCTGCGGTGGTCAAGGGCTTGATAAATCTGCGTGGACAAATTGTTACCGCTGTGGATCTACGACGGTTGTTAGAGTTGCCTGATCGTGGTGAAGATGAAGATCCCATGAACATTGTTGTTCGCACACCGTTGGGCGCCTTTAGTTTGCTGGCCGATCGTATCGGTGATGTGCTTGAGCTGGCGGATGGTAGTTTCGAGTCGCCACCGGATAATTTGAGCGGTATGGCACGCGAGCTGATTCAACGCGCCTATAAGCTAGAGGGCACATTATTGTTGACTATGGCCATTGACAAGCTGGTGAGTGCAGAAGTGTTGAATCGCGCAGACGAAGAGGTTGCGTGAATGCTCCCGAGCATACACCATAGTGTGCCTGAGTCTTATTCTATGAGATATGTTCTGTGAGCGCTACAGGCATGAATTTTAGAATACGGCCCAAACTGCTGATTGCGTTTGGCTTTGTCATGGCGACAACATTAGCCGCCAGTGCAATCGGCCTATATTCCTATTCAAGACTGTCTGACTCTCTGCACGCTATAACAGGTGATAGCGTCCCGTTGATGTCTGAATCCATGGAGCTTGCGCAATTGGTTGCGCAGACTACTTCAAGCATTCCTCTAATCGACTACAGTAGCTCACTTGAGGAGGCCACCGAGCAGCATCGTCTGGTCATGCAGTCATTAGACGGCGTTGTAGAAATATTCCAGAATCATCTTGAAAAAGGAAGAAAAATTGAAGAAGCGGAGCGTATTCTTGCGGCTGCGAGTACTCGCCGTGGAACTGTCAATACTATCTACGAACTGGTTAGCTCACGATTACTAACATCAGGTAGGTTGGCCGATACTGCTGCTGCGGCGAATGTTGAGTTGTATCAGACCGATAAGCGTGTACTCGATTTGATTGAGGCTACGACTGCTGATTTTGTTGTTTTAGCTGACAGTATTTCATCTACTAGTAGTGAGGCTGTGGTTGCCCTGCTAACACTCAGAGCAGAACTCAACAACTTGGCAGGCACTATCGCTCAAGTGCCTAATATTGGAAGTGTTGCCGGTTTGAAGCCACTGCAAGAGCGGTTCAAT
>JALZVU010000087.1 GCA_023301795.1 Granulosicoccus sp.
GGTAGTAAACCCTACTATCCACTGCCTTAATGGTGCAAGTTTCGTCAGTATCTGCAGGCTTGGACACTCATCAGTGCCTGAGATCAGTAGTGCGCTCAAGTGGCTTGCGCCTTCTTTATCACGACTGAATACCGGCGTTCCGGAATGCCCTTGGGTCATGCAGAGCGGATCACTGACAATTAAAGTGTGTTGCTGGGCTGCTAGTAAATCAAGCGCATAGAGGCCTGATTTAGAGTGATCAAAAGCGTTCAGTTGATTGTTATCGGGTTTGGCGATAGTTAATGTCTGAGCCGTATCTGAGCATTTGCTGGCTGTGTGTAACCGCAATAATGCAATGTCCTGTTCAGGATGATGCTGTGTTTCAACTACTGCGTGTGTCTCATTTATCCAAGGTTGTTTCTTGTTGCAAACAATGGTGAGAAGCTGGACTGTTGAAGGTAGACAATGAGAGGCAGTAATAAGCACAGAATCAAGAATCAGCGTGCCAACGCATGTCATACGTTGGGGTAGGGTTGAGGTTTTAGCTGTTGGCGTAAAGCTGACAATTCGCGCAGCGAAAGTGATATCCGGAGCGCTGGCTACTGCCAACGATCCGGATATCATGCATAGCATCATGGTGATGATACGAAGCATAGTACTTAGCCTAGTTGACCACGCTATTAATAAAGTCGAAAAACTGAGGCGTTATGCGGCGGGCAAAATTTGGTCTGCTACTTGTGCAGGATTCGTAGCAGGTAAGCTCTGCAGATGTCACTGCAAACACATACGGTCGGCCATCGCGGTAGTAGTACAGTCCGGAGCCACTGTCGCCCGGATTCAAATCAGATGACATACGGATTTGACGATTCCAGTTATCACTGTCTTGTCTGCTGAACTCACCAACACTCATGCGGCCGTCCCCATAAAGCGTATCACCGTTGCAGTTCAGAGGGCTATGTGACCTACCACATCCCGGGTAGCCGCGTCGGTACTTGCTGTTATTGGAGTCGAGATAATTTTTATTTCTATAACCCCATCCCATACCACTGGGTGCACGGGCACCGGTATTGGGTCGCGCAATGACCAACGCAATGTCATGTTGAATGCAGCTGCCAGTGAAGTTTGCCTCGCAATTGTTGTTTATGTATGCGGGGTAGTAGCCAAACGCATAAGGTGTCCATGAACCCCACGTGGGAGATTGGCTACCGTCCTTTCGCGGCTGAAGTGTCGAGTAATTAAAACTGGTTTGAGAGCTGAAAACACAGTGTGCGGCAGTAAGCGCTACCATACGGGTGCGGGTTGCGCTCAGTACAGTTGCGCTACAACCGCCGTAGTTTGCAAAGTTCTGGTAAATGCTGTTTGTGTCTGAGTAGCCGTCTGCCTGTCCGCGGCGTGTGCGACTATCATGAGCATTACTCCACGATTTTTTTCGCACATTCTCCAACTGCATTTCAAGTTCTGACACAGCTTTTGCGCCGTTGGAGTTTTCATCAAGCTCTTCAGATATTAATCGGGAGAACGCGGCTAAATCGGCTTGTTTCGCTTTGAAGCCAAATGTGCGTCTGGAATCAATATCGTAAAATTCAAATTCGGCCACGCCATCAATACGATCTAAGGGCTTGATGACTTCTTCTTTGGTGGACTCGTCGGCTTTGTCTTCTTTAGCCTGTGGCAGCATATTGAACTTGTCAGTCACCACCGCTTTTCTGGCTTTTCGGTCAACTTCTTCAAAACTTGAGAATTCAGCTACCCACTGAAGGTTCCTCCAATCCTCACCAAACAAGCCAACTTCCTTGATGTTTTCTGGCAGATTCGGGATGTCCTGAGCATTGGCGTTTGCTACTAATCCTATGCTCAATGTTGCGGCGATAACGTTCACCGCAAATCCCTGTCGGGATACTTTAATTTTACGTAGTGTTTTCATGTTTTCATCTCTCGATTGCGAAGCAAGTCGTTGACGGCTGTGCGTTGTTTCGCGGCCGTTGAGATGAAGCCTAATGCGGTGTGAAGGCCTTTGCACTGCGATATTGATGAAAAAGGCAGAACCTATACTTTCAGGATGTAGCAGCCCTATCCTCGAAGCTAGGTCAATGGTAAGGCAAGTATCAAGACACTGTATTTTTGGATAGTGTCAGCCTGGACTATTCAAGGATAGTCCAGGCTAGAACCCGCTAATCAGGGAGTTTGCTGATCGATGACTAAGTCCACGGCTTCTGTATTGGCCGGATCAACATCGTCCGCCTCGCTAAACCAGTCACCTGGTTGTGCGGTGGCGTTGCCTGTTGTCGAGATTCGTGCACCGATGGTGACCGACGGAAACGCTGACAGCGTCATGGTTGGAATCATGGCCATTGAGTTGTCTAGCGTCACTGTCGTGGGCAGATCGGCTACACGTAGTCGACTTACCGCAAGCGGCATGGGTGGTCCCTGTGTGGCAATTGCGTAGATGAACACTATTTGATCGTCTGTTGATGCCGTGCGAGCCGTATCAGATGCGGTAACGGTTACCTGGATGGAAGGCTGGCTATCAGATTCTGCAGAAGCTGTTGTTTGTTCAGTGCTGGCTTCTACATTGTTGGCGGAAGAATCGGCTGAGGGAGCTTCAGCTGATCCTGTAGCCGCCTCTACACCTGTCTCACCAGATAATGCGTCAACGGAGCGCACACGCATCTGCTCGATAGTGGATTGAGCTTCAAGGTTGTCGCCGGCCATGCCTGCGAGTCTGTCAAAGCCTTGGAGGGCTGCAGCATGATCTCCGGATTGTTGTTGAGCTATGGATAGCAGCCACAGCGCATGTTCGTTGTCCGGATCCAGCTCATTGGCGCGGGTTACGTATGTGAATGGCTCGCCAGAGAGATCGCCCTGCTGGGTCATGGCAATCGCTTCTGCTAGTTGTGCCAAGGTAGGCACATCAGTTTCATCGAGCGCTAAAGCCTTTTGAAAGGCCGTTCCGGCTTTTGCAAACTCACCCACCGATAGATAGCTTCTTCCGAGTAAGCGCCACCCTTCGATATCGTCTGGCTGCTGGGACAGACGTTCTTCCATCTGCGGAAGTAGCTCATCAAGGGCAGGGGCATTTTGACCATCAACGGGGGCCGGTGCTGCCGCACTGGTTAGCTGGGTGATGGCTGCAGGATTTCCAAGGTGCAGATACAGCGCACCGGCGGCAATGGGGATAAAGACCGCCACGATGACAGCAGCGCTGATTCGACCACCTTCGCGTGGCGTGCGCTCGCTGTCTAGCCGTAAGTCAGAAGCGAGGTCATACTCCAACTGTTCACGTTCATAGTCGTAGCTGGCTTGATCAATGGATCCATCAGCCAATGCTGCGTCCAACGTTTGGCCACGCTCACGAGCCAAGGTGATGTTGACAGCTTCCTGATCCGTGGATGCGCTTTGATTATTACGGAATAGGCCGGCCAGTAGCCAGCCTAACGAGAGCAGGACCAGGAGCGCTGCGAATATAAAAAATAATGTCATAAGGGAAGTATACGAGACAGTCTGTCAGAGGTAGTGTCTGTTAGTGTTCAGATTTCACTTTAATTCCATGTGTTACTGATCGTTAAAGTCGACGGGAGCACTCGCAGTACCGTGCTGCGATTATTTCACTTCTTCCAGCTCGATGAGCGTGCCGTGAAAGTCGCCTGGATGCATGAAAATAACAGGGTTACCATGTGCTCCGATTTTTGGCTCTCCATCGCCGAGAATCCTGGCTCCCTTGGCCAGTAAGTCATCCCGCGCTGCGATCACGTCAGCCACCTCCATGCAAATATGGTGCAGGCCGCCGCCGGTGTGCTTCTCCAGAAACCGACTGACGGGAGATCCGTCACCCAGAGGCTCGAGTAGCTCGATGCGTGTGTTGGGTAGATCAATGAACACGACGGTCACGCCGTGCTCAGGCAGCGCCTGGGGTTCAGATACCGTAGCGCCAAGCAGGTGCTGCCAGCTATGGCACGCCTTGTCCAGATCGTCGACCACCAGCGCCACATGATTGAGTCTGCTGATCATGATTCAAATTCGATGATGACATCGTCCACCGCAAGGCTTGCACCCACCGTGGCAACAATGCTGCTAACGGTTCCATCCACAGCCGCCGTCAGTGTGTTTTCCATTTTCATGGCTTCAATAACGGCTAGGTCTTGGCCTGCCTTTACGCTATCACCTTCACTCACCAATATTTTCATGAGAAGCCCGGGCATGGGAGAGAGCAGCATGCGTGACATATCGCTGGCCTCTTTTACCGGCATATAGTGCATCAGGGCAGCAACATGCGGATCAACCACCATGAATTCACGCACCGATCCACCCTGACTCAGGCGCCAACGATTGCCTACCCGCTCGGTACTTACCCGTACTTCGATGTCATCGATAAACGCATGGAACAACCAATCCCCTGGTGCCCAGTTGGTTTCGATGCTGGATAACTTGTTAATAGCTACGTCAACCTGTTCACCTTGGTCAAACACGCAAAGATGTTCACCCAGATCGTTATCACTTTTATCAAACCCGATGGCGGCCATGACGGAGGAGGTGGCAACATCCGGCGCATTCACCACCTGATGGTCTCGCAGGCGTGAACGCCATTCGATCCACGCAGCAATCAACGGCATGACATCAAGTGCTTTACTCTCGAAGGTGGTGCTGTCGAAGCCGTCGGGGAAATGATCTTCGATGAACTGCGTGGTCAGATCGCCTGACTGTAAGGAGGGGTGTGCAAACAAAGCTGCCAGGAACGGCAGGTTACTTTGCACACCTTTTATTCGATAGGCATCGATGGCGGCCTGCATGTGTTCGATCGCCTCCATGCGAGTGGGCGCCCATGTAACCAGCTTGGCGATCATCGGATCGTAGAACATCGAGATCTCACCACCCGCATCGATACCGGTGTCCACCCGGGTATAAGCACCGTTATCAGATTCGAGTGTCTCGGGCGGCGCGTAATGGGTGATACGTCCTGTAGAGGGCAGAAAACCACGATCCGGATCCTCAGCATAAACACGGGCCTCGAACGACCAGCCATTAATTTTTACATCACTCTGCGACAGTGGCAGGGGCTTGTTGTTGGCCACATCAATCATCAGCTCAACAAGGTCCACGCCTGTAATACACTCAGTGACAGGATGTTCTACCTGAAGGCGGGTGTTCATTTCCAGAAAGTAGAAGTTTTCTTTGGAATCGACGATGAACTCAACTGTGCCTGCCGATTGATAATCAACCGCTTTTGCTAGCGCAACAGCCTGTTTACCCATTGCCTTGCGCGTGGCCTCGCTGATAAAAGAGGAAGGCGCTTCTTCGATGACCTTCTGATGGCGACGTTGAATGGAACATTCACGTTCCCCCAGGTAGATGCAGTTACCATGAGCATCGCCAATCAGCTGAATTTCAATGTGTCGAGGTTGTTCAATGAATTTCTCGACAAACACACGGTCATCACCAAAGGCATTACGTGCTTCATTCTGTGCGGCAATGAACCCATCACGCACATCATTCATCGTTTGGGCCACGCGCATGCCTTTTCCGCCACCACCCGCGGACGCTTTCAGCATTACAGGGCAACCAATTTTTTCAGCTACCGAATAGGCTTCATCGGCATCTGCCATAGCGTCTGCGCTACCGGGTACCGTATTCACGCCCGAGCTATCAGCAAGCTTCTTCGACTCTATCTTGTCACCCATGATTTCGATAGCGCGAGTGCCAGGGCCGATGAATACGATGCCAGCATCCGCCAGAGCGCTGGCAAATTTAGAATTCTCTGACAGAAAGCCGAAGCCCGGATGCACTGCATCCGCGCCAGTTTTCTTGATTGCATCCAGAATGTTGTCGATGCGCAGGTAGCTTTCAGCGGAGGCGTTGCCACCGATATGCACGGCTTCGTCAGCTTCGCGCACATGCAGAGCACGTGCATCGGCATCCGAATACACAGCAACCGTTGCAATGCCTAAGCGCTTGGCTGTTCGAATAACCCGACAGGCTATTTCACCACGGTTGGCGATGAGTATTTTCTTGATCATTGTGTTTATCGCCTACAGAGGAATGTTGTCGTGCTTTTTCCAGGGATTTTCTAGCTGCTTGCTGCGCAGCATATCCAGGTCGCGGCAGATATGAGCTCGCGTGCTTTGTGGGCGTATCACATCATCGATGAAGCCTAAGCTGCCTGCTACAAACGGGTTGGCAAACTTCTCTCGATACTCCTCTGTGCGTGCCTCGATGCGTGCTGGGTCATCCTTGTCTGCACGGAAGATAATTTCTACCGCACCCTTGGGGCCCATAACGGCAATCTCTGCAGAAGGGTAGGCGTAATTAATATCGCCACGCAGGTGTTTGGATGCCATGACATCGTAGGCTCCACCATAGGCTTTACGCGTGATGATGGTAATTTTTGGCACCGTAGCCTCGCCATACGCGAACAGCAGCTTGGCTCCGTGCTTGATGATACCGCCGTACTCTTGTGCGGTGCCTGGCAGAAAACCAGGGACATCCACGAACGTGACAATAGGGATGGAGAAGGCATCGCAAAAGCGCACGAAGCGTGCAGCTTTACGGCTTGCATTAATGTCAAGACAGCCCGCCAGGACCATCGGTTGATTTGCTACAAAGCCAACGGTATCGCCGTTCATTCTTCCGAAGCCGATGACGATGTTGGCTGCAAAATCTTCCTGTATTTCGAAAAAATCCTCTTCATCGCACACTCTGGTTACCAGCTCGCGAATGTCATAGGGCAGGTTCGGGTTCTCAGGAATCAGACTGTCTAGCGCCGGTATCTGGCGTGCAGCATCATCCATGGTGTGGCGGCGGGGTGCTGTCTCACGATTATTGGACGGCAGAAAATGCAGAAAGCGCCGCACTTGCATTAGTGTGTCGATGTCGTTGTCGTACGCACCATCGGCAACACTGCTTTTACTGGTATGCGTTCCAGCACCGCCTAGTTCCTCCTGAGTGACTTCTTCATGCGTTACTGTCTTGACCACTTCGGGGCCGGTGACAAACATATAAGAAGTGTCGCGCACCATGAAAATAAAGTCGGTCATGGCGGGGGAGTAAACAGCGCCTCCGGCGCACGGACCCATTACCAAGGAGATTTGCGGGACCACTCCCGATGCCAGAACGTTCTTCTGAAAGACGTCAGCATAACCGCCCAAGGAAGCTACACCCTCCTGAATACGGGCGCCACCTGAGTCATTTATACCAATGACCGGTGCCTGAACCTTCATGGCATGGTCCATCAGTTTGCAGATTTTGCGAGCGTGAGCTGCCGATAGCGATCCACCCAGCACGGTAAAGTCTTGACTGAAAGCAAACATCAAGCGGCCATCAATACGGCCATAGCCTATTACAACCCCGTCTCCCGGCACGCGATTGTCTTGCATGCCGAAGTCATGGCAGTCATGTTCAACAAACATGTCCCATTCGCGGAACGTGTTGGGATCAAACAGGACAGCCAGGCGTTCGCGGGCGGTTAGCTTGCCTTTAGCATGCTGCGCATCAATGCGTTTTGCACCGCCGCCTGCTAGTGCTGCGGCTCGTTTTTCGTCAAGTCGGGTATGTATGGTGGTCATTTTTTGCCCTGAGCAAAGCCTAGTGAACGCAGGCTGGTGGTAATGTCGTCGAGCACGCTGGGATCCTCGATGGTGGCTGGCATGTTCCAGTCCGTATCGTCAGCGATGGCTCGCAATGTGGCGCGAAGAATTTTACCAGAACGCGTTTTCGGGAGTTTTTCGACCACCGCCACTGACTTGAATGCAGCGACTGGTCCTATGTCTTCACGTACTTTTTTGATTAGTTCAGCTGAAATCTGATCGTGTGGTTTGGTACATCCACTATTCAAAATAACAAGGCCTACGGGAAGTTGGCCCTTGAGTTCATCGCGTGCACCCATGACAGCACATTCTGCAACATCCGGGTGGTTGGCTAATACTTCCTCCATGGCACCGGTCGATAAGCGGTGCCCTGCGACGTTAATGACATCGTCAGTGCGGGCCATGACAAAAACATAGCCATCGTCATTGATATAGCCAGCGTCGCCTGTTTCGTAGTAGCCCTCGAATGCTTCGAAGTACGCTGACACATAGCGATCCCGAGCATTCCACAGGGTGGGAAATGTACCGGGCGGTAATGGAAGCTTGACGACGATAGAGCCGATATCACCACGCGGCAGTGGTGTGCCATCAGGGGCGAGGACCTGCACATCATATCCGGGTACTGCCACCGAAGGAGAGCCAGCAACAATAGGCATGGGTTCAATGCCTTGACAGTTAGCGCAGATGGAATAGCCCGTTTCTGTTTGCCACCAATGATCGATAACAGGCACCTTGAGGTGCTCTTGTGACCAGTTTAGTGTGTCAGGGTCGCATCGCTCACCCGCTAGATAGAGGGCTTGTAGTGATGAGATGTTGTAGTCATGCAGCAATTTGCCTTGTGGGTCTTCGCGTTTGATGCCACGAAAGGCGGTGGGCGCTGTGAAAAGCACCTTCACATTATGGTCTTGTATCACACGCCAGAATGCACCAGCATCAGGGGTGCCCACAGGCTTGCCTTCATACATGATAGTTGTGCAGCCGTGAAAAAGAGGGCCGTACACGATGTATGAGTGACCCACCACCCAGCCAATGTCTGAGGCGGCCCAATACACATCCCCGGGTTCAACGTTGTAAATGGCAGACATGGTCCACTTGAGCGCAGTGACATAACCGCCGGTGTCGCGCACGACACCTTTGGGTGCGCCGGTGGTGCCAGAGGTGTAGAGAATATACAGAGGGTCGGTGCTGGCAACGGGCACCGCAGCATGGGGTTTGCTGTTTTTCATCAGTTGCCCCCAATCATGATCACGCCCTTCGATAAGATCGCAGGGACACTGGTTGCGTTGGAAGACAATGCAAGACTCTACTGTAGAGCTGGCGATATCGATCGCCTCATCCACCAACGGCTTGTATTTGATAATGCGCGATGGCTCAATCCCGCAAGAGGCTGCCACAATGATTTTTGGCTGGCAGTCGTCGATCCGCACGGCCAGCTCTTTGGCTGCAAATCCGCCAAACACAACGGTATGTATGGCGCCAAGGCGTGCAGTTGCCAACATGGCAATGGCAGCTTCTGGAATCATGGGCATGTAGATCAGCACTCGATCGCCTTTACTCACGCCGCGGGCTGCCAGAACCCCCGTAAACAGCTCAACCTGCTCGAGTAGTTCTCGATAGGTGTAGGTAGTCTGGGTGCCGGTAACCGGACTGTCGTGAATCAGCGCGTTTTGATCTCCACGCCCGTTTTGCACGTGGATATCCAGTGCGTTGTAACTGGCATTGATCTGGCCATCGGCAAACCACTCGTTAAAAGGGGAGTGAGTGGTGTCTATGCCGATGGTGGGCGGTTTGAACCAGTGAACATCCTGTGCAGCCTTTAGCCAGTAGCCGCTTGGGTCAGCGAGTGAGTCCTGATGTTGTTTCTGGTATTGAGCCATCGGTAGGCGCGCTCCTTGGTGTGGGAGGCTGTTTACCAGACCCCGATAAGAGCACGTAGTATAGGGTTTAAGGGGTTATCCTGCGGTCATTTCGAGCAGCGATTGGCCAGATTACAGACTTCAATTTCGTTCTAATTCACGAGTTCGCTGGCGATAGGCTGGATAAATTCTCGCCAGAGCTACCACCAACACCATCATTATCATGCCAAACCCTGTGCCTCCCGCATATTCTGACACTCGGATATCATCATTGGCGGGTTCAATAGGTCTTTCTGATACGGGTGTGAAAAAGGTGTCGTTGTCCTCAGACTCTAAAGGAAGGTTGCGCAAGTTCCTGAAGTCATTGGCTCCCACCCGGTCAATCAGCCGTTCAGTGCGGGCATCGAACAGGGTTATTTCCAGCGCGTAGGTGCCGGGGCTGTAGTTGCGTACCAGGTCAATATCCACACGGTACTCGTCGCTGCCGCTGTAGCCGTAGATGTCGAAGTTGCGGGTGGTGAGCAGTCGTTCTGTTAATACGTCCTGCGATTGTGATGTAAGGGTGATGATGTCGATGGCGGCGAACACCTCAAACGAGCTGTAGGGGGTGTCAGCATCAATACTCAAACTAATACCTGAAAAATAACCGTCACCATCCGGATCGGCGTAAAGCAGCGTTCCAATATCGTTGATCCATGCTTGATCGCTCAGAAAGACGTTGTTACTTCGAGGTGCCGGTGTGGCATCGTCTGCTTGCGTTACCGGGTTGGCCAGCGCATTTTGCCAAGGTATCGATAGCGCAGTCATCAACAGCGCTTTGAGTAGGAGTCTGGCGTTCAGCAAGGGCCTTCGTGTTGGGGGTGTTTGCGTCATGTCACTCTCTCTCAGTGTGATGTTGATGTTCAGCTAACGTAGGCAGACAATAGTGCCAGCGCGCTGAACGAAGACTGAATCTGCCACGTTTGCTGCCGTCGTGTATGGCAAGACTGCGTTGGTTCGCATTATTCATTGACAGCTTAGTCACAGACAGCCACAATAAAAGCTCTGTTCCCAAAACGACCGGGCACTCCACTGTGCGTAAGCACATGAGGTTCTCGGCGATCAAGCACATCCCGTAAGGATATAAGAAATGGCGAAAGGGCAGTCTCTTCAGGAACCGTTCCTGAACACTCTCAGAAAAGAGCGAATACCGGTGTCAATTTACTTGGTAAACGGAATCAAACTGCAGGGGCAGATCGAATCATTTGATCAGTTTGTTGTTTTGTTGAAAAACACGGTTAATCAGATGGTCTACAAACATGCAATTTCCACTGTGGTTCCCAGCCGGCCGGTCAAAGTCGTGATGCCTGGTGAGGAAGACATAGAGGTGTAGGGTATTTTAGTTTCGGTTCCACGACGCCCGCACAGGAGCACTACTCAGCTTGTTTGACCGTCCAGACAGTGGCGACAGAGCTCTGTTGGTGCACATCGATATTAGCCAGTGGCGGCAATCCAAATCGCCGCACGCTGTGCCAGCGGAGTCTGGTGCCATCCAGTCGAGCGGCAAAATCGATGTTGATGACGATAGAGCAGAGTTTGTCGAGCTCGCTCGCTCGGCGGGCCTTGAAGTCATGGAAACCGTCACCGGTAAGAGCAGCAAGCCCTCAGCGCGGCATTTCATCGGGTCTGGCAAAATTGAAGAAATCCGGCTCGCCCTGAAAGAGCACGAAGCGGACGTCGTGTTATTCGGGCAGACACTCTCGCCAAGTCAAGAGCGCAATCTGGAGCGCGAGCTTAGTGTCAGGGTTCTGGATCGTAACAGCCTGATTCTCGATATTTTCGCGCAGCGAGCCAGAACGTTCGAAGGCAAGCTGCAAGTCGAGCTTGCCCAGTTGGTGCATTTGTCAACGCGCCTGGTGCGTGGATGGACGCACCTTGAGCGGCAAAAGGGCGGAATAGGGTTGCGGGGGCCAGGCGAGACGCAGCTTGAAACCGACCGTCGGCTGCTCAACGAGCGGGTGCGAGTCTTGAAGAAGCGGCTTGCCAAGGTGCGTAAGCAACGAGAGCAGGGTAGAAACAAGCGTGGTAAGTCAGGAATATCTACAGTGGCAGTGGTTGGTTACACCAATGCAGGCAAGTCCACGTTATTCAATCGGATGACGCAAGAGACGGTCTACGCCGCTGATCAGCTGTTTGCAACGCTCGACCCCACACTGCGGCGGCTTGACCTTGATGGTGGTGTGTCGGCTGTGTTGGCAGATACTGTCGGATTTATCCGCGATTTACCGCATGAACTTGTGGATGCTTTTCGCTCTACGTTAACTGAGACCCTTGAAGCTGATCTTTTACTGCATATAGTTGATGATAGCGATGCTGAAAGAGAGCAGCGTAGAGATGAAGTGGATAAGGTGCTTGCCGGAATAGGTGCGCAAGATGTTCCTCAACTTATGGTGTTTAATAAGATCGACTTAAGTGGTCATAGCGTATTAGTGGAGCGATCTGAGTCCGGGGAAGCACAAGCGATCTGGTTGTCAGCCATTACAGGTGATGGCATCGAGGAGTTGCTTGGGGTTCTCGGGGAACGTCTCAGTCAAGTTCGGGTCGCAGGTTGGATGACGCTCCTGCCATCGCAAGGGCGATTGCGGGCACAACTGTATAGTGCAGGGGCCGTGTTAGAAGAAATCGTGCTTGAAGACGGTAGAGTTCATGCACAAATTGATATTGATGAGGTGGAATTTGCCCGTATGGCTAGAGAACACCCCATTGACGTTGAACACATCGTTCCCGATCGAGAGTCGCTACCTGCTTAAGGTTGCGTCCTTCGCTCGGGGTCAATACAATCGCCGGTCAAACGGCTACGGAGTAGAAACCCTTATGGCTTGGAACGAGCCAGGCGGAAACGACAACGATCCTTGGGGCAACCGAAAGAACAACAACGGTGGCCCACCGGATCTTGACGAAGTCATAAAGAACCTGAAAAACTGGTTGAATTCCTTAACCGGCGGGAAACCCGGCGGTGGTGGAGGTAATCGCGGTTCAGGGTCGGGCAGCGGTCTGCCGGGCGGATTTGGTGGCAATCTGGGTGCCAAAGGGCTGGGCGTTGTCGTCGCAATCCTCGGTGCTGTATGGATTTTTTCAGGCATTTATGTTGTGCAGCCCGCTCAGGCAGCGGTTGTCACACAATTTGGTGCTTTTGTGAGAACCACAGCCCCTGGGCCCCATTGGCATGTGCCTTGGCCTTTCCAAGCTATCGAGAAGATCGATGTTGATGAAATTCGCAGTGCGCGTCTTACTAATCAACTGATCCTCACCCAAGACGAGAACATCGTTGATATCGACCTCGCGGTTCAGTACAACATCAAGAGCGCTGAGGACTACATCTTCAACGTTCGTGGTCCAGATCGCACGTTAGAAGAGGTTGTGGAGAGTGCTGTCCGCGAAGTTATCGGTTCGACGGTTCTAGAGTCGGTGCTGACAACCGGTCGGGACGAGGTCTGGAATACTACTGCGGGAGGTTTGCAGGAAGTGCTGGACAACTACGGCACAGGTATTTTCATCACTGCGGTGAACTTGGAGCGAGCTCAGCCACCTGATCAGGTGCAGGCAGCATTCTCTGACGCCATCAAGGCACGAGAGGACAAAGAGCGCACGATCAACGAGGCTCGCGCCTACAGTAATCAGGTGTTGCCACGTGCACGTGGTGATGCACAACGTGCTCTTGAAGAATCCGAAGCCTACAAGACGCGGGTTGAGCAGGCTGCACTGGGTGAGTCAGAACGCTTTCTGTCACTGCTTACCGAGTACAAGAAAGCGCCTGCCGTAACACGTGAGCGGCTGTACCTGGAGGCTATGGAAACTGTCATGAGTAACACCAGTAAGGTGATGGTCGACAATGACGGTGGTAACAGCCTGATGTACTTACCTATTGATCAGCTCGTCAATCAGAATCGTTCTAGTGGTGGCGGTATGATGAGTGGTGATTCACCGTTGAACAGTGGTAGCAATGATTCTCCAAGGTTTTCTGACCTGCCTGGTGAGCTGAACCTGCCAACCCGTGAAGACCTTCGCTCGCGTGACAGAGGATCCATCCGATGAACAAGCTGGCTAATCCTTTGGTCCTGGTAGGAGCCGCTCTTTTGCTGCTTTTAGGCAGCACCATGATCTTTACGGTCGATGAGCGTGAAAGGGCGATCAAGCTCTTTTTGGGTGAAATCACGAAAGCTGACTACGAGCCGGGCCTGCATTTCAAGCTGCCATTGCTTGAGCAGGTTTATAAGTTCGACAAACGTATCCTTACGTTGGATGTCCAGCCGGAAAGAGTGCTGACTAGCGAAAAGAAGAACGTCATGGTCGATTCGTTCGTCAAGTGGCGAATAGCCGATTCGGAAGCTTTCTACACGCGTCTGGGTGGTATCGAATCTCGCGCTAACAGCCGTCTTACTCAGTTTGTGCGAGAGGGCGTCAAGGATGCATTCGGTCGTCGTACCATCCAGGAAGTCATAGCGTCAGGTCGGTCGACCTTGCGACAGGAAATCCAGGCGTCAGTGAATTTGCAGTCCGCAAGCTTAGGCATCGACATTATTGATGTGCGTATCAAGAAAGTCGAATTGCCTGAAGACGTCAGAGAGTCTGTCTACCAACGGATGGAGAAAGACCGTGAGCAGATAGCGCGTGGAATTCGTTCTGAGGGTGAAGAGCAGGCTAAGATTATTCGCGCTACAGCAGATCGTGCTCGCGAAGAACTTCTGGCTCGCGCCTATGCCACGGCTGAGCAAACACGTGGTCGCGGTGATGCTGAATCTGCACGGGTGTACGCTGAAGCGTACACTCAGGACCCAGAGTTCTACAGTCTTTATCGAAGCCTGAGTGCCTATCGCTCTGCTTTTAGTGGCGGAGGCGATGTACTCCTCCTCGATCCTGACTCTGAGTTTTTCCGTTATTTCAACGGCTCAGCAGGGGTTCCAAAACCCTGAGTTCAGTGCTGTCGGGCAAGCGTTGAGTGTTGTTATACTGAAACGCTAGTGCTCGATTATCTGGCGCTCAATACCTTTCGTGCTGTTTGGCGTAAGGCATTGAGCGCCTTTTTCATTTTGTGACGCATTGCTTTCGCCTGCATTACTCGGCAGCATGTTTGTGTCTTGCTGGTGACGCTATGTGGGTAGAAATCCTGACCGCCGTATGTCTCGTGTTGGTCATTGAGGGTATTTTGCCCTTCCTGAATCCACGCCTGTACAAGGACGCCGTGCGTGCAATGCTCGACTTGCCAGATACGCAGCTGCGTATTGCCGGGTTGTCGAGTATGATTGTGGGCGTCATCCTCCTCGCCATCGTGCGATAAACCGTTAAATATCCTGTGAACGATTTGAGCGCGAACCGCTGGCAACTGCCTGACGGTGTTAATGAGCTATTGCCCGAAGATGCCTGGCGTGTCGAGACTCTGCGAAGGCAGATCATGGACAATTCTTACCGATGGGGCTACGAGCTGGTGATGCCTCCAATGATCGAGTATCTGGACAGCTTGCTGACAGGCACTGGCGAAGTGCTGAACCTTCAAACCTTCAAGATTATTGATCAGCACAATGGTCGGTCGATGGGTATCCGCGCTGATATGACACCTCAGGTGGCAAGAATGGATGCACATGCATTGCGTCGAGATCTGCCAAGCCGCTTTTTCTACACTGGCAGCGTATTGCGGACTCGCACCAATGGGGCGGGTAGCAGTCGCACGCCGTTACAGTTTGGCGCAGAACTGTTTGGTCATAGTGGACCCGAGAGCGATGCCGAAATCATTCAGCTAATGCTCGACAATGTCATGCGCGCCGGGCTTGGCTTGGATGACCTGTTGCTCGATGTCGGGCATGTGGGAGTGTATCGAGCACTCATCGAAGATGCAGATTTGCAGGCAGACGTAGAGAGACAATTATTCAGTGCGCTTGTTCGGGGCTCATGCCCAGAAGTGATGAGCCTGCTGCTAGAGCAAAAAGACACGCCATTACTAGCTGCATTTAGTTCGCACATCAATGCATTGACGCAGCTCTCAGGTGATTGCCACAGCGTGATAGTGGATGCTCGGGCAAAACTTGCCAGTGCCGGATCTAAAGTGCATCTTGCACTGGATAACCTGGAAGCAGTCGTCACCCGAGTACAGGCGGTACATCCGTCTATCAATATTCATATAGATCTGGCTGAATTGCGCGGATTTAGTTATCACACCGGTATCCTGTTTTCTCTCTACGACAAAGCGGGCGGTGAGCTAGCACGCGGTGGTCGCTATGACGCCATTGGTGAAGCTTTCGGTCAGGCGAGACCTGCCACAGGATTCAGCGGTGATCTCATACAGTTGGCGTTAGCCCATCATCCGATCGAAGAGCCACTACTTGTGGCTGCGGATGGTATTTGGGTTGATAGTGAGGATGCGCTGAGTGCCGCTGAAACGGTTAAGGATTTGCGTTCTCGCGGTGAGCGCGTTGTTTGTGCGTTACCGGGATCGCAATTGCATGCCAAGGCTAGCCAGTGCGATCGACAGCTAGTGTTGAGTGACGGCAGTTGGACTGTCGAAACGCTCTCCTAATCCCTTTAGTTTGAAAACAGAGAAATCATCAGAATGACAAACAGTGTGCTCGTGCTTGGCACGCAATGGGGCGATGAGGGCAAAGGCAAAATTGTCGATGTACTTACCGAACAGGCGTCTCTCGTTGTGCGTTTTCAGGGTGGGCATAATGCCGGCCACACGCTCGTAATCGGCACTGAAAAGACAGTTCTGCATCTTGTACCCAGTGGGGTTTTGCGCGAAAACGTCATGTGCGTAATTGGTAATGGCGTAGTGGTGTCTCCAGATGCTCTGTTCAAAGAGATCGACATGCTGACAGCACGTGGTGTGCCTGTAGAGCAGCGGCTGCGTATTAGTGGTGCCTGTCCTCTTATCCTGCCTTATCACATCGCTATCGATCAGGCGCGTGAGAAGGCTGCGGGCAAGCAAGCCATTGGCACCACGGGGCGTGGCATCGGGCCTGCCTATGAGGATAAGGTGGCGCGTCGTGCAGTTCGCGTACAGGACCTGCTGGCGCTCGAACGATTTGACGAAAAAATTGATGCAGCCTGTGCGTACCATAACGGTACTTTGACTGGGCATGGAATCGATCCGGTTGATCCTGAAGCCATAAAGTTAATCGCACGAGAGTACGCTGAACGACTGGCTCCCCTCATTGACGATGTGCCGGGCATGATCCACGCCCACAGAAAAGCGGGCAATCGCATCATGTTTGAAGGTGCGCAGGGAACGTTACTGGACGTTGATCACGGGACCTACCCATTTGTAACCTCCAGTAATACGGTTGCTGGTGCTGCCTGTAGTGGTAGTGGATGTGGCCCAGGGTCTATCGACTACGTGCTCGGCATCACCAAGGCGTACACCACACGAGTTGGGGCAGGGCCTTTCCCTACCGAGTTGTTTGATGAAGTTGGTAAAGAGCTGGGCGAGCGAGGTAACGAGTTTGGTGCGACGACTGGACGTCAGCGACGATGTGGCTGGTTTGACGCGGTTGCTGTGCGCCGGGCATCTATTCTTAACGGTGTGACCGGTATTTGCCTGACCAAGCTGGACGTTATGGATACGCTAGAGAGCATCAGTATTTGTGTAGCGTATGAGCTTGACGGTAAGCAGATCGATCATCCACCTATCGGGGCAGACGAGTTCGAGCGTTGCGTTCCTGTCTACGAAACCATGCCTGGCTGGCAAGCCAATACCGCTGGCGCAACACAGATGGAACAACTTCCAGAAGCTGCTCAAAAATATATCAAGCGTCTCGAAGAGTTAACTGAAGTGCAGGTGCATCTGGTATCTACCGGGCCGGAGCGCAATGAAAATGTTGTCATTCGCTGGCCGTATGACTAACCCTAGGGTTAAGTAACATCATTGAAGGCCAGCGTCTGGAGTGTCGCTGGCCAGCTTGGCTACTCATAGCAGCGCAATACTTGCCAGCTGCGCAATCCTTGTTCTGGAAGGACTAGGTGAATTTATGAGCCGGTATCCATAGCGAAAAACACACGCTTTAACGCGAATGTTATCGATGGGTGTGCCAATGCAGACGGGAAAGTCACGCCTGAAAAAACGAATTTTAAATTCAGCTGATTCGTTTTGTTGTACTTGTTTGAGAAACAAGTGGTGCCGAGAAGAGGACTTGAACCTCCACATCCTAAGATACATGCACCTGAAGCATGCGCGTCTACCAATTCCGCCACCTCGGCATTGAAGTGTCGCTTGATTGCGGTAATCAAGAGCGCGAAATATAGCTAAGAGTTATCCCCGTGTCAAACACTAGTTACGATCATTTGTTGCAAAAAGCCACTTGATCGCTATGTTTGACGTACCCTTGCCGCTTCCTACCAGTCTTTGATGCGCATGAGCCACGATAAGTCACAGAAAAAACGTGCCAATAAGTCCCCGAAAGGCGATGACAGAATCGATCCGCATAGTCAACGCGAGAAGGCCAAGTACGACAAGCCTATTGCCAGCCGCGAATTTATTCTTAGCTCCTTGCGCGAAGAATCCGGACCCGTAGATTTTGAGGCCTTGGCCGAAAAACTCGACATCATCGGCAACGATGTCGGTATGGAAGCGTTGAGGCGGCGCGTAGGCGCGATGATCAGAGACGGTCAACTTATCCAGAATCGCAGGCGCGGGTTGGTGCCCGTAGATGCCGATAATCTACTGGCGGGGCGCATTACCGCTCACCCCGATGGTTTCGGCTTCGTTGTTGTCGAAGACAGTGACAAAGATGTTTACCTCAACGGCAAGCAGATGCGCCAGGTATTGCACGGCGACAAGGTTGTTGTCTGTATCACGGGCATTGACCATCGTGGACGTCAAGAAGGTCGCATCGTGGATGTCGTAGAGCGCGCCAACAAGTCTCTGGTTGGGCGGCTGTCGATTGATCGTGGAACGGCGGTAGTGCTGCCTGATAACAAGCGGATTCATCAGGATCTACTCATTGCACAAGACGGACTGCAGGGTGCTGAGCACGGTGACATGGTTGTCGCGGAGATCGTTGAGCAGCCCACACGCCGACATCAGCCAGTTGGCAAGGTTGTTGAAGTTCTGGGGCAGCATCTACGCCCGGGCATGGAGATTGATGTAGCGTTGCATAGTCATGGAATTCCTGTTGAATGGCCTGAGGGCGTATTGGAGCAGGCAGCGTCATTCTCGACAACGGTGGAAGAGCCATCATCATCCGAAGGTCGCATGGATGTTCGTTCCTTACCTCTGATCACGATCGATGGTGCTGATGCACGAGATTTCGATGATGCAGTGTGGTGTGAGCCACTGGACGACGGCTGGCGCCTGCTGGTGGCTATCGCTGATGTGGCGCATTACGTGTCAGTCGGATCTGCCTTGGACAACGAAGCCGTTGATCGAGGAACCTCGGTTTATTTTCCGGGACGAGTTGTGCCGATGCTTCCGGAAGTTCTGTCCAATGGATTGTGTTCACTCAACCCTGATGTGGACAGGTTGTGCATGATTTGCGAGCTGACGTTGAGCGGCGAAGGCGATGTCAAAAAGACGCGCTTTCACAATGGCATTCTGCGTTCACATGCCCGACTAACCTACGACCAAGTGAACGAAATGCTCACTGACGAGCAATCAGATCTGCGTGAACAGCATGCGCCTCTGGTGCCCATGATTGAGCAGCTGCACCAATTGTACAAGGTGCTTGCAGCCAAACGTCGAGAACGAGGTGCCATCGAGTTTGACTCGAATGAGACCCATATCGTTTTTGATGAGAACAAGAAGATCAAGGAAATTGTGCCCATCCAGCGAAATGATGCGCACAAGCTCATCGAGGAATGCATGATTCTGGCTAACATCCAGGCTGCCGCCTATCTTGAGGAGAAAGAGATACCGGCGTTGTATCGCGTGCATGCGGGGCCAAAGGCCGACAGGCTAGAGGATCTGCGCTCGTTTCTGGCGTTGCGATCACTGGGTCTGGGTGGTGGCGATCAGCCGAGTGCACTTGATTATGCTGCTCTGGCCGCCGCTATTGCAGATCGCGTGGACAGAAGCGTCATACAAACCGTGATGTTGCGTTCTATGCAGCAAGCGGTTTATCAACCTAAAAACGAAGGTCACTTTGGGTTGGCGCTGAATGAGTATGCGCACTTTACGTCACCGATTCGGCGCTACCCTGATTTGCTCGTGCATCGTGCACTCAAGCACGCGATCTCACGCGGTAAAGCGTCGGATTACCAGTATTCGCCGGCCGCTATGGTCGCTCTTGGCGAAAGTTGTTCGATGACTGAACGACGTGCCGAGGACGCCTCTCGCGATGTGGTGTCTTGGTTGAAGTGCGAATACATGCAGGATCATGTGGGTTCAGAGTTCGATGGCGTTATCTCTGCGGTCACATCATTTGGCTTGTTCGTGGAGCTTGTCGGTATTCACACTGAGGGTCTTATTCACATTACGAATCTATCCCGCGATTACTATAAGTTTGAACAAGCTGCACAAGCCCTGATCGGTGAACGTACGGGTAGGCAATATCGTTTAGGTGATCCTATTCGAGTGCGTGTCGCTGCTGTGAATCTGGAAGATCGAAAGATTGACTTTGAGGAGGCAGGACAGGCGGCATCGACTGGTAAGCCTGCGTTTGACGGGGCACACAAGCGCAAAGGCAAGCGCGTTAAGAAGGGACGGGGTCAGCCGCAGCCGGCAGTTGCGGCCGCTGTGCCCACGCTTGGGGACATGGCCAAGACCGACCAGACTGTTAGTGCTGAGGAGCGTCGGAAACAAAAGCGCAAAGCCAAGCAGAAGCGACGCGATCAGAAACGCAAAGATAGATTTGCAGCTAAAAAAGCGCTGGAGCTACAAAACAAGGCAGAAGGGCGACAACCCGTCGAGGTTGGTGAAGACGGCAGACCTCTAAACGCGTCTGCTCAAAACAACAGTCAGGCTGCGAGTGATACAGCCAGAGAGAACGTTACTGATAGCAACACGGTGAGTCAGAAGGCGGCTAACGAAGCGTTTGTTAAATCTGATTCAGATCGAAATACTGCCAAGGACAAGAAGCTCGCTGGTAAAAAGATCGCTGGCAAGAAGGCAGTAGCTCAAAGCGCATCGACCACCCAAGTGAGCGCCAAGAAAACGCTCAGTAAGAAATCTGTTGGTAAGGCCGCCACTGCTACGAAGCGCACCGGCAAGAAAGCTGCGCCAAGGACATCGGTAGCTGAGAGGATTGTCGAAGGCAAGAAGGCAGTCCAAAAAGCCGCAGTGAGTGCGAAGGCTGTGGTGCGACAAGTCGCTGCTGCACCAGTTGTTGGCAAGAAAGCCAAGAGCAAAAAATCTTCTGCTCAGGCAGTTGTCGCTAAGAAAGTGGCGAGTAAAAAGGTTGCTAGCAAGAAGGTAGCTGCCAAGAAGGATGTGAATAAGAAAGTGGCGGCCCAGCAAGTTGTTGCCAAGAAGGCTTTGAGTAAGAAGGCGAATATTAAGAAGGTGAGCGGCAAGAAGGTGAGCAGCAAGAAGCTGGTGAGTAAGACAGTTGCAGCTACTCAAGCGATGGCGAAGAAAGCTGTGAGTAAGACGGTCGAAGCCACTCGGGCAGTGGCTAAAAATGCTGGGAGCCGTGACATTGCAACCAAAAGGGCTGCAGTGCAAAAAGCTGCGAGCAAAAAGGTAGCCGCGATAAAGGCTGTGGTTCAGAAAACGACCCTCAAAAAGAAGGCAACAGCTGCTAAGGCTGATCCTAAAAAGGCAGCTTCTGGCAAGAACGCTGTTGCTACGACAAAGAGTAAAAAAACCACGGCTAAGAAAGTGGCGGCCAAGAACAGTTTGGCGTCGAAAAAAGTGACCACCAAGAAAGTGGCGCCCAAGCCAGTCGCGTCCAAGAAGATTGCCACAAAGAAAGTTGCTGCAAAGAAGGTCGCTTCCAAGAAGGTTGCTTCCAAAAAGGTAGCTACTAAGAAAGTGGC